>NZ_JAATOU010000010.1:0-155502 GCF_011806445.1 Pseudoalteromonas sp. HF66
GGACACCATTCCCTACAATCAATGCCTTGCCTAAATGCGTTTTATCTCATGCTGAATTCTTGCATCCACAGGTGGTTCAAATACCCAAACCACCTGTGGATCCATGATTCAGCGCTATCACAGGGTTTTCAATACAAGGCGTGGCGATGCAGGAATGTAGGTACCTTTCAAATTGCTACAACGCAGTAGTGGAAGCCCTGTGAAGCGCCCGAAGGGCATGGCTAAAACGCATTTATTCTGCGTTATTGATTTTGACAAGGGGACACCATTCCCTACAATCAATGCCTTGCCTAAATGCGTTTTATCTCATGCTGAATTCTTGCATCCACAGGTGGTTTGGGTATAGAATGCGCCCCAAATTAACGACTAGTTGGTTCTTATGATCTGGGTTGATTACGCCGTACTTGGTATTATTGCACTATCCACTATCATCGGCTTAATACGTGGCTTTGTAAAAGAAGCAATGTCATTAGCTGTATGGGCTGGCGCATTTATCATCTCTAGCTTGTTTTACCAATATTTAGCATCCTTCCTAACAAGTATTTCAGAACCCCTTTTAAGAAATGCAGCCGCAATAGCCATATTATTCTTTGCGACACTCCTGTTGGGTGGGTTACTAAACTATATTTTAGGTGAACTTGTACAACGTACTGGTTTATCTGGCACAGACCGTGTGTTCGGCATAGTGTTTGGTGCTCTTCGTGGCGTGTTGGTCGTAAGCGCGTTACTCTTCTTTCTTGATGCTTTTACCGGTGCTCCTAATACGCATTGGTGGGGCAACTCTATTTTGATTCCAGAATTTGGCTTTGTTGTTGAGTGGTTCTTCTCGTACCTCGAAAACAACTCGAGCTTTTTAAATTCTGTAAACCGTTAATCGGCGAGGATAAATTTAATGTGTGGTATCGTTGGCATAGTCGGAACTTCTCCTGTTAATCAGGCGTTATATGACGGCTTAACTGTTTTGCAACACCGCGGTCAAGATGCAGCTGGCATCATTACCATTGAAAACAACACGTTTAGCTTACGTAAAGCCAATGGCCTAGTAAAAGACGTATTTCATACCCGTCATATGAAACGTCTGCAAGGTACAATTGGTATTGGCCATGTTCGCTACCCGACAGCTGGTTCTTCTAGCTCGTCAGAAGCGCAACCTTTCTATGTTAACTCGCCATTTGGTATCGCACTTGCGCACAATGGTAACTTAACAAACGCAGAAGCATTAAAGCAGCAACTATTTTCAGAAGCTCGCCGTCATGTTAATACAACGTCTGACTCTGAAATTTTACTTAACATCATGGCGCATGAGTTAAGTAAATCAAACAAGCTGAAACTTGATGCGGAAGATATCTTCACTGCGGTAACTGAAGTTAATAATAAAGTAACAGGTGGCTATGCAACGATTGCGATGATCATTGGTCATGGTATTGTTGCATTTCGTGACCCTAACGGCATTCGCCCACTGGTTTTTGGTAAGCGCGAAACAGCAAACGGTACTGAGTACATGTTTGCATCAGAAAGCGTTGCTTTAAAAACCGACGGCTTTGAGTTTGTTCGTGATGTTGCACCAGGTGAAGCAATTTACGTAACTGAAGATGGTCAGCTGTTCTCACAATCGTGTGCTGAAAAAGCAACTTACGCACCGTGTATCTTTGAGTTCGTTTACTTTGCGCGCCCAGATTCAACGATTGACCGTATGTCTGTTTATGCAACACGTGTAAACATGGGAACTAAGTTAGGTGAAAAAATTGCACGTGAATGGGCTGATAAAGACATCGACGTTGTCATTCCTATCCCTGAAACATCATGTGATGTAGCGCTTGAGATTGCCTCTGCTCTTAACCTGCCATACCGCCAAGGTTTCGTTAAAAATCGCTACATTGGTCGTACGTTCATCATGCCAGGCCAAGAAATGCGTAAGAAGTCAGTACGTCAAAAACTGAATGCCATTGACCGCGAGTTCAAGGGTAAAAACGTATTGCTTGTTGATGATTCAATTGTGCGTGGTACAACGTCAGCACAAATCGTTGAGATGGCTCGTGAGTCAGGTGCGAAGAACGTTTACTTCGCTTCAGCTGCGCCAGAGATTCGTTTCCCGAACGTTTATGGTATCGACATGCCATCGGCAGCTGAGCTAATTGCTCATGGCCGTGAAGTTGAAGATATCAACGCAAGCATTGGTGCAGATGGTCTTATCTATCAATCGCTAGATGACTTAATCTCGGCAGTAAGCCAAGAAAATCCAGAAATCACCCGTTTTGAAACATCAGTATTTGATGGTCAATACATCACTGGTGATATCGACCAAGACTACCTGAACCACATTGACCGTTTACGTAATGATTCAGCGAAATCAACGCGTGAAAATGCGATGTCTGCGAGTTTAGAGTTACACAATCAAGAAGAAAACAGCGCTGATTAATCAGTCCTGATTTGATTGATATAAAAAAGGAGCTAAACAGCTCCTTTTTTGTTTTATATTTGAGAGTGTTGCATTTTTTTCAGCTTAAGTGCTAATAGTACCATCATTATGCCAAACACGATGGCGTAGCTGGCAACGAGCCAAAGCAGGGTAATTATGCCCGCGCCAGGGTTAAATATCAGATATCCACCAAAGATAATCGAAATAATACCGCTGCCAATTAACAGCCACTCATTAGTGATTTCTTTGCGTAGTTTACTGGCAATAACAATCTCAATCACACCAATAGCAATAGCCCATGCGGCAATAAAGTACAGCATTAAGATAGCCGTTACGTTGGGAGCAAACAGAGTCACAAGTGCAGCTGCAATTGAAATTAGACCACCAACTAATAGCATCCACCAAAGTGGGTTTTCATTTTTTGAAGCAATAGCTAACCAAGTTCTAATGGCACCATCGACAAAAAAGTAAGCGGCGAAAATAAACATCAAAATCGCTAATGAGGCTTCTGGGGCAAACCAACCACAAATACCAAAAATGATAGCGATGACACCGTGGATCATTAATGATGACCAATGGGGGATTAGTGAACTTGAAATCTGCATTATCGTTTTCCTTTGCTTTAGTCTCTATATAACTAACATCTCAGCGCTTACTTGCAAAGATTTTTAATTATTTTTTGTACAGTTACACAAACCGTGCTCTAATTTAATTAGCTGATTATTTCAGCGATTTAATGTTTATAAGACAAGGAACAAAGTGTGAGCCGTTGTAATACAAAGTTTTCATTACAATTTAGTAAGTTATTAGTGTGTTTTTTACTGTTGTTCAATGCGCCATTATGGGCAACAACCACACCTGAAGTTACCGTTAAGTCCTTAATAGATAAAGACAACAAGGAAGAGCAAAGTGAACAAAAAGCAGCTAAGCAAGAGCCTGAAGTCAGTTCTCCTGCAGCCAGCGAAGAAAAAGAAACGGCTTTAGAGGATGATTTACCTTTCGACACATTTGGTCGAATGACACCAAGAAGTTCAATGCAGGGTTACTTGAAAGCGGCCAGAGCTCGTGACTTTGAACGGGCTGCTCAGTATCTTGATTTTCGAAATTTACCTAAGGATGTATCTATTATAGGGCAGCTTCAACTAGCTGAGAACTTATCTGTAGTACTTGATCGTACACTCTGGGTCGACATTGATAACTTAAGTAATAAACCCGAAGGAAAACAAAAAGAAAGTGTGCCAAGTTATCGTGATTTAGTGGGGGAAATCTCAACCTCACAAGGTACTGTGCAAATCTTATTACAGTTGATTCCAGACCCAGAAAGTGGCAATCGCATCTGGAAAATATCGAATGCGACGGTAAGCCAAATTCCCTTATTGACGAAAGAGTATGGCTATAGCCATGTCGGCGAGTGGTTATATAAAAACTTGCCAGATGTTGAGTTTTTAGGTGTGCTACTTTGGCAATGGGTATATTTTGTTTTTAGTTTTTTGCTTTTCCTTGCAATAGCAATCATCTTGACGCGTATTATTACTTTTATACTTGCCCATTTAAAAGTGCCAGTCGAAAAAGATGTGATAGCGTTCATCAATGGGCCAGTTTGCTTATTGCTGGCTGTATTAATGTCGCGTTCTTTGAGTGATCAGTCGAATGTAACGATTGCTGTACTCGCTTTATTTCATGGTGCAACAGTACTTTTGATTGCATGGGGTTGGATATGCCTTCGTACAGTTGACATAGTGAAGCATAGACTTGGTCAGCGCTTCATTAAGCAAGATAGGCCCCAAGTGGTTTTTTTACTTCGCCCAATTAGTAACGTTGTAAAAACCTCAATTGTAATTATCTTGCTATTTATGTGGTTTGAAAACTTAGGATTCAATGCCACAACGCTATTAGCTGGTTTAGGGATCGGTGGTTTAGCCATCGCGCTGGCTGCGCAAAAAACGGTGGAAAATATTATAGCGGCCATCACACTTTATATTTCAGCACCAGTTAAAATTGGCAGTTTATGTAAATTTGGTAGCCAGCTAGGCACAATTGAAGAAATAGGACTGAGAGCAACTCGAATTCGCACTCTTGACCGCTCTGTAATATATGTGGCGAATGCAAAGTTCGTTGATATGCAGCTTGAGAATGTTTCTGAAAGAGAGCGTATTTCTTATAGGCCGAAATTGATGCTCAGTGCGAATACCAAGCAACAAAATCTAATCTCGTTTATGCAAGCGGTAAGAGAGCTTTTAGAACAACATAAACATATCGCCTTTGAGCCTTGCAGGGTTCGTTTTAAAGCTTTCTCGCCTTGGGCTTTACAAGTGGATGTACTAAGCTACGTAGAGACTGTCGACTTTGCATTTTATATGGAAGTAATAGAAGAATTAAACTTAGCAATTCTAGGCTTATTAAATGAGCATGAGTGCGAATTAGCTAATCCAGAATTCGCACGTGTAACTGATTAGTTGCTAAAAAAGGGGTAAATGAAAGTGGCTCTCATTTGTGCATGATGTCTACACATTGTCGTAATTAGATGGACAGGACATATGTCCGCTTTAATCAAAAATAATTGCATAAAATCTTCTAAATGCGGCGATGTTGCCGCTAATTGTTGTAAAATAATTGTATATTTATAATTTTTAATGCAGTAAAAGTGTCATAAAGTGTTATAATCGTCAGCGTTCGTTCAGCCTCTTTACTTCGTTTTGCACTCTCGATTAAGAGGTCCGCGCAGCTTATTACAAGGCGCGAAAAATTGGCCGAGCCCGTCAAATGAATTGACGCAACATCATCACCGTTGAATAAGAGTGCATAAAAAAGGTTAAAACCCGACATGAAAGCAATGAAAAGATCTACGTTAGCAACACTTATCAATGCAACGTTGTTCTCTGCCGTAGCAGGTACTTCATTTTCAACTCTTGCTGCAGACGAAGCCTCAGCAGCAAAAAACAACCAATTAGAAGTTATTCAAATCACCGCTCGTAAACGTGTAGAAAACGCACAGGAAGTACCTGTAGCTGTATCTGCTTTACAAGGTGACAGCTTAGATGCTTACAGCTCAGCTGGTATGGATATTCGTTTCATGAACGCGAAGATCCCAAGCTTATCAATTGAATCTTCGTTTGGTCGTTCATTCCCACGCTTTTATGTTCGTGGTCTAGGTAATACTGACTTTGACCTAAATGCTTCACAACCTGTTTCTTTAGTGGTAGATGAAGTAGTTCAAGAGAACGCTATCTTAAAAGGTTTCCCTGTATTTGACGTAGCACGCGTAGAAGTTCTACGTGGCCCACAAGGTACTTTATTCGGCCGTAACACGCCGGCTGGTCTTGTTAAATTTGATACAGTTAAACCATCACAAGAATTTGAAGGCTATGGCTCAGTATCTTACGGTAGCCGTGGCGCAGTTGATTTTGAAGGTGCTGTTGGCGGTGGCTTAACAGATCGTTTATCAACACGTGTTTCTGTTCTTTGGCAAGAAAAAGATGATTATATTGATAATCGTGCACCAGGTTTTGAACAAGATGACGTATTAGGTGGTTACACTGAGAAAGCGGCACGTGTTCAATTCTTATATGAAGGCGACGACTTCACTGGTCTTTTCAATTACCATGTACGTGATATGGATGGTACGCCAATCGCATTCCGTGGTAATGCTATCAAAGCTGGTACTAACGATTTAGTAGATAATTTTGAGCACGACGTGGTTTACCACGATGCTGCTTCTCGTGCGACTCAGCAAGTTGAATCTCAAGGTGCAAGCTTAAAGCTTGAGTGGGATATCAACGATTTAACACTTACGTCAATCTCTGCATGGGAAAGTGCTGAAATCTATTCTCGCGCTGATATCGACGGCGGTTACGGTGCTAGCTACTTACCAGATATGGGTCCTGGTTTTATTCCATTCTATTCTGAAAGTGCTGACGGTATTCCAGATCAAGACCAGTACACGCAAGAACTTCGTTTATCTAGCAACTATGCTGGCGACGTAAATTTCCAAGTAGGTGTATTCTACTTTGATGAAGCGCTAACGATCGAAAACTTCAGCTACGACACTTATGGTTCAACGCCAGGTGAGTTAAACGGCTATGTTATCCAGCAACAAGATACCAAAGCATGGGCGGTATTCGGCTCATTAGATTACACAATCACTGATGATCTAAAAATCACTGCGGGTCTTCGTTACTCAGATGACGAGAAAGAATTCTCTGCGAACCGTACTTTAAGCCCTGCTGGTGGCGGTGCGCTTTTCCTTACAGAAAACCCAAGTGACGATCACGTTAGCTGGGATCTATCTGCTAACTATAAGATCAACGACGACGTAAACTGGTACGCACGTGTTGCGAACAGCTTCCGTGCACCAAGTATTCAGGGTCGTATCTTATTCGGTGATGAAGTAACTGTTGCTGAGTCTGAAACTGTGACGTCTTTCGAGACAGGTATCAAATCAGACGTTCTTGACGGCCAAGGTCGTGTAAATGCCACTGTGTTCTATTACACAATGGATGACCAACAATTAACAGCTGTAGGTGGTGGTGCAAACTTCAACCGTTTAGTTAATGCTGATAAGACAACTGGTTACGGCTTTGAGTTAGACACTGAGTGGGTATTAACTGACAACCTAAACGCAACATTTAACTTAAGCTACAACAATACTGAGCTTGACGATAAAGATTTAGCCGTTGACGTATGTGCTCAGTGTACTGTTACAAATTCTTTAAACAGCGCAGGTCAAGCTATTCTTGATGGTAATAGTTTACCGCACGCACCTGAGTGGATCTCTAACCTAACATTACGTTATAGCCGCGAAGTAGCTGACGGTGAATTCTTCACATACGCTGACGTGTCTTACCGTAGCGAAATCAATTACTTCTTATACGAGTCAGTTGAATTTGAAGGTAAGCCATTAACTGAAGTTGGTTTACGTGCCGGTTACGCTTGGGCTGAAGGCGACAACGAATATGAAGTATCAGCATTCGTTCGTAACATGTTCGACGAGCAACAATCAATCGGCGCTATCGATTTCAATAACAACACAGCAATGGTGAACGAAGAGCGTTACATCGGTGCTGAGTTCAAAGTAAGCTTCTTCTAAGCTGAAAGAATAAGTCCTATCAAAACCCGCTGTATAGCGGGTTTTTTCGTTTATAATCGTGTTTGTAACTGCTAAAGTGGCAGCATTAAATTTTGAGAAAGAGAAGAAGTATGGCTGGATTTTGGAACTACCGTGTAATTTTTTGTGAAGCAACAAAAGATGAAGCGGCACAATATCAAATACATGAAGTTGAATATAACTTAAATGGCAAAGTGACTAACTGGTCAGAAACCGGTGCAGCGCCATTTGGTAATACAGTCGAAGAACTTGAAGCAGACGCTGATCGTTTAAAAACAGCGTTTTCTAAGCCAGTATTAAAAGTGGTAAGAAAACAACGCGGTTACGAGCTGGTTGATGTAGAAACAGGCGAAGAAGCGTTTGCTGAGCCACCTGCGGGTTTAACTGAGTAACAAATTATATTTATCGAAGGTGCCGAATGGCACCTTTTATTTTTTAGACTGTAAAAGGAATGAGGATGACTTTAAAAGCAGTATTGTTTGATATGGATGGCACACTTGTCGACTCTGAAAGTGTGCATTTTAATATTTGGAATGATTTACTAGCCCCTTTTGGCGTGCAGTATGATGAGGCCACGTTTTGTCAGCGCTTTTCTGGTAGACCAACTCTTGAAGCTGCAAAGGAAGTTGTTGAAAATTATGGGCTTAGTATCACTCCACAGCAGCTAACCGATGATAAATATGCTGCATTTGGGCGCTTTGTTAGTACTAATTTACCCGCCTATATGCCTCATGCAAAAGCAGTGCTTGAGCAAGTAAAAGCCAGTGGTTTAAAAATGGCATTAGTAACAGGCAGTGCAAAAGATGAAGCCTATCCTATTTTAAAAGGCTATGGCATTTTTGATTGGTTTGATTGTGTGGTTACCAAAGATGATGTTAACAACCCTAAACCATCTGGCGACCCATACCAATTGGCACTTGATACGTTAAATATAACCGCTAATGAAGCCGTTGCAGTCGAAGATACCTTTACCGGTGTCACCGCCGCAAGTAATGCCGCTGTTGCTGTGTATGCGGTGCCGAATCATTTCACTTTAGAACATGACTTTAGTAAAGCGGCGGGGGTGTTTGCTGATTTGGGCGAATTTTTCAAATGGCTACAAACTAACCTATAATTAAACGGCTATTACTAAGCAGCATTTATTAAGTCGTGAAAGCTACTTAAAACTTACAAATTTGCAAGGAAGCAATGATGGTTATGATCACTCGTGCGCTGATGTGCGCAATCACTTTATTATTAAGCCTCTCGGTCGAAGCTCAACAAGCCCCTTCAGTACTTTTAGCAAACGTCTATGAAGCTGACAAGGTCAATGTAAGCGAGTATTTAGTTAGTGAAAAATATGATGGCGTTCGGGCCATCTGGACTGGTAGTCAATTAGTAACCCGAAACGGTAACCCAATTTATGCCCCTGACTGGTTTACTGAGCCACTTCCTAGGGTTTGGCTTGATGGAGAACTTTGGACTAAGCGCCAAGATTTTGCCACTTTGAGCGGTATCGTTCGAAAAGCCATTCCTATTGATACTGAATGGCAAACAGTAAGCTATATGATATTTGATATGCCTGATGCGACAAAACCATTTAGTCAGCGCTTTGAGGACTACTCGCGGTTAGTAAATCAGCTGCAAAGTGAACATATTAAAGCAGTGGAGCAAACGCACTTTAACGATAACAAGCAACTTAGTTTGTTTATGGATGAGCTAATAGCGCAAGGTGCTGAGGGCGTGATGCTGCATCTAGCGGCTGCTAAGCATAGTGCGGGACGCAGTGATGCATTGTTAAAGTTAAAACCCTATTTTGACGCTGAAGCGGTTGTAATCGGTTATGTTGCAGGAAAAGGTAAGTATAAAAATATGCTTGGCGCACTCAAGGTGCGCAACAGTGATGGTACTGAATTTAAAATTGGCTCGGGGTTTTCTGATCAGCAAAGAAAGTCACCGCCAGCCATAGGTAGTACCATTACCTATAAATATCATGGTTTTACTAAAAATGGTTTGCCACGATTTGCAAGCTTTTTACATGAAACACCTTAGCGTCATTCAAAAATGGCTGCGACTATGGTAAATTTCGCGGCCTTTTTATTGATGTATAGGTGCTAGAATGTTTGCAGGCTTTGATTACGGTAGCTCAAATTGTGCAATCGGTGTAATGGATAACGAGCAACAAGTGTCATTAGTGCCGCTTGAACAAGGTAAGCAGTATTTACCCTCAACACTTTATACTCATCACAGTGCTTTAGTTGTCGATTTTGTGGCAAAGCACCTCACTGGTAGCCCATTTGAGCATTACTTTAAAACTGAGCGCAATGCGCTTTTAAATACCATTCCTCGCATTAAATCAGATTTAGATATTCAAGCAGGTGATGAGACCTTATTCATCGGTCGTGAAGCAATTAGCGAGTATGTGCAATTTCCTGAAGAAGGTTACTTTGTAAAATCACCTAAATCATTCTTTGGTGCTGTGGGCTTAAAGCAAGGTCAAATAAACTTCTTTGAAGACATTGCTACGGCGATGATCTTAAAAATTAAGCAGCGTGCAGAGCAGTCACTGCAAGAGTCATTAACAGAAACGGTAATCGGACGACCGGTAAACTTTCAATCAGTTGGTGGTGAAGAATCTAATCAGCAAGCACTGGGAATTTTAGAACGAGCAGCAAAGCGCGCAGGCTTTAAAGAGGTGTCGTTTTTATATGAGCCGCTAGCGGCAGGGATTGATTATGAAACTTCATTACAGCAAGACCAAAAAGTATTGGTTGTAGATATTGGCGGGGGTACTAGTGATTGTTCATTCGTACAAATGGGGCCGAGCTTCCGTGAAAAGCAGTGTCGTGATAATGATTTCTTAGCCCACAGCGGCAAGCGTGTGGGTGGAAATGATTTAGATATTGCCCTGAGCTTTCATGGTTTAATGCCATTATTAGGTTTAGGTACTGAGTTTAAATCGGGTCTTCCGCTGCCGAACCAACCGTTTTGGCAAGCGTGTAAAATCAATGATGTAAACCTGCAAAGCCAGTTTTATAGCGATGCCCATCATCGTGAGTTATTGACTCAAGTTCGTGAAGTTAAAGAGCCTGCGCTTTTTAAACGCTTAATTCAATTGCAGCAAAATAAGCAGGGTCATCAATTAGTGCAGCAAGGCGAAGCGGCAAAAATTGCACTCTCGTCAGCGAACGAATTTACCACAGACTTGCGTTTCTTAGATTCAGATTTAATGCAATGCTTAACGCTAAAAGACTTAGCTTTAGCTGTTGATGACTCAATAAGCCAGATAGTGAGCTTAGCTAAACAAGCGATTCAAGAGGCAGGCACAACACCGGATGTAATTTACTTAACGGGTGGTAGTGCGCAATCACCGCTGATCAAGGCTGCGTTAAAATCACATTTAGGTGATATTAATATGCTGAACGGGGATCACTTTGGTAGTGTTACTGCAGGTTTAACTAAGTGGGCGCACAAGCTGTATAGCTAATCGCCCCACTTAGATATACAACTTTAATAATTAAAGAGTCACTTGGCGCGTTGCGAGGTATTTTTCGTAATCTGGCAACGTGCGGCAAAGCTCTGTCTCCATCATAGGGGAGCTTAATAGCATATCGGCACTAACTTCATTACAGGCAACAGGAATATTCCAAACCGCAGCTAAACGAAGTAATGCTTTTACATCAGGGTCGTGGGGCTGCGATGCAAGTGGATCCCAGAAAAAAACCAACACATGCACCTCATGTTCAGCAATTTTAGCACCTAATTGTTGATCGCCACCCATAGGACCACTTAATAGCTTTATCACTTCAAGCCCTGTTGTGCGCTCGATTAAATGACCCGTTGTTCCTGTACCGTATAGCGTGTGCTTACTTAAAATATCCAGGTGCTTTTCACACCATGCCTGAAGGGCTGCTTTTTTGCCATCATGGGCTACGAGGGCAATATTCTTTTTGGCGGGTAAAGCTTGTTGTTTTTGTTCCATAAGTGCTCTTATATCAATAGGTTAATTGCTAACGCAATAAAAACTAGTCCCGTGATCCGATCAATCCAAATTTGGGCTTGTGGATGTTCACGAAAATAACTGGCTATCTTATCGCCGAAATAAATATACGTGCAGTCGATTGGAAAAGCAAAAAGCGGGTAGAGTAATCCAAAGAAAGCGAGTTGAAATGTCGTTGAAGACAAGCTCGGATCGACGAACTGAGGAATAAAAGCAATAAAGAATAAGGCAACTTTCGGATTGAGTACCTCGGTCATCATGGCTTGAAACATCACATTTTGTTTTTTACTGGTGCTAACATGAGGCTTTTCGCTGCAGTCTGGTTCAGGCCCTGTGAAGGTATCCTTTAAGGTCATTATACCTAGGTAGCAAAGGTAGGCCGCGCCTAAATACTGAACTGTGGTATATGCTACCGTGGATGCTTTTAAAATTGCCGTTAAACCTACTACTGCCAAAATAGTATGCACCACACCACCTAAGGCAAAACCAAAGGCACTTTGCATTCCGGCTTTACGGCCATTTGCAAAGGTTTGCGCCATTAAAAATGCATTAGAAGGGCCGGGAGCTACGGCAATTAAAAAACTGGCGCCTAAAAACGACAGTAACGATTCTGGATTGATCATTGGCACAAAGTTAAAAAGCTAGGTATTTGATCTTAACAAGCTTTTAGAAAAAGAAAAAGCGGGCAATCAATGCCCGCTGATTTGGGTTGGGGAAAGTATTAGAACGTCACTGAGCTATTGTTTGAACAAACAGTTGTGCTTTGTGCTTCACATACTTGGTAAGTGTAAGTACCACCGCCTTTCGATGTGATAGTGTCAGTATAGCTGTTAGTGTTTGCCACTGAGCCTACCTTGCTACCATTACGGTATACATCAACTGTGCTTGTTGCTGCGCCATTCCAGCTTAAATCAACATACGCAGTGCCTTTTGATTTATAACCTGACGTAGAAAGGCTAATATCATCGCTACCAGGAGTTGTGCCGCCGCCATTATTGCCACCTGCACAGCCATTTGCCATTAGGTATGCATCTGCATCAGCGGCTTTGACAATACCGTGACCGAAGTAAACATCGTGACCAGAAGCGCCTTGGTCTTGTGCTGTCGCTTTTAAGGCATCACGAATTTCTGTCCCAGTACACTCAGGATGGTTTGACCAAACTAGTGCTGCAATACCAGATACAGCAGGCGTCGCCATTGATGTACCGCTCATGAAACCATAATCACTGGTACCAATTGCGATATCAATTGTTGTACTTGAAAGAAGTGCTGAACGGTCTTCAAGTGCTGCACCTACAGCAGGAATTGTTGTATCGTTAGTATCGCCTAATGTAGCGTATAACATGCCTGCTTCGTTATTAATGATAACAGCGCCGATACCACCTGAGTTTTCACAGTTATTCACTTTGTCATAGAACGAGATATTACCGCGGTCAATCATACAGATTTTGCCAGCTGCGCCAGAATCTACACTTTCAGCAGTACCCATGTAATAAGCCGTGCCTGATGCATTTCCTGAGTTCTCCATTGATGAAGTTGCAAAGCCCGCACCATCTGCTGCTAAGCTAGCCGAAGTGGCCATACCTGCAGGGTAAGTAGAAAGAGTATCAACACCACCTGCTGTTACTTCAACACAGATAGTTTCATCTGTAGTAGCGCGTTTACCACGACCAGACGTACAGCTAGGGAATTGCGAGAAATCTGCAATTTGGTTGTTCGCATCATTTGCACCTACCATCATTACTGATGGATAGCCTGCAGGGTATGAACGTACGTTATTACCATCATTACCTGCCGCAGCAACGACTAAGCCGCCTGCACTTGTGAAGTTAGCAAACGCATTAGACTCGGTGCTATTTGAACCACCACCACCTAGGCTCATGCTAATAATATTTGCACCTGCTTGAGAGCATAAGTCCGCTGCGTGTGCTAAATCTGAAGAGTAACCCCAGCCTTCAGCATTAAATACTTTGATGATGTGCATTGCAACGCCAGGTGCCATACCAACCACACCTACATTATTATCTGCTGCGCCAATTGTTCCGGCGACGTGAGTACCATGAGGACCACCATTATCGAAC
Source organism: Pseudoalteromonas sp. HF66 (assembly GCF_011806445.1). Lineage (NCBI taxonomy): Bacteria > Pseudomonadati > Pseudomonadota > Gammaproteobacteria > Alteromonadales > Pseudoalteromonadaceae > Pseudoalteromonas > Pseudoalteromonas sp. HF66. The sequence goes on from NZ_JAATOU010000010.1 coordinate 13,584, forward strand.
CAGTTACCAGTACCACTGTCGTTGTCACCAGTAATATTACCCCAAATGAAATCAGGATTCGAAGCATCTAGACCTGAGTCAATTACACACACTTTCATGCCAGCATTTGCATCAAAAGTAACTTGGTCTGCTTGTGATTGGTAAACTGCGTAAGGGGTCAGCTGCTGCTGCATAGCATTACCCGCGTCATCGTTATAAAGCGCCATTGGCACACGTTTTTGGTCTTCTTCAATCAGTTTGATGTGAGGGTTGTTTAATAAGCCTTTCACGCTCGCTAGGTCATGACCTGAGAATTGCGCTGCAATGAAGCCATTACCATCAACTTTAATATCACCACCGAGCTTTTTAGCGAGTGCTTTGACTACGCCTTTTTTATTGTTGTCTACTTGGATGATGTAACGGTCATTTGCTGCGTTTGCAGTTCCTGCTGCACATAGTCCACTGATGATCAGTGCTAATGCTAATTTATTCTTTTTCATAATTCGTATCCCAAACATGTCATTTAGTTAACCAATTGTTAACGTGGGTAAACAATAGTTTAATATGTGGTTGGGTACAAGAAAAATAATCCGCAAAAACGGAACAAATTATTCTAGAAAGGTGATTTTTATAACTGTGAGATATAAAAGGATGGCTAAATGGGCAAATGAAGTATAACGATTCTCATTTACCCATATTAGCTAAAAGTATGGTAAAACTTTTTTATGACAAGCGCTTATGTTTAAGTAATAAGTAAGTAAAAGGAGTGAGCATCAAAAAATGTACGCCAATTAATACAGGTGTCGTTAAATTTAAAAATTGCGTTATAAACACTAATAAACTTGCGCCACTCATTTGCATCAAGCCGATAAGTGCAGAAGCTGTGCCTGCTTGTTTAGGAAACATACTCAATGCACGACCTGCCGATGAGCCAAGTGTTAAGGCATAACCAAAAGCTGCCAAGAACATAGGAAACATTAAAGCTAAAACTGAATTTTGCTGACTAAAAGCCAGCATTATGCAGCCAGACAATACTAACAACATAAGTCCTGCTTTTAAGGCTCGTTTGGGCTGGCGCTTTATATATATGGGCATGACGAAGCTTGCAAAAATGCTCAGGGCGGCATTACAGGTAAACCAAAAAGTAAAGTCGGTGACACTGCCACCAAGCTCTGTGATTATCCAACCCGGAGCAAGGGTTACAAAGACTAAAATAGCGGACATAGTCACTAAACAAATTAAGCTATGAAATAGAAAGAGTGGTGTGGAGATAATAGGTATAAAGCGCCTTAAGTCGAGAATATGACCACTGTAAACACTGTCTTTAGGGCGGGTTTCTTTATAGAGAAACAAAACTATAAATAGGCCAACAAGTGCAAAACTGACCATGAATAAAAAGTTCATGCGCCAACCAAATTGTACGGTTAACCAAGCACCAAGAATAGGCGCAAGGGCAGGAATAAAGCAGACAATGCCATTTAAGTAAGTAATGATTTGTCCGCTACGCTCACTACCAAATTTGTCTCTAACTATTGCAAAAGCGACGACAAAAGTTGCGCATGCTCCTAAGCCTTGTAATGCTCTTGCTATCATTAAGGTGGTAAAGTCTGGCGCCAAATATGCCCAGAATGCAGCTAGCCCATAAATCGTAACACCGCTAATCGCAACAGGTTTACGGCCAAATTTATCTGCAAGTGGTCCCGCAATAAGCTGCCCAAGACCGACTGTAAGCAAAAAAATAGCCACGGTTTGCTGAAGTTGCTTTTCTGACGCATTCAATTGTTCAGCGATAGTAGGAAATGCTGGAAGATAAATATCAATACCTAATGGGCAAAAAACAACCAGAAGGCCGAGGATAAATAATAAACTGAGGTTTTTGTGCTGGCGTGACTGCATTCGCTCTCCTTTAAAACGGTATTTTATGTGCCCCTAAAGGAAAAGAAAAGCATTCACTTAGCTAAAAGTGTAATCTTTAAAACTGCTTACAAAAATTTTCCATTTCGCTATCTGGTCTGATGTGTTAGTTTTTTATCTCACATCATAAAAATAATGGATAAACGTCGTGAGCTCACAATCATCATTATTAAAAATTTGGACTAAATGTCAGTCACTGCCAAAAGGTAATTGGTTGTTTAGTAAAGCTGTCTGTTTTAAAGCTCCTTATTTCGGCTCAATAAAGCCATTGATCACAGGTTTAACAGCAGGGCATTGCAGTGCAACCGTTAAAAACCGCCGAGCAATCCATAATCACATTGGTACTATCCATGCTATTGCCCAGTGTAATATAGCTGAGTTGTGCGCAGGTTTAATGGTCGATGCGACGGTGCCGGCAAAAACACACCGCTGGATCCCAAAAGGCATGACAGTGAATTATATAGCAAAAATTGACACAGACATGCGTGCAGTTGCAGATATAGAAGTACCGAGTGAGTGGTTAGAAAAGCAAGATTTGTTAGTACCGGTGAAGGTTTTTAACAGCCGCGATGAATTGGTGTTTACAGCAGATATCACAATGTATGTAACTGCTAAAAAACGTTAAGACTTATCAGCGGCTTGTTTGTTTACAAACGACAAGTCGTTGTCATCATCGGGGAGTAATGATGAACTGGTTTCTTCAGGCTTAATAGGCGCCACATTATCTTCTTCATGACGATGTTTTAAGCTGCCTTCAATGATTGCTCCCGCTTCAATGCTAAGGGTGTCATGAAATACGTCACCATGGACTTCTGCGGTGCTTTCAATTACCACTTGATTGGCGATGAGTGTTCCGAAGATTTTACCTTTGACAGTTACACTATCAGCCTCAATCACGCCTTCAATCACACCAGTATGACCAATCACTAGGTGTTTAACATGTAAATCACCATCGATCCGACCATCAAGTTGGACTTCACCTTGGCAAGTAAGGCTACCAGTTAAACGGACGTCTTCAGAAATAATTGAAGGAGTATGGTTGGTTCTTTTTAAAGATGAGCCAGACGAGCTAGCTGCTGGTTGCTTTTTTCTACCGAACACGAGAAAGGGCCTTTGTTATTTTAACTGGATTGACATGTTTGCCATTCACTAAAACTTCGTAATGTAAGTGCGTACTGGTGCTACGGCCAGTACTTCCCATTAAGCCAATGACATCATCTTTTGTTACCGTTTGGCCTTTTTTTACTTTAATTTTATTTAGGTGGCCAAAGCGAGTGATGAAACCATTTTTGTGTTGTAGTTCGATAAAATTACCATAACCACCATTACGACCAGCACGAAGAACCGTACCATTAGCGGGCGCAAAAATTTCGGTTTTATGCCAACCAGCTAAATCAACCCCTTTATGAAATGCACGACGACCATTCAATGGGTCTTTACGAAGGCCAAAACTACTTGAAATGTAGTAATCGGCAGCAGGGAGCGTTTGTGGCAATTCACTCAGCAAACTTTCTAGGTTGTTTAATGCTAATAAGTTATCTGCAATCGCTAAAAATTCAGCCGGTATTTTTGATTCATCAAATAAATCGAGTGGACCACCTTGAGCTGTATCTGAACTTTCTAGTACCGAGGCATTGGCAAGGCTGCTATCAAGGCCTGCACCCTCTAATATGGCAACGATTTCTTGATGGCGAAGTTTTATTTGTTCATCCAATACCACAAAGCTGTTGTTATAAGCGGCATCAAGGCGCACTAAGCGTTCAGGAATACTTTCTAAGCGTTTAACTTGTTTTGGCTGCTGTTCACCTTCTAAAGGAGCATGAAATTCCTCAGAGTGTTCCTTAACAGGTAAAAGCAATGGCTCTGCATTAGTTGGTAGTGCAGGTTTGTTCATTGATTCTGGTAGCGACTCAATCATGCTTTGCAATAACGCTTGTTTTTGCTCAAGAATAGCCAACTGCTCTAATTGTTTTTCATAGGCAGCTTGTTGCTGGTAGCGTTGTTTTTGCCATTGTTGTTGTTTGCTGAGTTGGTTTTGTTCGATGCTGATGATTTGGTCGGCTTGTGACATGATCTGGAGCGTTGAAATACTTAACCAAGCAATAGCAGTTAAAATGACCAGAAGTGTTGTTAATTGTAACCAAGGCGCTAACACTAAGTGCTTTACTTCGCCATTTTGACGGATCAACAGCTGTCTAGCTGGAAAAATCGTGCGGTAAAAAGACTTAAGTTTAACTAACATGGCGTACAAAATTTAACTAATAACCGAGTTAAGATAGCAATCTGATTTAAAAAAGCCAGAAAAAAATTGTAACTCAAGAGAGAAATGGCAAATAAAAAAGGGCAAATAATGCCCTTAATACTTGTTTTTTAAATGAAAATAGCGAGTTATTTTCATTTGGCAGGTAGCACTGTACCCTCAACTGAACCAAAACCAATGCGTGCAAAACCGTCTTTTTCACACCAACCACGCATGATTACGTTGTCGCCATCTTCTAAGAAAGTACGTTGCTCGCCATTAGCAAGGGTGATTTTTTCTTTACCGCCGCGTGATAGCTCTAACAATGAACCTGCTTCTTCGTGCTCTGGGCCTGATTGAGTGCCAGAACCTAACATGTCGCCAGGTTGGAAGTTACAGCCATTTACAGTGTGGTGAGTCACCATTTGCGCCACAGTCCAGTAAGAGTGTTTGAAGCTAGATTTAGATACTTGTGTTGGCGCTTCGCCAGCTGCACGCATCTTTTCAGTTTCGATTTGTACATCCATTTTGATATCGAATGCACCAAACTCACGGTTATGAGAAGACTCTAAATAGTCCATTGGTTGCGGGTCATTTTCATCACGTGTCCAGTTTGTTCTAAATGGCGCCAGTGCTTCTGTAGTAACAATCCAAGGAGATACAGTCGATGCGAAGTTTTTCGCAAGGAACGGACCAAGTGGTTGGTATTCCCATGCTTGTAAGTCACGTGCAGACCAGTCATTGAATACACAGAAACCAAATACGTGGTTTTCAGCATTCTCAATGGCAATTGCATCGCCTAATTCATTACCTTTACCAAGGTAAATACCTAATTCAAGTTCATAGTCTAGGCGTTTACAAGGGCCGAATGACGGTACTTCAGCATCTGGTGCTTTAGTTTGACCGTTAGGACGGTGGAACGTTTGACCTGATACATCAATTGACGATGAACGGCCATGATAACCAATTGGTACCCATTTGTAGTTAGGTAAAAGTGGGTTATCAGGGCGGAATAGGCTGCCTACTGCTGTTGCGTGGTAAATAGAGGTATAGAAGTCAGTGTAATCACCAATGCGACAAGGCAGCGCAAATTCGATATCTGCTTGAGCAATAAGTGCTTCGCTTAATTGCGCTTGCTCACTGGCACCTTCACGGAGTGCTTTTGATAACGCAAGACGAAGTGCTGACCAATATTGCTGACCAAGGCCCATAAATTCATTTAATGTAGTTTGGCTCGCTGCTTTAACGGCAACTTGTGCATCACCTGAGAATAAACCAAGGTCGTTTACTTTCGCTAAATCGATAACTTGATCACCAATTGCTACAGCGCCACGGAACGCTTCGTCTGAATTTTTACGACGTACTTCTGCAAAAGGAAGGTTTTGAATTGGGAAGTCACAGTTCGCTTCGTTAGCAGATGCAACCCAGCTTTTTAGATTAATATCGTGGGTTTCGTTAATTAGGCTCATACTCTTTCCTTATTTGTTCGCGCTGATGTGTTAGTTATCTATATGGAGGCAATCAACGCAATTTAAACAGTTAGTTTAAAACAGAATTTAAAACGACAAAAAGCAGCGTGTGAATATAGCCAAACCACACGCTGCTTTTTATTCATAATGATGATTTAGATTACACCACGACGCTCTTGATCTCGTTCGATTGATTCGAAAAGCGCTTGGAAGTTACCTTCACCGAAACCGCCGTCATCTACACGTTGGATCATCTCGATAAAGATTGGACCAAATAGGTTCTTCGAGAAGATTTGTAGTAGGTAACAATTTTCGCTTTGGCTATCTACTAGAATTTGATGCTTACGGATCTTCTCTTTGTCTTCTTTAACCCAAGGCACACGGTCAAAAATTGTATCGTAGTACTCAGGGATGATATCAAGCGTAGCAATCGTTGATTGGTCAAGCTTATCAAGTGAGCTTACTAGGTCATTAGTAAGGAATGCTAAATGTTGTACACCCGGACCATTGTACTCATTTAAGTACTCATCGATTTGGTTGTTGTTGTTATCTTTGCCTTCGTTGATTGGAATCGAGAAAGTACCGCATGGAGATTTAAGTGCGTAAGATAATAACGCTGTTTTTTGGCCTTTAATGTCGAAGTAACGTACTTCAGTAAAACCAAATACGTCTTTGTAGAAGTTAGCCCATGTTTCCATAGTGCCTTTATAAACGTTATTGGTTAAATGGTCGATACGGATGAAGCCTTTGTCTTCAACAATGTTTTGCTCACTTAAATCTTCGAAGTCTGACTCATAGATAGAACCTTTGTCACCAAATTGCTCGATGAAATAGATTAAGCTGTCGCCGATACCGTAGATAGCTGGGTAAGGTAAATCTTTGTGTGTTGAGTCTGTCGCAGGTTTTGCACCGCGCTCAACAGCAACATCGAATGCTTTTTGCGCATTTTCTACACGCCAACCCATAGAACAGATTGCTGGACCGTGGCTTTTAGCAAATTCAGCAGAGAAACCATCACGCTCATTATTTAGTAAGAAATGAATGTCATGTTGGTTGTAGTAAACAATGTCTTTACCTTTGAATTTTTTTAGCTTTGAAAAGCCAAAATCAGTAAACACTTTGTCCATGTAATCTGCATCAGGTGTTGCGTATTCAGTGAATTCAATGCCCATTAGGCCTAATGGATTATTTACTTCGCTCATTGTCATTACTCCCGCAATTATAAGCACTGCGCTAAAAAAGAATTATTGTTCTGTAATGAGCGGATGATTAACCAGAAATTCGATAAGGGGAAGATCCCAGCACTATTTAGCTAAAGCCTTCTTTGTAAATTAAATGGGACAATGATTTTAATTTCAGCAATTGCCCTAACAAAGGCAGTGAGTAAGCCACTAGGTTGACTAAAAGAGGTAAACCATCTTTATGGTTATCTATATGTATTTAATAGTAAATTTCAGTGTTTTTCAGGCAATAGAAAAGGCCTGAAACGGCCTTTTTTATTAATGTGATTGTATAGTTTAGTTTACGGTTTGGCGCGCTTTGTTAAAAAACTTGCTGCGTTGTTGTAACCAAGGGTTATTCATAATTTGTGGTGCAGCTTGATAATGACGCTCAACTACTTGGTTTAAGGTACGGGTTGATTGCGTAAAATTAAGTTGTTGCTGGGCAGCACCCATATTGGCAATCTCGGCATCAGTCATCGCACGACCTGCAAATAACAAGGCGTTTAAGTAACCCGACTTAGTTTCGTAGTCATTATCGGTTAAAAGTAAGGCCGCATTGTTTATTGCCCAGCGCTCATTGATTTCACCTTCATCTTTAATACCAATTAGCTCGCCATCAAGATAAATTTTTAGTGCACCATTGTTTGGAGCAGCATAAAACACAAAAGCAATACGGTGCCAGCTGTTTGCTGTAAGCTCGCCAAAGTAACCGCTATCACTGGTGGCAATACCGATGGCGTTATCTCGGCTGACGTAAAGGTCAGCGTCATCACTATTAGTGATATCGGTTTGTAGTAATGAGCGCCACTCATTGGTGCTTTGTTCTGGCCACATAATATCCATCACTAAGGTGTAATCAGCGATAAGGCCTTCTGTTTGATAATCACCATTAGCAGCACTATTAGCCGTTAAGGTTAAGCCTTGTGTTGGGCTATGACGAGCAAAGGACAACACGCCAGAGGCTCCACTTGGTAAATCAGTAATTTCAAGTTCAGTGGTGGTCGCAAATTGGCTATTCTCTGGCCCCCAGTTTTTGTCTTCAGGGTCATAAAAGCTGAGTGTTGCAGGGCCAAAGTCACTGCTAAACCCTTGCTCAGGATTATTAAAATTCCATACTGTGACTGCATCATCCGTTTTACACGCATTAAGCGTGTTATCGGTATCGAGATATAAACACTGGCTGGTGCGTGCTCGTGCGTAATTATCAAGCAGCCACCAACTTTCAGCGACCAATTGCGCTTCTAAGTTTGGCAGAGCTGGGAAGAATAATTCGCTATTAAGCGCTGGGCCTTTAAATAGAGCTACGTGGTAATTACTTGCATCATTAATGTTATCAGGCACTAAAGAGACCCATTCAGGTCGGCTTTCGAGCATGTTTTTTAATTGGCTGCCAGTCACCGCGACTTGATAAATTGAATTAAAGCCCGGGGTATTCGATGGTTGGCGTTCAACCTTAAACGCGGCATGGAAGTCTTCTTGGGTTAACGTTCCTGGTAGCCAGCGATCTTGTACTTGGCTTGCATCAAGCAAGGCCGCATCAATAGCAGGGAACTGCTGCATGGCAGCTTTGGCAGTAATCGTCGTGAGTTCTTCTGCAGTGGGGTAATTTTCTGAAACGGCAATTTCGGTATTTGCATCTGGGGCATAGCGACCCATGATTTCATCAATGGCGGCTTTAGTGCTTTCATCTCGGGTCGTAATGCTGGTTGTTGCTACGGTATTGTAATCAACATCTGCAAGCGTGTTGTCATCAAGGTTAAAGGTTAAGGTAAGATCAGTTAGCCCTTGAGCAAAAAAGTTTGGCTGAATGACAATGCTGCCGTTATCTAAGGTTTGATAGCTTTCACCGCCATGGGTATGTCCACCAAGTACTAAATCAATTCCTGCAACATTTTGTGCAATACGGGTGTCAGTGCCTTCACCTAAGTGACTCACCATGACCATGTAATCAACATCTTGACGGTATTGGTTAACAATCTGCTCAGCCACTTCTTGCCACTGCCAATTCATTTTGAAATTAGCGATAAAATCAGGGATCGGTTCCTCTTCGATAGGATCATCAAGTTCATTCCAAGGCACTGAAGTCATACCAAAAAAGCCAATTCGAAGACAACCAACTTGGACAACTGAAAAATCGACACCGGCAAATGGCGTATCGCTGCTACCATCATATTCGGTATTACTTGAAAGCACGATGGCATTATCGTCATCGGCAAAGTCCAGCAGTTGCTCAGGTCCCCACGCATAGTCGTGGTTACCAATCACTCGTACGTCAAAGGCCATTGCTTTTATTGCTTCGACTGTGGCTAACCCTTGTGAGGTTTGTTCAGCTACAGTGCCTTTTTCATAATCGTCACCGCCATTGGTGAATAAGGTGTTAGGGTTTTCAAGTTTTGCATTGTCGTAGTAACTGCGAATACGGCTGAATAATTGCTCTTTAAAGCCAAAGCGCGCGTGTAAATCAGCAACATGAATAAAGCGTACAGTTTGGTTACTGGCTGTGTCATTACATTGCTCGCCAATGGTTTTACTAACCGAAGGAATGGTGCGAGAAATTAAAGCAAAGCTACCAAATTCTGTGATAGCACTGACTGCAAATCCATCATCGCTTTGTTCAGTAGTGAGAGTTTGCCATTGCTCATCGACTAACTGCACTATGCTAAAGGCAAGGTTGGTTTGTTCATTTGGTAACTTAATCGCTAAACTTAATGGCTCAGCAAATATCAGGTTATTGGGGCGAAAGGTATGAATGCTCGAGACAATACCTTGCTCTATATCTGTGCTTGAAGCGCTTGTCTCAGTGTAAGTAAATGTGGTGTCTGTTGTAACCGTGTTACTTATTGCATTAAGTGTGACATCGCCCTGTGCAAATTCAGCCGATAAACCATTTTCAACAGAAATAATTAAACCAGACTGATCAGGAGCTGCTGCGACTTCTTTTGTTGTTTTATCGCCACCACATGCTGTCAGTAATAAGCTAGTCAGAATAATGACCAGTAGTTGAGTGTTAGAGCGCACTTACTCAGTTCCTTTGCCATACCAAATTAGTATAAGAATATAGTATCAGTTTTAAGGGCGCAGAGGGAATAGGGGAGAGAGAAATTCCCCGCAGCGGGCGCTACGGGGAATAAATATTATTGCTTTTCAGCTGTCACTTCTAGCTCTTCAGCTAGGATGTGCTCAGTAGTTTGTGGCTCGTGTTGGCCTTCAGCACCGTGCATCCAAGCTACAAGCTTGTCGCTTAGTAAGTACATGATAACAGCAGAAAGAACCGCAGTTGCGCCTAAACCAATGAAGATACCCATCGCGTTGTCTAACGCTTCTTCACCTTCACCTAGGAATGAACCTACGAAACCAGCAATTTTGTTTGCAACGGCTGTACATAGGAACCAGATACCCATAAGCATTGAAGCTAAACGTAGTGGTGCAAGTTTACTCACCATAGATAAGCCAATTGGAGATAAACACAACTCACCTAGCGTGTGGAATAAGTAGAATAATACTAACCACATCATGCTGATTTGTAGGTGCTCACCTTGACCTTGTGTCATAAGCGCCAGGATCATAGTAATGAAACCAAGTGCTAAGAAAATAAGTGCAATAGCAAACTTAACTGGTGAATTTGGTTCACGTTTATCAAGCTTTAACCAAATAATGGCAACTAAAGGTGCAAATACAATGATGAAAATTGAGTTTAATGACTGGAACCAAGAAGCAGGCACTTCAAAACCAAGTAACATACGGTCAGTGTAATCGTTAGCGAAAAGGTTCATTAAACCACCCGCTTGTTCAAAGCCCATCCAGAAGATGATGCTGAATACACTCATAGTGAAGATAACTTTAATACGGTCAGTTTCAACTTTAGTTAATGGCTCTTTAGTATTTGATTCAGACTGCGCTTGAGAAAGCTTAGCTGAAGGTACAACACCGATGTTGCCTAAGTATTTGTTGCTTAATGCAAGCTGTAAAAGTACAGATAAAACCATACCTACACCAGCTACGATGAAACCCCATTGCCAGCCCATTGCTGCAGCAGCATAACCCGCAACTAGAGGACCTAATGCACCACCTAAGTTGATACCCATGTAAAAGATAGTAAATGCGCCATCACGACGTTGGTCACCTTCTTTATATAAATCGCCAACCATGGTTGAGATGTTTGGCTTGAATAAACCGTTACCAATACAAAGAAGGGTTAAACCAATATAGAATACGTTTTCTTCTTGGCCAGCTAAGTAGCTGTGCGGAATACCCATAGTGAAGTGGCCAGCAGCCATTAATAAACCACCAAGGATAATTGCTTTACGTTGCCCCAATACGTTATCGGCTAACCAACCACCAAACAGTGGTGTAATGTATACAGCCATTGTGAAGGTACCATAAAGGCTTAATGCATCTGCATTTGACCAACCAAAACCACCTTCTTGAACAAGCGCTACTAAGTATAAAACTAAGATGGCGCGCATGCCGTAATAACCGAAACGTTCCCACATTTCTGTGCCGAACAACAGGAACAACCCTTTAGGATGCCCTAAAAAGTCACCTGCTTTTGGTAATGAACTCATATTTACTTCCTAACTCTAAGTTTTTATTTGAGGCCTTATTGTTTTTGCTTTGGTCGTTCTATGTATTTATTTAGTGAACGGGCGGCCATGTTTTTTGATGCAGCTAAGATAATGGTTTGTTGCTCAAGTTTTATACTTGAAGGTAAGAGACACACCCTTATCCTAGCTACAAGTGCGCTACAGTATACATAGACCTTATGGTGAGGGGAAGATCTTGCGACACTTGCCCCTTGGGATGCGATGGTTAGTAGCTTGCATAAGGCACAACAGGTTTCCCAGGGAATGCCAGCTCGCTATACACCGGATTAAAGTAATAACGGAAGTACAGCTGAGCGTAATTCGGTTCGTAAAAATCGGCTCTATCTAGGTTGAAGTAACCACCAAAGAACCAATGAGGAGTGAATCGATACTCAAAACTTGCCCCTAAGTTATACGATAAGCCGCTGCTGGTATCGCCCTCAAAGTATGGCACAACACCTGTTACGGCTGTTTGAGCTTCTGCTTGGCCTTGCAAAATAGGGTCGTTCGGGAAAAATGCGATGTCGTCAGTGGTAGTGGTAGACCAAGATACCCCAGCACGAAGCCTATAAATAAAATTATGACCAACCCGTTTATCAAAAATAACAGGTAAAGAAGCACCCAAGTAGTTTTGCGGACTGTAATAGCCACCATGTCCCCAGGTTTCTTCACTTAAATTATACTTATATGACCAGTGTAATAAGTTAAGACCTAGGCTTAATTCGGCGTTTCTTTCGCGAATATAGCGATAGTAACTACCACCCATTAGGCTGTAGCTTTGGTTGTCTTTTACATTTTTACCTTGCAAGATTTGATAGTTGGTGCTGCCCCAAAAACCCCAGTCTAGGCCTAGGTCATGGGATAGGCTAAGTTGTAATTGCGTTGCTCTAACGCCACCCCATACTTGGTTGGTAAAGACATCTTCAAGTCCGGCGTAAGATAATACAGAGCTAGTTACTGGGCGTTTATTAAACGTGACGCCATAACCAAAGTCGCCTAAATCACCTTTGTAATTAACGCCCCACACGATATCTTCGACTAGAAAGCCAAGTGGAGTAGTACCAACATCAATGCGCCATTGCTCGTTTTGCCAAGCAAGGCCAATATCCATACCTTGTTGCTTTGGTTTTATACTTAAAAGTGGGCAATCAAAAATACAGAGGGCCCCTTGACCATAGCGACTACCAGCAAAGGTTTCATCAAAGCGGGTTTCTTGGCTTGATATTGTCATCGGGTCTAATTTCACAATCCCTGTGCCACCCCACAAAGGGAAACCTGCTTCAATAGGGCTTGCACCAGCGCCGAGGGTTGACTCATTTTGCGTACTGGTTTGGCTACTTAAGTTGATTGCGGCGGTAATATACGCTTGCTCATCTCGCTCGATGCCTTGCAATTGGCGCTTAGCATTATTGACATACCACGCTTCATTTTCATCAAGGGCATAAAGCTCATAGTTCTGCTCATCACTTAAGTTGCTCGTAGCAGCGTATGGGTCAACTGCCGCACGGTACCAGCTTTGAGCAAGCTTATTCTGGTGCTTAGCTTGTGCAACCGCAGCAGCTTGATAATAGAGCTCTTGGTTATTGTTGGATTTAGCCAGCAATTGCTCAGCTAGATTTATTGCGCTCTGAGTATCTTCAAATGGTTCAAGTGCAGCCATTAATTGCTGCTGACGATAGCTTTGCTCGCTCGAAACTTGATTAATTTGCCCAGCAATGATGCGATCAGCTAGATCATCTCTTTGCTGCTGACGAGCAAGTGTTGCAATAGCCAAAGCGGTATCCGTTGACACTGTTTGACCTTTAGCGATGTGCTGCTCAAAGCGAGTAATAGCTTCGTTACTATTGCTTTGCTCGATATGAGCATTGATTAATGCTTCTGACAGTTCTGAGTTATCAGGGTATTGTGATGCAAGGGCAGACAGCTTGGTAACTCTTTGGTTACTATCGCTAAAGCGATTAATATAGTTTATTTGCAGTGCTAGCCATTGTGACTGCTCAGCATCGGTTGCGTTACTCGGCAGTTGATAGTTAGCAAACCAGATATCAGAGGCATTTTTATCGTCGCTTTCAATAAGCCAAGCTGCATAGGTCATATGCCAATAAGGACTCAAGCTTGGATCACGAATTAGGGCTTTTTTCAGCTGCCTAATCGCATATTGTTGCTCATTAATTTGTTGCCATTGGCTGGCAAGCTCTGCTTGCATTAAAGGCGTTAATGGTTGTGCTTCTAACTCGGTGAGCTTATAAATCACCGTGGCCTTATTAGTGGCTGTATTATTGGCAGAGAGTCTTTCAAGCTTGGTATTAATGCTCAATTGCTCTGTGAGTACATTGATTTGTTCAGTACGCGCGTTATTTGGAATGTAATCTAAGGTTGCCAATGCTCCTTGAAAATCATTCAACGAACGTAAAAATAAAGCATGGCTATAGCGTAGCTCTGCATCTAACGGAAATTGCCACAAGGTTTTTTTATAAAGAGCTTTGGCATGATCAACCAAACCTTGTTGTTGGTATAAATTTGCAAGGTCATAATAGAGCCAACTTTGACGAGGGCTTTGTTTGATTGCCAAAAGTAACACATCAACTGCTTCATCTAGCTTACCTTTGGCAGTAAGGTCATCAGCGCGGGCTCGCAATTGTTGTGTTTGTAATAGCGTGTAATCTTCAGTAATCAATGCCCGTTGTTGTTGATTTAAGCGGTTATAAAAACGATGACTACGAGCATAATTACCATCTGAGGCAGTTAATTCGAGCATGGCGCTCAAGGTAGCCTGTTGCAAGGGATCGTCTTTTAGCACTTGCTTATAGAAATTCATCGCGTTTTGGTATTGCCCAGCTTGCTTAGCAAGTTCTGCGCGGTAAAACAGCACGGTATTCGGGTCTTCATTTAAGGTATCAGCTAAATCAAGTTTGAGATCTGCACGTTTCAATTCATTGCTATTTATGGCCGATTTAGCTTCATCTATGTATTGCCAAAAACGTGCGGTATTGGCCAAACCTATAAATACAGTAATACGATTTGTATCGATACTATATTGTTGGGCTTTTTTAAAGTACTGGTACGCTTTGGCATTTCTACCTTGTCTAAGATTTAATAACCCAAGACTATTGTATATTTCAGGGTCTTGAGGTCGGCCTTGTAGAGCTTTTTTAAATAGTTTTTCAGCTGTATTAAAATGGCGTTTTTCAAGCTCTGTGCTGCCTTTAAGCCATGTTTGGTAAGCTGGATCGGCTTGTTTCTTTTGCTCAGCTAAATGTGCTTTTTTAAAGTCACTAAATTGCAACTGACCTTTACTGCTTTTTGGGTAAGCAGCAAAGTAACGCTGATATTCGCGTTCAGTTTGTTTATTAAGCGGCATATTTTCAAGTGCCGCAAGCCAAGCAAATTCAGCTTCAACACCGTATTGGTTACTGTGTGCATAATGGCTCAGTAATGCAATGGCTTCTTTATTTGTTGGGTTTTGCTTTAATAAGTGACGTGCATAGGCAAGCTCAAAACGGCCGCTATTTGGGTAGCGTTTTAGTAAAGAACGATAACCACGTAATGCTTGCTGATATTGATTTGGATCTTGAGCAAGCCAGTTTATGTGCTCCAGCTCATATTCAATATTAGGGTAGGCGGATTTAAATAGCCGATTGTAGATTTTTACCGCGTCACTGTATTGTCCGGCCCTGGCACGAAGTCTGGCTTGTTGAACCGCTTCTTTGTCTTGATTATTGACGCGTGCAAGTAGGGTTAAGCTTGTTACGCACGGATGCGACAGATTACTAAGCTCTGCTAAGCGCACATTGGCTTTGTCGGTTTCTTTGAGGCTATATAACACACGCACCTCGGCGCATTGCACTTGAGTATTTTTAGGTGCAATGCTTTGCAGCTTTTCTAAGCTGTCGGCCATTAACTGATTATCACGCTCAATTTCACCAAGTTGTACTTGGCTAATTAACCAATCAATTGATTGACTATTAAGGTCCTTGTTATTTGCTGCGGATGCACTGGAGCTTGCTAAAACTGCAGCAAGTAGCCACTTTATCGGCATTCATTGCTCCAGTTAGTTGTTAAAGCCCCGTTTTTATCAATACTAAAACGCTTATTCAGGGCGCTATTAGCAAATAAATACAATACGCTGTCGTAATAGCGGCTGTTGGTAAAGCGTTTATCCATCATGATTTGCTGCTGTAGCGCAGTGACAGTTTGTGAAGCATTATCTTCTGCAAGCAGTGGTAGTAATGCCGCAATAAAGCCACTTGGGGCGTTGCCTGATGTTTTTCCCGTTAGCGCATTGGTTTCAAGTGGCACTTTGCCTGAAGAGACGATGCTATCAACAAAAGGTTTAAACTGTTCAGTGAGGTTTTTTTTATATGCAGCATTATTAGCCATCATGCTAGCCCAAAGGTAGACACGAATCGCATTATAACTGCCGGTTGCTGGAGCTTTTTTATCATGATAAAAGCCTTTTTCAACACTGTAATTAACCCAGTCAGGGCTAACACCTTTAGGTGCTGTATCTATTAATAACTGCGCAGAGTTATCGTGTAATGTTTGCCAAGGTGAATGCGGGTATAGGTGCGCAAATTGCGCAAATATAAATAGCGGTGCATAGCTTGGGTTTAACTTCCAGTGACTGTCTTTTTTAAAGCCTGTTGGCCCAGGTAATAGAGTCAGACCAAGGTTTGGTATCTGCGCTGTTTCTTCGCGAATGATGCGCTCAGCAAGTACTGAGCTGAGCACTGCATAGCGTCTTTCATTCCATAATATTGCAGCTTGTGAAAGGCTATAAGCAATCCATAAATCTGAATCAGACGCTGGATTTGAATCAAGGATTTGTCCTTGGTTTTGCTTTATTCCCCATTGCCATGCTGGTAAACGGGTGCTTAAATCACCTTCAGAAAGGTGCACTTCGGTCCATTCAAGTAATTTATCAAAGCTGGCTTTATCATTTGCAAGTAAAGCAAAGAATAGCGCATAAGATTGCCCCTCTGAAGTGGTAATGCTGTATTCACTGCCTAAATCAATCACTCGTCCTTCTGGTGTAATGAAGTGAGTTTTAAAGTTATTCCACTGCGGCCATGTACTACAACTTAACTGAGCCAATGCATTGGTAGAATAAATAAAAACGAATAATAAAGAAGCGATAGTTTTCATTATGCTTTATCTCCTTCAGATAAACGTTTTTTGGTTA
Source organism: Pseudoalteromonas sp. HF66 (assembly GCF_011806445.1). NCBI lineage: Bacteria > Pseudomonadati > Pseudomonadota > Gammaproteobacteria > Alteromonadales > Pseudoalteromonadaceae > Pseudoalteromonas > Pseudoalteromonas sp. HF66. The sequence goes on from NZ_JAATOU010000010.1 coordinate 30,173, forward strand.
GTAGTGCGAGCACTCGCCACAACATAAATGAAATAAGTAATAGTGTTAGTAGCGATAAAATCGCTAACAGTACTGGACGGTCTGAAAAGTGAAACCAAATGAGCGTATGAATAGGCACGTGACCGACAAAATACTGCTCATCGGTTTTAATCGTTTTGATGCCTTGGCTATTAATAATTGCTGAACTACCTGTAATTTGAACCGTTTTTTCTTCATTTAATAGGGCATCAGTTAGTAGTGCATAAGCACTTTCATTACTGGCAATCAAAGAAACTACTGAGCGGTCTGAATCGAACGGTGACTGGAATCCTGACATCACGGCTAAACGACCAATGCTACTTATGTTTACTTTAATTTTTTCAGCGCCTTTGGTGTCATATGCACCATTGTAGATAGCTTGATCGACAATGCGTTGGTTGTTGTTGAACAGCACACTTAACGCGCTGTCTTCGGCAAGCGATGTTAAGAAAGAATCAGGCTTACCAATGATAATAATGTCTTTATCTTTTAGCGCAAATTGGTTGCTTGGAAATTGAATGTCTAAACGGTGCGCAGGATAGCCAGTAATAGCGCCTAAATGACCTGTGAAGTTAAGTAATAAGCTAATCGCATTAACTGAGCTGTTAGCTTCCATTACTAAAGTACTTTGGTGTAAATCGGCATATTTGGTGAATGGAAAACCACCATTTGCAAAAGCGCGTAAGTTTGGCATGGCAATGTAGTGATGGAAGTCACTTACATCAATCGTTGAGCTGCCATCAATTGCACCAAACTCACCACCGGCAGGAATGGCACTACACTCACCTGTTTTTACTACTGCAAAATTAAAATCATAAGTTAGTTGATTCTTAGTTGTTAAATCAAGGCCTGTTAATTCAAAATCTTGGCGAGTTTTTGTTGGGTTGTAATCTGAAAGTAGAGGCAATAAGGTATTGGTTGTAATAGTCTTACCACCTTCATTATCAAGAATAAAGCCATCCACAAATTTATCGTTTATCAGCATATTTAAACGCGACAACATGTTTTTCTCAACTGGTGTGTTGCGGTAATTCAAAGTAATAGGAATACCGTTTTCACGCCAAGTGAATAAATCTGGTGCAAAGCGTAAATCTAAACGAACTGGCAGACCGCGATAACCCTCTGACTGAAGTTGGGTTGGGTATTCAATAAACTCATCAAAGCTCACTGCGCGATCAGAACGCACCCACAGTGGCGCATCATAAGCTTCTCTAAGTGGTAAGTTGCTAATTGCTTCGATGATTGCACTGCGACCTGTCATTACTTTATAGCCAAAGACTAAACCAACAACGGCTTCTTTCAATTGCGCGGTGTCTTTACCTAAAACCAGAAGTATTTTGGCGTAACGCTGAGTCGGGCTGCTGATGATTTCTACGGTAGGCTTTTCAACATCAGGGTAATTCAATAAAAAATCAGGTTTGTTGTCGTTTGTTGCGAATACGACACTATGTTCTGTTGGTGTTGCATTAATTTGCACTGGGAATTGCGCTTTGCGCCATTTTGCCTGTGCGCCAAAAAAGCTTGATAGTGCAGCCGCTGCTTCGAGTGCGTTTTCATCAGGTTGTGATGCAAAAACGAATGGTAAAGTGACCTTATTGTAGTCACGTGAGTCAAAAAATGGTGCAGGGAAATACTCAAGTAAGCTTTCAAGAGCAAGTGACTGACGGTCAATAGAAATACGGCTGCTTTTACTAAGCTCGGCCCATATTGTTTTACTATAGTCATCCTGACAAACCAGATCGTAAAAACCGACTAGTTCGAAGCGAATTTGGTTAAAGTCTTTAATTAGCTTAGGGTTAAGAACAATGCTGCGCTCAGAGACTGTGCCAATTGGCGTTGTCTTATCATCAATAGGTAGCACAGTGACAAGGTTTTCATTTAAGAAAATTTTCAAATGTGAGACACGACCAATAAGTGATGGTGAAGTTGTGTATGAAAAGTCTAGAGTCAGTTTTTTCCCTAATTTATCGAGGCGGTTTGTAAAATCAACACGGGTACTATTACTCACTCCATCAAGCTTGAACTTGCTTAAACCAAGCTTTTCAAAGCTTAGCGTCATGCTTTCAATTGGTGCTTGTTCTGGGTAACCATCATCAAAAATCGCTTTATTAGAGAGAGGCTCAGCACTTATCGCCCAGCCAGATATGCCGAGTGTGCCAAAAGCTAATAACAAGGTTAAAAAAGTTTTTATCATGATGTTTTTAGTACTTTTGTTGGTTTTTTAGGTAATAACGACGCCACAAAGTACAAGACTCTTGATGCAAACGCAATCGCGGGTCTTAATTCATTTGGGGCATGGAAAATCAAGTTCTTAAAGCCTCTTAGACTGGTATAAAAAACGTGAGAAAAGCTGTATGAAGGCTTGTCGTGTTTAAAGTTTTCTTGCCAATCAAGCCAAGCATCAGCACGTGAGAAAGTGCATTGAATAAAGGCTTTTTGTTTTTCTAAATCTAAATCCCTGAGGGTAAGACCCAGTTGTTTATCGCGGGTGTTACAGATATAAGTTGGAAATGAAAACTGCTTTAAGCCACGACTCATTAACAGCTCTACCTTATCGTTTACACGGCAAAGATGGGTATGTTCAGTTTCCAGACCAACACCATTGTTTGAGTAATCAGTAATTTTAACTTTAATGGTACGGCCATTAGCCAGACGAATGGCTGCAGGGAAGTTTGCTTTTATACGATGTGAGCTGCGCACTTGTTTTGCTTCAGCGGCAACGGCCACAGCTGCACCTAGAATTATCACGTTATAGCTTGCCCATAACATGCTAATGACCAGTACACCTATTTGTGAGCTGTCACCAAAGAACAATCTGAACACGCCATAGGCCATACCCAACACGTTAACAAGTAACAAGATGATATAGGGCTTTGAAATCGTCCAGTCGTAGTGATCTTGTTTGTTTAAACCGCCTTTTTCAGTCACGTTAAATTTACCCTTATTCGGGTTTATAAGCGCAACTGTCGTGGGTTTTAAAATATACCAAGCAAGTACTGACTCATAAACTTCGCCCCAAAATGAATAGCGGTATTTACCTTGAATTCGAGAGTTGGTTATTTTTACCTGTAACAGGGTTGGCACAATATAAAGAAAGATGGCAACAAACGGTGCATAGATAATTTGCGCATTAAAATAAATTAATGCCAGTGGCGCTGTTAAGAATACAATTCGAGGAATGCCTGATAAAAAGTGCAACATAGCGTTTAAATAGCACAAGCGCTGCGCGATATTTAGGCCCTTACCAAACAGCGGGTTATCTAATCGGAATATTTGTGCCATGCCGCGTGCCCAGCGAATACGTTGACCAACGTGGGCAGATAAACTATCTGTAGCTAGGCCGGCGGCTTGTGGAATATTAATATATGTTGTTTTGTAGCCAGCGCGCTGCATTCTCAAAGCAGTGTGGGCATCTTCAGTGACGGTTTCTACGGCAAAACCACCAATTTCTTCAAGGGCACTGCGCCTTAAAACAGCACACGAACCACAAAAGAAGGTCGCATCCCACATATCGTTGCCATCTTGAATTAAGCCATAGAACAACATATTTTCATTTGGGATTTTACGATGGTTTTTGAGGTTGCGCTCAAATGGATCGGCAGAAAAAAAGTGGTGAGGTGTTTGTACTAAACACACTTTACTGTCATTGATGAATTGTCCCATTGTCATTTGTAAGAATGAGCGAGCAGGGATATGGTCACAGTCAAAAATAGCAATGTAGTCGCCATTAGTTACTTTCATCGCATGGTTCATGTTACCGGCTTTGGCATGGTTGTTATCAGGGCGAGTTAAATAACCAACACCAATTTGCTTTGCGAATTCGGCAAATTCAGGGCGCTTACCATCATCTAAAATATAAATGTTAAGCTTATCTGCAGGCCAATCAATACTTTGCGCGGCGATTGTTGTTGGCTTCACAACATCAAGCGGCTCATTATAAGTAGGAATATAAATATCAACTGTTGGCCAGTTTGCTGTGTCTTTTCCTAACGCGATTGGTTTACGGTTTAATGGATTGATGGTTTGGAAAAAGCCTAATATTAGTACTAACCAAGCGTAACTTTCAGCAAGCAGTAAACCAATCCCTAGGGTAAGGGCTAAAGGGTCACCCCAGTTAAGAGTGTCAGTGTAGCGCCACCATAGATAACGTGTAGAGGTTGTCACAGAAAGGGTGATCATCACAATAGTGGCCATTTTCCCTTCAACCCGCCTTAGAGAATAAGCAACAACCAAAATTAAACTAATGAACACTGCTTGCGCTTCAATACTAAATGGCACGGTTACAAATATAGCCACCGCAAAAATAATGAGAGTGAAAAAAGCGACCTTCAAGGTGCTGTTTCTCCAAAGTGGAGAGCGACTCACTGCTTTATATGATTTAGTTTTTGTTTGCTTTCTAGCAACTAACCAAAGCCCTTTAAAAGAGCGTACTAGTTTACTGTCTGCCAGTCTCAATAAGCGAGCTGATCGCGTGATTTTACGCCAAGATTTACGCTGCTCAACGGCGATATGTTGCTGTGAGGTTGTGGTGGTATTGAATAGCGCAAGGTACACACTTTGCAATGCAATCCGAATGCAATTGCTTGGTGTAAGTACTGGTTGAGAAACATGAGGATACAAGCGTTTAAGTTTAAGCTTTAACTCACGTTTTTTATTGTTATCTAATTTAATAAACAATGACAAAAAAAGCACAAAGAAGGGGAGTAAAATCGCTCCCAATAGGCTCATTTTGTGTTGGTTGTAATAACTATAAAATTTTATAAATACGAAGCGGACAAGTTGCTTCGTTAAAAACAACCCTAAAATACCTTTAAGTAGTCGGTGTGTGACACCGAGTGAATGGGTGCTATTGGTCATTCTGACTCGCGCGGCTTACAAGCCAACCGGCTAGCGTTTCAAAGTCATCATTAGCAACACTGTATGGAGCACAGTTAATTGCCACATTTCTAAATGCAGTTGCTTCTTTGATAACTTCATCTTTGTTGATATATAAAGGTGCAATTAATGGTAATTCAGTTTGCCAAAGCTGCAATAAATCTGATTCAAGCTCAGAGGCTGAATTATATTTATTGGTTAAAAAATAATGCTGCCATGATGATTCAGCCTGCTTTAGAGTGTTTAAACGTTTGAAAGCAAAGCTGTGACAAATTGCATCACAATTAATAATCTCAAGGAATATATCGTCTTCATTTAGCGAATAGCGGTGCACATCAACATGGGCTGGGCAGTCAAATAAAAACCAGCTGTCATCGCTGTCATTAAGCTGCTGACAACTCTCTATAATACATGAAAAGTCTAACCCTAAGTTCGAACGGCTGCCATAGGGTAAAAACTTTACGCCATCGTTATCTTGGTGAAACTGCTCACATGCAGAGGCAAAGTTTGGGTAATCACTCCAGCCTAGCTGATGCTCCCACGCAAGACCAAGATGTAGGCCTAAGTCGCCTTTTGGATCTAAATCGATGGCATACACAGGCACATTTGATTTTCTCAAAGCACAAGCAAGGTTGGCCACAATAGATGTTGTACCAGTGCCACCTTTAATTCCTTTTATAAAAATTCGCTTCATTTATGATTCTTTATTGCGTTTTTGTTAACTTTTTTCGTGCTCTGTGTTTGTGTTGTTGCTAATGCGATATCGTTAAGCAAAGGGTACTTTTCAATCGTTTTGCGATTTTTTTCAACATCAACAATTTCAACATAATCCGTTTCCTTGCCGCCAAATTGTCGTAACAACTTTTCAATATCGTATTGAGTTAAGGTGTGTGAATTTTTTACTGCAAAGTCATTCATCTAAAAAACCGTTATGAGAAAAATTAGCTTAAAAATGTTCACGATCCATGGACATAATCTGCATTATATATAGAATAGCGTTTAAAACTAGTACTAAAGTATCTTTTTTAAGGGTTTGTTGGTGCCTCATTTAAATATTACAGGACTAAACGGAGCTTTCTCTGAGCTAAAGCGAGGCGCAAACTATGCTTTACTTGCCCCGCTAGATAATCAGCTATTAGAGTTAACAAGGCATCTTTTAACCAATCATAAAGACTCGGTTTTTTTGCTTTCTGAACAAGTCGAATTATTTTTCGAAGGAGAGGGAAGCGAGTTATTATTTACCCTGTTCGAACAAAAGGTGCTTCACCCATTCCATTTACATCATAATGAGAATGTATCAAAAAGTTTGCATTTTTCCCGTGGTGTTATTAACGAAATAAAACAGTATGAGCAACTGAAAAACAGTACGGTTATCGTGCATGTCGATTCAGAACATTTAGTCTCTTTGAACGAACAGCAGCTTGGTGAAAAACTCAAGCTCTATGTTGCTTTGTCACAATCAAAAAATGTCACTTTAGTGTTTTTAATGTCAGGTGCTTATGTCAGTGAATTGAGACGTCAGTTATTAGCCTTAAACCGTTTCTTTGATGGCCTTATTTATATAACTCAAGAGGCATCAATTCGCACTCTTGAGTATGATTATTGGTGTCATAAAGAAGGAGTTATCGCTGGGCGTTCGGTTAATTTACAGCTTCATGATGGTCAACTTGCATTAGTTGAGGTAGAGCAAGAGGCTGATGATAAGTCGCAAGCAACGGAGCAAGACTTTGATGAAGACGAGGTATGGCTAACTCAGAGTGCTGTACCTGAGGGTACAAAGCTACCCGTGTTTTATAAAATAATTGATGATAATGATGCTCTTTTTTCTAAAGGGCTTACCAAAAAATCAGCGACGTTAGTTTTTGCAGTTACCCGATATACTGATTTAAAAGCGTTAGCCAAAGATTGTTTCTCTCTTCGAAAGAAATGTGGTCGCCGACTGAAATTAGTAATTCAAAATGTTGATGGCATAATTCGTCATCAGGACGAGTGCTTATTTTTAACTTTAGGGGTTAACCTTATTTTATATAGTTATTCTGAGCCTTCGCGTTTGCTATCACAAATTCAGTCAATTCAAGGATTTCAATTTTCAAGACCACTCCCTAAATCAATTGATGATGTTCTGAAATACAGTGAAAATACCTTAGCAAAAGGCTATCTACCAATCACCAAGTTTGCACAGCAGGTTACCAAACATAGCGATTCTGCGGCAAATCTTGGTGTAAGTGGGGTGCTTGTTATGCTAGAGCTTTTACCTCGCATTGATGCTATACACCCATTGCATTTATTTCATGTGAAACGTGAAGGAGATATTTTTAGTTTTGCAGATGGCACGATTTATCTATATCTGCATGCTTGTCGAGAGCATGATGTAGAAAGTGCGATTAAGCATTTATTTAAATTACAGGTGAGTGACTTTTTTATGTCTAAAAATGTCATCGCCGATCATTTTTATATTCAGCAAGAATGTCGCCGTATACAACGTAATTTTGCAAATGTTGAAATAACTGATTTTACTCAACAATTACAAGAAAATGTGAGTTATATTTTTGATGCAAAAGGTTCAGATATAGCGACTTTAAATACAGAGACACCGGAATTCAAAAAAGTGATTCGACCAATATCCGAGCCAGTAAAAGTGACCTTAAAAGGTGATCTATCATGAGCTTAAATCAGTTTTTTATCACTTTTATTGTTGCAATGCTTATCGGTATTTTATTGAGTAATATAGGTAAGGCATTGTTTAATAAAGCCGTAGTGCTCTACCGAAAACTAACATTTAGGCATGTATTATTAACCCCTTATACGCCAAAACGACACAAGAAGGATAACAAGTGAGGCTTTCAGGATTAGGTGTTTGGAATTTATACTTTTTAGTTAAGTTTGTTCTGTATAGCCGAGGTGACATTTCTTTTGATTTAATTGCAAACTTAGCATTTTTTGCTTTTCTAGCTATCTCTTTTCAACATATATGGTTGTCTCGTTTTAAACACGCTGTGAGTGTGGTGGTAGGTGCGGCCTTGTTATATTACGATTCGTGGTTGCCCCCGATTTCTAGGCTCACCAAGCAAGCTGGCAATGTACAAGACTTTAGCATCGGCTACTTTTTTGAGATCACAGCGCGCGTTGTTAGCCTCGATATGATTTTTGCGCTCTTTGCTTTAGTGGTTTTTTATTGGTTTACTGTGAAGTGGTTGCGTTACACCAGTATTTCAATAATTGGCTTTATGTATGCGTTTTGGTTAGGTGGGGCTGTTACGAGTGATGAGGTTACAACTCAAGTTGCAAGCAATAACCAAACTACAAAAAAACAAGTACCCGTTTTAGTTTCTGATACAGCAAAACAAAAGACACCAGATCAACAGTTACAAGACTTTTACCAGCAACAGAATTTACTACAAAGCCAGTTTCCAGATGTATTTAATGGTCAACCATTTGATGTTGTTGTGCTTAATATATGCTCTTTAGCGACGGCCGATTTAAAAGCGATAGGTGTTGAGCCACGTAACTTATTTGCTGATTTTGATATCTTGTTTAGCCAATTTAATTCAGCAACGTCGTACAGTGGTCCTGCGGCAATTCGTTTGTTACGAGCAAGTTGTGGGCAAACAAGTCAAGAGCAACTATTTAAACCTGTTGACGAGCAATGTCAGTTATTCACTAATCTTGCAAAACTTGGTTATAAGACTAGCGTTGCTCTTAACCACGATGGTCACTTTGATGACTTTATTGGTTTGATCAGACAATACGGTGGTGTCTCTGTGCCGAAACTGGATTTTAGTCAATTTAGTGCTGCGCAATATGGGTTTGATGGCAAACCCATTTATTCTGATGCGGATATACTCACTAACTGGTTGAATAAACAAGGTACAAGTCAGCAGCCTAGGGCTCTTTATTACAACACCATTAGCTTACACGATGGTAATCAACTTGCTGGTCGTGAACGTATGAATAGCTTTGAAAGCTATCCGCTTAGACAACAGCGCTTATTTAATGATATCGATAAGTTTATAACTGAGTTAGAAGCACAAGGTCGAAATGTAATGCTGGTGGTTGTACCAGAGCATGGGGCTGCCTTACAGGGTGATAAACTACAATTCTCTGGTTTGCGCGAAATTCCGAGCCCTTCAATTGTTTCAGTGCCAACTGCGGTTAAATTCATCGGCCCTGATATAAAGCATGGGGGGCTGAATGTCGTCGATGAAACAATGAGTTATTTTTCACTGTCAGAGTTAATCAACAATACGATGAAGCTTGACTTGTTCACAGGGACGGTACCAATTAACCGAGTGCTTGATAATTTACCAACTTCAGCCAAGGTCGCAGAGAATGAAGATACGGTCATGATGTACATAAAAGGGCAGCCCTACATTCAATTAGATGGAGGGGAATGGACCAGGTACCCGACTAATTAAGTTATTTGTCCTAAATTGTTTACAATAGACTACCCAGTTGCAGGGAGTTAGCGTATCATTCTCATACTATAGGTTCCCGTTTTTTGAGGATGTAATGCGTTTAGATATCCACTGTGCTGACCGAATTGGTATCGCACAAGAGATTCTCAATATCTTGGTGAGTTACCAAGTTGATTTAAAAGGCATCGAAGTAGATTCGGTTAATTGTCGAATGTATGTCAGCTTTCCGCCTATTGAATTTGAACAATTCCAAAAAATTATGCCATCTATCCGCTTGATAGATGGTGTGAAAGACGTTCGTACGACTGCATTCTTACCTTCTGAGCGAGAGCATAATGAGTTAAATACATTACTGCGTGCATTACCTGATGGTGTTATATCTATTGACGCTAAAGGCTGGGTGCGTTTATGTAATGATGCCGCGTGTCGCGACTTGCAATTATCTGAGAGCGAAGTTATTGGCGCTAATATAAATAACTTGCTTAAAGGCTTTAACTTTACTCGCTGGTTAGAAGGTAAAGAAGTACTTGGCCAAACAACACGTGTCGAAGTAGCTGGCGAAGACTTTATTGCTGATATTCTGCCAATTTCAGTACCACAAGGTGCAGAAGGGGATGTGTTAGCTGGTGCAGTTATCAATATCAAATCACAAAGTAGACTAGGTCAGCAAGTAAGTGCGTTTCGCCGTTATGGCCAAGAAAGCTTTGCAACTATACATAATTTTAGTACTGCAATGCGTCGTGTTGTTCGTGAAGCACGCAAAATGGCACAGCTTGAAGCGCCGATCCTCATTACTGGTGAAACAGGCACAGGTAAAGAGTTACTCGCCCGTGCTTGCCACTACGCATCAAACCGTTCAGTAAAACCATTTATCGCTTTATCATGTGCTTCTTTGCCAGATGATGTCGCTGAGTCAGAATTATTTGGTTATGCAGGCTATGAAGAGAATGCAGCACCTAAACGTGGTGTGCTAGAGCAAGCTGATGGTGGTACAGTGTTTTTAGATGAAGTCGGTGAAATGTCGACTCAGCTGCAAACTAAGTTACTACGTTTTTTACAAGACGGTACCTTCCGTAAGGTCGGTGATGAAAACGAAGTTAAAGTTAATGTGAGGATTATTGCAGCAACACAAAAAGACTTACCTGCAATGGTCCAAGAAGGAACATTTCGAGAAGATCTTTACTATCGAATTAACGTGTTAACCCTTGAAATTGCGCCATTACGTGATAGAAAAGCAGATATTGGCCCTTTGGCTGAGCATTTTATTCAAAAGTATGCCCAGCAAAATGGTCATTCTGTGCCTGTAATGTCTGAAGATTGTTTACGTTTTTTACAAGATTACCCATGGCCAGGTAACGTGCGCCAATTAGAAAATGCGATTTATCGTGCTGTGTCGTTGTTAGATGATAATGAATTGCGCATTGAGCATCTGCAGTTACCAACGTTTACCCATGATTTAGGTTATCTAGAGTCTGACTTTGAAGGAACCTTAGACCAAGCGGTAAAACGCTTTGAAGCGACTTTACTTCGCAAGCTTTACCCTGCTTATCCAAGCTCTCGTCAGCTTGCAAAGCGGTTAGGTTTAAGTCATACAGCAGTAGCAAATAAGCTTCGAGATTATGGGATTAATCGTAAGACTGTAAAGGTTTAATGATACTAACTTAATTTATTAAATAAAAAAGGCTTGGGTGAAAACTCAAGCCTTTTTCTTTGTTGTTCAATATCATACCAATCCGCAATAATACTTAACCATTTTGAGGTATTATAGCTGTCGCTACCTGCGTTAAAAATTTCTGATTTAGAACTACTAAATAACAAATTTTTTGAAATCAACGAGGTTTTATTGCCTAAAAATAGACCAATTAATTAAGCGAATGGTATTACTGTTTGGTACCCATATCTTTGGTGACACCATCAATGGCGATATTCTTAATACCATCATTGTCGAATTTAATAACAATACTGATGTTATTGCGAGAAAAAAAGTAATCTCGGTTATCCAAGCTAATAACATAATCGCCTTTTACAGTATCGCTAAATTTGCGCTTTTCGAGTTTTAGGGTGTGATCGGCAATTTGCCAAGTGAATCCCTCAATAAAGCCATTATTAAACTCCTGCACCCATACTTGTTCCTCGTCTTTGCTAAGTGTAATTGCCACTGAATATGACTCTGGCAGAGACATGTCATAGCTTTTATCACCAATCGAGAATTTTTCAGCATCTTGTTGCCACGCAAAGCCAAAATTAAAGGCCTTTTCTACACCCGTTGGGTATTTTAAAGTACCTTCACCAGGAAAGTTAAAGTCAGCAAATGCTGAAGTGGTGAATAAACTCGCACTAAATAAAGTTACCAAACTAAAAAATTTCATTAGGTTATTCTTTTTTTATACTAATATATGCACAGATTAGAGCAGAATATTCGCCTTAGCAATATGCTGTGATACACTTTGTGCATCATCAACTGGTTAGACCTTTGCCGTGAACCTCTATTTTCGACTAATACTACTGTTTTTTAAAATTAAACGTAATCGTGATTATCAACAACTGTTAGACACAATTGATATTGAATTCAAAGCGTTACCAACGGATTGCGATATTAATTTCCATCTGACTAATTCTCGTTATTTAGCGATGATGGATCTTGCCCGTACCTGGATGACTGAGCGAGTAGGTTTATTAAAGCACATTATGAAACGCCGTTGGTTTCCAATCGTTAACGCAACTGCAATTACCTATATTCGCGATATTAAACCAATGCAAAGGTACACGGTTAGTACACGTTTGGTTGGCTGGGATCATAAATACTTTTATATTGAGCAAAAGTTTCACTCTGATCGTGGCCTGCACGCGATTGCTTATGTGCGCGGTGTTTTTAAACGCAAAAAAGGCGTTGTAAGTGTCGAAGAGATGCTTGAGGTTGCTGGTTTTAATGGTGTAGCACCTATTCTGCCTGCAGAAGTAATGCACTGGAAAGAAATGTTAGAACAAAAGAAACTCACAAATAAGTGATGCCAAAGGTCAGTAAAAAAATGCCAGCTAAGCTGGCATTTTATGGCTTTAAACACAGTTTACTCTGCTGCGCAAACTGCTTCACTAACAAACGTTAAGTCGTTTACGTGTGCTGGGCCATCCATTACGAATGTCGCTTCAGCGGTGTTTTGATCTAAGGTGTAGATTTTTGCATTTTCGCCGCTTTCTCTACCTGAGATATAAATTGTCCCGTTATCAGCAATTGCAAGGCCTGATGCCCAGTTTATACCGTGCTCACCGATTAGTGTTAACTCTAGGCTACCTTCATCTAGAGTATATAGCGCCTTTCCTGTTAACACGTAAAGTACGTTGTAGTCACTTGAGTATGCGATGTCGCCGTCTGCAAATGTGTCACCTTCATACGAAAGCTTACCTAATACTGTTTTCTCACCTGTAGTTAGATCAAAGTCATACAAATACGTTTTGCTTGTCGCACGTAAAAACAGGCCATCTGCAGTTACCGTTGAGCGGTAAATAGGGAATGATGTCGCATCTACAACTTCAGCTTGTGTGTTAGTGGCTAAATTTAGGCTATAGATTTTTGATGCTTTGCTATTCTTATCAAGTTGCTCCATGAAATACAGCATACCGTCTTTGTTGGCAATATTTGATGCTGTATTGTTAAGGCCTGCAACAACAGTTACAGCGCTTGATTCTGGGTTAAAGTGGTATACATAGCCTTCAGTCTCAGAGCCAAAGTTATTAATACCATATAAACCTGTTGCAACAGCACATGGTTCAGCAACTTCAGTGACTACTACGTTATCGATGAATGCACCTACTGAATCAGATGTACCAGTACCTGCAAAGCTTAATACCGAGCTTGTGCTATCAGCTTCAACGATGAAGCTATATTTTGTCCAGCCTTTACTTGAGCTATTAACAACAGCTAAAGAGCTACCATTCCAAAAAACTTCAGCTTTATTTGTTGTTTCATTACCTTCCTTACGGGCAGAATAGTAAAAGGTTAACTCGTACTGTTTGCCTGGTTGTGTAGTAATATTTTGAGAAATACTGTAATTGGCTGTTGAGTCAAGCTCTAGATATTGGTTACCTTCTTGTGCAGTCACGATCCCTAGTTTATTTGTTTGAATTTCGAATTTAGCATGAGTACTTCTTGTCCAGCCAGGAATCTCGTTAAATAACTGCCATTGACCATTGTGTTCGGTCACTGTATCTGTGTTTTCGAATGATCCGTTTTCTACTAAATTTGTGCCAGCCATTGCAATACCCGATACAATAGTTAGAGGTAAAACAGCTAGTTTAGTAACAAAGTTTTTCATGAATTTCTCCATTATTTTTTAATATTAAAATTTTAATGTTATTAATTTAAATATCAAATATTTATATTTTGTATTTTTTATTTTAATTGTTTTTTGTGTTTAAGTGTTTGAATCTTAATGTTGTTTTTTGGGGTGGGAAATTTCTTATTTTACTTTCCTGTTTTTTTATGATTTTTTGTCTGATATTTTTTTATTGCTTTAAGGTTTTTTATTGATATTTTGTTTTTATTTTTTTGAGGGCGTTAGGTGAGTGTTTCGTGTTGAAGTTTTTATAGTTATAAATGCCAGTATTTAACTGGCATTTATAATATTAAAAGTTTACTGTGTTGAGCAAGTTGACCCACTAATAAATGTTAGATCATTTAGATTAGCTGGACCTCGCATTATATATGTTGCTTCAGCAGTGTTTTGATCTAGCGTATAAAGCTTCGCGCTTTGACCACTCTTTCTTCCAGTAACATAGATCGTACCATCATCGGCAACTGCAAGGCCTGATGCCCAGTTAACTCCATGCTCACCTACTAACGTAAGTTCTAAAGTATCTTGATCAACTGTGTATAGTGCTTGTTCAGTTAATGCATAAAGTACGTTATTGTCACTTGAGTATGCAATATCACCACCTATGAACTCTTCACCTTCGTAGCTTAGTTTTCCTAGAACTGTCTTTTCACCAGTTTCAAGGTTGAAGTCATACATGTAGGTTTTGCTTGTTGCACGTAAGTTAAGACCATCAGGAGAAACTGTAGAACGAATAATAGTATAAGAGTTAGTATCTGCGACTTCGCTTTGCGTATTTGATGCTAAATCTAGACTGTAAATTTTTGAGTCTCTAGTCTCACTATCTAGCTTTTCCATAAAGTATAGCTTACCGTCCATACCTGCTATGTTTGCAGCTGTATTAGTAACACCAGCAACTTTTGTTACAGCTGATGTTTCAGGGTCTAAGTGGTAAATATAGCCTTCTGAATCAGAACCATATTTATTAATTGCATACAAACCCGCTTGGACTGAGCAGTATTCTGTAGCTTCACTTACAGAAACATTATCGATGAAGCCACCCACACTACTTCTGCTACCAACGCCAGCTAATGTAATCTCTGAACTTGTGCCAGTTGCCTCTACAGTAAAGCTGTACTTAGTCCAACCTTTAAATTTAGCATTAACAACACCTAAGGATTCACCATTCCACAGCACTTCAACTGTACTCGCTGTATCATCACCAGACACACGTGCTGAGTAATAGAAGCTAATTTCATACATTTTACCAGCTGTTGTAGCTACGGCTTGAGACACGCTATATTGCTGCGTAGAGCCAAGTTCTAAATATTTTTGGCCTTCTTTCGCTTTGAGAATTCCTAGACTACTCGTTTGTATTTCAAAAGGTGCGTTTTCGCTGCGTGTCCAACCAGTGATTTCATTGAATAATTGCCATTGGCCATTATGATCAGTGACAACCTCGGCTTCGAATGATCCATTTTCGATCAAATTTGTGTTAGCCACGGCAAGTGCAGAGGTAATAGCAAGTGGTAATACAGCTAACTTATAAAATAAACTTTTCATATAACTATCCTTTGTATTAGATAAAATGTTTTATCAGTTATATTTTTATCTTTTATAAAGTTATTTTCAATTTAGGTACGCTGTTTTATTTTGTTTTATTTTTAATTTGCACATAATATATTGATGAGGCTGGTTATTTTTGTTTGTAGGAAATTTCTTATTTTTGTTTTTGTTTTATTTGTGTTTTCTTTTTTGAATTTATTTTTATTATTTTTCATTATTATTTTTATTTTTATTGATAATAAAGTTCTCTTATTTTTTGTCGTAAAGTTTTCGTTTATTTGTGAACCAACCTGACTTTTGGTTACGGTTCATCTCGCTAAGTAATTTAATTGCTTTTTCTAATGTTATGCGCTGTTCTGCTATATCATTGTATATTTGAATAGCACGTTTTTTACGTTTTACAGCAGCACCTGCATCTAAAAATGATTCGATCACTTGGTTAAAGTAACGAGTAGGGCGAGATTGCGAATTTTCTTCGTCTACTTTTAAATACTCCTCATTAACTTTTTCTTGAAGAGTCGTTATTTCTGCTTGGCAGAACTCATTTTGAGCAAGCTGACTTTTCTTCAATATATCTAACTTTTGTTTTAAGTAGTCAGTTTCAAGTAAGTTAAATGACACTATCATATTTAAACTAGTTAATGCCGTTCTGAACTCTTTAGCTGTGCAGTGCTTACTCAGCATATTCGTAATAGTTTGTGATATTTTTTGCCATTGCTGCCAGGCATAAACGTAATTTAACCCTGCCCCTTTAATGTTTTGCATACCAACAACGACCTGATGAGTATTGGGCAAAGCTAAATCCGCAATCGAATTGGTTATTTCATCTGCAGATATATTGCTATCGTCAAGTAATGTGACTTTAGATTGGAGGATGGAAATCAAGCGTTCTTTTATTTCTTTACTATTCTTTGCGATATCACTTTTTAGGTAATCCAGGTGCATACGCTGATAATAAATACGCAGGGTATAGAGAATTGTGGTTAGTTCTTGATCAGGGATCTCTCCTGTGATCTCTTTTATGTAAGATTTATTAACAACCCCCTCGCTAAGTGTAAGTAAATTCTCAGCTGCTACACTGCCATATGCAATTCTAAACCTTGCTCTAACTTCAGCTCTGGTGAGTAAATTAAATTGCTCTAGAAGCTTATCTAGGCTTTCGAGATCATTAATTTCAATTAACTTTTCTACTCTTTCTATAAATGCATCGAGAAAGTAACTGTAGAATCCCTCTACATTACTTCCTATTACCACAACACGGTCAAAACGTAGGTCATTACTGAGCATCGCAGCAAAAACTTTTGAGCGCGCGACACGGTCGTTACGATTATTTATAAGCGCGATTACCTGGTTTTTTGGGTCGTTATTTAATCTTTCAAGCTTAAGGCGCTGCCAGTTTTCTAATGTAGCTAAGCGTTCGTTTGCAGACATGCTATTGACGAACGATTGACTAATTTTTCCGATAGGCGCTTCAGTAAAGTGCTTTAATACGCCAATATCAGGCACTATTCGTGCGGATGTTTCTTTGAATACATAATCTTTATTTAAGCCGATATGTTCCGCCATTTTGCACACGAGTGCTATATTGGATGGATGTTCCTGGTAGGGGTATAAAGAGCGAATGTCATCAGTTATTTGCAAACCATCGGCCCAGTGAACTTGAATTAAGTTAGCGTTTTTTTGTTTTGCATTTAATTCAAGAATTGGGTTCATATTTTGTTCGCTGGTGAACACTAAACTATTCTCACCGATAAAATGGCTTGTTTCATTTGCAACATCAATTCCTGTTGGACCTAATGTATCCTCATGGTCTGGGTAAGCATTGGTAATAGTTGAAAAGTTATCATCCATCCAATTCCTTAATATTTTTACATAGCGCGGGGTCAATCCCATACATTCCCAAAGAAATACATCGGCTTTTACTTTTGTTGCAAAATGCAAAACATCGCTTTGTTCCCAAATACTCGCTTTATCAAAAGGTCTGAATAATGGAATTTCGAATTGCTCTCCACTTGCTCTTGCATAAATAAGAGTTGCTTCACAACCTGTTGTTTTACTAATCACTTTAAGAGTTAAACTACTAAATAATGCTGCTTTTAATCGTTCAGTTCCTGACTTTCCTCGTGTTCCCCAACCCCCGATTGAAACGGGAATTTTGGCTCTATCTGACTTTATTTGCCTACTTATTTTTATGTGGCGAGCCCAAAAGTAGGCTGCGAAAGCCATAACGAAAAAGATCAGTTGACCAATACTATTTTGATAAAGCGAATAGGCATATTCTTTAAAGCTTGACCACATATTAAACAAGAAGGGCGTGAGGGATAGTTTTTGATATAAGTTGGCAATACTCGGCTCAACAGGGAATTCGGCATTAAGCACTGATCCATATTGTTGGAAATCAAGTGTGAAGCCTCTTGCTTTTATTAACTCTAGAAAGTCTTGTTGTTCGTGGTCAGAACCATTTCGTAAATCATCTAATTTTTCAAAGTTGAAAGAAATCCAGCTATACGCAAACATGCGTTGGAGTACGTTACAGGGAGGGGTGACGATTAAAATACCATCAGGAGTGAACGATTTAGCTGGCGTTTTCAGATTGTCTTGTGACAATGTACTCAGTAGAAAATCTAACATAGGTAAATGAGGTCGAGCACTAAACTGTTTAGCATCAAACCGGGGCTCTCCAGGTACCTCCGTTTGGCTAATCTCCGCGACGGTGCAGCTCGGCACATGCATAAATGCACTTGGTTTTCTGGCTTTTACATGATTAAAGCTTTGGCGTTTACCTGTACTTGGATTTTTAAATTCATGCCATAGCCGCCAAAAACGAAAGCCCCGCCTGTAACCTCGTTGTATTTGCCAGCCTTTATTTTTCATTGCTACATTAAAGGCTTCATTATTCTGCGCTTGCTTACTCAAAAGTCGGCCTAATAAATCTTGCTCAACCCATTCAGAGTTTAAATTAATGGTAAAGTTTGAGTTTAAGTTAAACTCGAGCTCAGCGACTTGTTGCTGGTACACAAAGCTGACAAGCTGCTCTCTGACACGGCTAATAATTCGCTTTACGGCAGTATCTTTCTCATTTTCAAGCTGCGTATTTAAGACATTGATAAAAGACTTAAACAATATATCTGCTTGGCTTTGCTGATCATAATCAACTTGTAAGTTGAACATTATCCTTGGCGTTAACTCGAGTAATAAACGCTTCTGGGCAAAGCTTTGTGCAATTTTCAGTTGTTTTCGCCATATGTGAAAAACTTGCAACTCTTTGGTTAAACGAGGATCTGTTAATTGCTTAATGAGTGTTAGTCGTACCGCTTCATGGGTTTCTTTTTGGAGCCGAACTGTTAATAGTTTGAGAGCAAATGCCCTGGGTAATAATGCGCATTGTTCAATGACACTTTGCCTTACTCGAGGGTAAGTATGCTTAGCAAGTAAAATGAGAAGCTTATAATTAGCCTCACTTAATTTAGGCTGTTTACATATAATTTTTGAAAATGACGCCAATAAAAACAGGTGCTGAGCTTCGATTTTTTCATTTGGTAAAACATCTAAATCAATTTGAGAGCGCATAAAATAGTGAGTAAAAGTGGGTCTTAAATTGATCAGAATTTCTAAAATATCTACTTTTGCAGCATGTGGGGTTGATTGTTTTTCAAGAGATAGTAATAACAGCTCAACAAGATCAGAATCGAATTGAGTTTCACTTACATATTCGCTAATTAAGTTTACCTGGTTGGCAAGGGCGCGAAAAATAGAGTTACGAATAGCTTCGTTCTCACTTTTTTCTAGTAGCCCCAAAAAGAAGCTTTCTAAATTGAGTGTTAACCATGATTTGGTTATTTCCCCCGAGTGGATCCGTAAATAGCGATTAGTTAAATCACCCAGTTTACCTATTAAAAACTTAAGAGATTGCTCAAGTTCAGAGAGTTTATCTTGGTATCTGTTGATGATAGCTCCCTCATCAAACCAGCGTTGAAAAGCATCTTGATCTTTTTTTAATTGTTCTCGGTTTGCACCTAAAGTATACGCGTAATCGAGAATATGAAACTCACGCTCAGCTTTTAATTCGGCATGATTTAAACGCTCGATAAAGCGCCTGTGATCGGCATCAATTTTGATTAATTGACTTTGTAGGGTATCAATTTTATGAGTTAAAAATGAAATAGTTTGCAGTAGTAACCAATCATCTTCCTCATAGTCATCAGGCTGATTTTTTATTAATTCCCATTCACTTAATTCATCAACTAGTTCGCGGTATTTTTGGCGATATAAGTCTAACCAAAAACTGGCAATGTCTGCGAAAAGCAAGTTTTCAAGGCGTTTTGTAAGTAAGTGGTTACTCATAGTCAGTGTGCTCTAGCAAATGATTTAATTGAAGTGCTGGGAAAATGATTTCATCATGGGCAAAAGGGGTAAATCCGGTATGTTGGTTGTTACCAGATGAAAACTCGATGCTAATATTGTGGTTGTCCCATACCCAATCCTGTTGTAGTCGCACCTTTAGCCAACCATGTGAAAAATCACCTAAACTAATTTGTGTTTGCCAAGCAAACTGTGTGATGTATTGCCACGTAGCTGTGGCACGGTTGTCATCTTTAAAGCGGTAATAGCTATCAATGCCAAGTTGGAAAATGTGATCTTGATAATATTGATTCCAACTGGTGTTGAAGTGCAGATAGTCTAAGCTCGTCCAATCATCGTTTGAGCTTGATGACACACCAAAATTTAAATAATTATCGACCCAAGGATGATAACGATATTGATAAAACCCTTGCCATCCCGAGGCATGGTTTTCACGGTAAAAATTAAATACATTTGAATTAAGTAGGTCGTCACTGAGGTAATCATTTAAATCAGCACTACTGTAACGAATAAATGGAGTTAGCTGCCATTGGTGACGATGCGAAGAATCACGTTGCCATTTTTGTCCTACACTGAAACTACTATCAAGGGCATATTGAAGATCAAATCCATTATGACTTGGTTGCCAACGGCTTTGAATTTGCGCATCAACATACCAAGGAGTTGTATCATCTTGCCATGAATAGTAACCATTGAGTGCAATTAGATCCGTTTGTTCTTTACTAAATGAGTAGTAACCTTCTAATTGGTACCAATCATTGTCGTCGTTAATACGTAAACGAGCGCCAATATCAATGCTCTGTTGGGTTGGGATATTTTCAGCGGTTTGAAATATTTCTTGTTGGTCAAATTGTATAAAACCTTGCCAATTAAGATCATCACTTTGAAATGACTTTTGATCACTTACAATTGTTTGCTTTTCTGGTACTCGATAAGTTACTAAATCAGGCAAAGGAATTTGTGCTTGTGTAAATTCTGAAATCTTATTATTGAGATCACTAAGCTCCCAAGTATACAGGCGAACATGTTCAAGTTCCGATGATTTGACTTCAATTTTGCCTGCAGGATGGAAAAATTGGCGTTCACTTCGACTATAGCTATTTATCTTTTCTAACTTGATTAAACGATCTGCATTTAAAGTCGCAAGCAAAGGGGTAGTGGGAATAACAGAATAAAATAGTAGCGTTGTAGGTAATTCTATCTTTCTCCACCGACCCGCAATATATTGCTGTACTTCAACTTTTAGTTGTTGAGATAAATAGGGGTTAAGCCAGTGTAGGGCAATGACATTATTATCTAACTCCCGTTTATTAAATGTAAAGGGAATGCTTTGCTGCTCCGTAACAGACCATATTTTTAAACTGTTAGCCAGTTGTATGGATAAGTTTGCCACATTAGCTTGGGCAAGCTCTGCGGTAGAAAAATTAAATACAAAGCGAATTTGTTCTGCCTCTGTTTCGGCCAAATCTATATAAAGGGTATGAAATGGGCGAATCAATAAACCATCATTATTTTTTAGATGCGTCTTGAATTGGTTAAACCTATCAGCAAAGCTAGTTTGTGCTGCACTTTGAATATTAAAAAGACGCGTACCTGCATAATCGATTAGGCTATCTAAGGGTTGCCAGTGGCCAAAACTTTCTATTCTATTTTGTAAAAAGGTCGATGCGGCACTCGCAGGAATTGTAGCTATTCGCTGTAATAGTTGCGTATATTCATTATTGTTTAAACGCTTTTTAGATAATAGATATAAGCCATTAATTAAAAGGTCGTTTTGTGTGGCATCATAGGCATAAACTAATGACATAATATCGTCTGTAGCAAGCTGGTTTGCAGCATCAGAGCGGTAATCAAAAGCTTCATATAATGCGTCAGGTATATTTTTAAACTCTATAAAGGCTTTCTGATCAGCTGATAGAGTGAGTGTCTCTCCTGCTTTCAGACTCACAATCATTGTTGATGCAACAGAAGCCGCTTTTTGGCTTTCAACAATGAGTGTTGTTGATGGAATATCGCTGTATATTGGCATTAATTTATGTTGGTATTGACTATCAGCCTTTAACCAAGCAGTTTGATACTCGCCATTTTGTTTGGCTTCTGTGCGCGCTTTTATACTTAAATTAACCGCTTCTATCGCAGTGTACTTCCAGGGCATATGCTGTGAAAGCACAGTGTTTTGCAATTTTCCTTGAGAGTTTATTAATGTTTCTTGGGCTCCAGAAAGTAATTCATATTGCTTATCTTCAGCTTTAAATCCAGGACTTAAACTGTGGTAGTCAAGTGCCATATAAGCTTGCTTAATTGTGTGAGTTTCATCCTTTTTGTTTAAAAGCCATATTGCGAGTCTATTTTTCTGTTGTTTAGTTGCAAGCTTAGTGAGAATACTATTACATTCTTCCAATAAGCTTTGGTTTCCTGCGCACAGAGCAAACAACTTTATTTCTTGGTGCTCATCTTGGTAGGTTTTTAATAGAGACTTTAAAGCAAACTCCTGTAATTCCCTTTGTTGAGTACTCTTGTATAGTCCTTCTAAGTAACTTGTTGCAAGATGAAACTGTTGTTGTTCACGCAAAATATTTATTTTAATTTGCCATGCTTCAATAGCAACCTGTGGATTTGGGTTTTGAGTTAATGGTTTTAAAAAGGCAAGCGCATCTAAAGGTGCAGACTTAGCTAAGTCTTTAGCTGTTAGCAAAGATTGCTGCCAATTAACTAATTTAATTTTTCTTCTTGCTGGGGCATAAGGCTCAATTAGCGCTAAATAGTCACTATATAATTTCCTTAAGTGCTCAGTTATTAGCTCTGCTGTAATAGGGCTTTTTTCAGAAAGGATTCCCGGTTGTAAATAAAGTACTTCATTACTTGGAAAATCTGTAAGTGTCCTGGCATAAACAGCAAAATCAATACCAGGCACATCATCAGTGGTTTTCTGAATTGTCATCGTTTTGCTGTTTAATGGCACTGAGACGTGAATTGTTTGGTATTCTTTTGTAGCTTTAACATTAACCAACCAGCTTTTATCACCAACAATAAGTTTAAATTGACTGTCTTTATTACTACGGGCAACAAAGGTAAGCCACGGCGTGACTCGTTTTTGGCTTAATAAGTCAAAATTCAAAGCCATCTGTGAAAGCGACGTAATATGTCTGACCTGTTTATTAATGCGTGGATAAAATTGATCATCAACTAATCTTTGCTCTTCAAGTTCAGTAATTAGCCGTTTTTTTGATTGGCTCGAAGCATGAACTACGCTGCTCCCTTCTAGTAAAGTTTGTGTGGACATTAAGCCAAGCAAATCATAGTAGCGCTTAACTGCGAGGGAGTTATTTTTTGTAAATACACTGTCACTAAAAACATTCAGTGAATACTCATTGTAAACTGATTCCATTGCATCATTGGCAGTTTTTAACCAGTAGGGGAGTAGTAGTTTTTCTTCAACTTTTATGGCTGTCGAATCATCGTATATGGCTCTGTGGCTTTGCGATATTTTTACATACGAATCGGCATAGCTTTTAATGGTTAAATATTGGCCCGCATCAATAGCTAAATAGTCACTATTCACCAAGCCAACATTTTGGTTTTGGTATTCAAGGGCCGGGTTATTGATGATGTTAACTTTTGCAGTAAGAACTTCATCTGTGTAGGCATAGACAGCACCATGGCTATCTAAAGAGTCCATATTCTTTCTGACCGAAAGCTTAATTTTTTTTGCATCAGGAAAATATAGAGTGACCTCATCACCTTTATCGAACTTATAAAACCGTTCGCTGCCTTTTCTTGAAGAAAGTAATACTGATGGCTTAGCAAGTTTTAGGGCTCGTTTAAAGCTATCAACAGTGGTTTGATAGTGACCGACTTGCGCAGAAAATTCAGCCCGCTCATTTTGACGGTTTTGAATCGCTACAACACGGTTATGCCCAAGAGCAGGAAGTTGACACCGTTTTTCTAAACATAATAAGTCACGATCCATTTGAACTCGTTGCTGTATATATTGTGTGTTACCCACACTCATAATGAACTTGTCGAATAACTCAGGGTTGAACTCTAACCAGTGCCCTTCGGGTAGCCATAAATATTGATGCTCATACGAATCAAATTGCATCTCTTGTGTGGTTGCGAGCACGTCTAGCTTTGGAGAGGTTTTTAACCAGATAGGAGGCTGCAGAACAGCATGTTCTTGTTGTACGGCAAGAGCTGGTTTATAGGCTAGCAGCGTTAATGTTATAAAGGCTATTATGAAGTAAGGCATAGGCTAAACTGCTTTAAAAGTTGGTTGTTAATAATTAACTGCTCTCGCAGCTCGCGACTTAACTCGATATGGAAAAACTGACTATTAACAGGAGCCAGCGAATTAAGAACATTGTGTGTTCCACCCAACTCATGCACATCGCGCCCATAAACCAATGCATTAATACCTAGCTTATTAATGAGGCATTGAGCAATGTCTAAAGTTCGTTTAGAGGCGAATACATGGCCTTCGCTTAAAATAATATCTGCTTTTCGTCCTTGCTCTGTGGTTCGCTTTTCCTTTGCAAATCCATGGATTTGATAAATCGAAAATGATTTAACTGAACTGCTGTACGCAAGTATAAATGCGTTACTACTGCTATTTTTATATTTGCTAAAATCGATTATTTTGCCATCGGAATCACGGCTATTTCGGTGTTTCGTATTAGTCAATAACACTTGGCACTCACTAAATAAGGCTTTAGCAATTTGCAATGTGTGTTTATCAAAATATCTATGTGGAGCATAAGAAATACAGGTGTTCCCTTTTGCTTTAAAATGTATTTCACCACCCGAAAAAAGAGACTTATTGGCTACTAAAGCCCCATTCTTAATGGAAAAGTGCTCTGGTACACGTTGTTGGTTATTCAACCAAACTCGTAGGCTGGAAGTGAGTTTTTCTAGCTGAGCGGCCTCACAACATGCAGCGGTAAATAATATAAGAACAGTAACGATAATTTTATTGTTCATTATTCCACCACCTTACTTTCTGATCCTTTACAAGATACTCTTCAAGTATTGATAGCCAAATCGTTTCGGAAGAGGTTAAAGTCACGGACTGCAAAGAATCTATATCATTAGCGACTTTGAATGTAACGCTAGGATAGCTAGCTAATTGGCTCTTTTTAGGGTGAATTAAAAATGATTCTAATAGCTCAGAGTTATGTAGCTGATAACTTTGCTTTGCAATACTGTACTCACTAGTCAGGCCAAGTTTGTAATTAGCAGTATGTTCAAGACTCAATGTAATAGGTTTATTACTTTGAGTACGAAATGCTTTAAAGACAATGCTTATTGGGTGTTTGTTCTTCGAATAAAGCAGCTTAATTGGCTTATTTTTATCTAATTGGTAAAGGCGTTGTTTTACCCAAGGGCGATGACCGTACCAATTTTGATAAACAGTATTTGCTTCATCAATTAATTTCATTTTTTCTGACAAAGAGATATCACCGGTTTTGACTTCATTAGCACTATTGTTATTTATTTTTAATATCAGTCGGTTATCGTTTTCGCCAGAAGAGGGGAAGTAGTGATTGTTATTATAGATCCCAAAATTAAATTCTTGTGATGGCTCTGGCTTTTCATAATATCGTTTTGGACTTAAACCAAGTGCCACATTTGATAATGGCAAAACATTAAATAATTCCTTAGATTGGTAGTATGTTGTTGTTTCCTCAATATCTCTAGGTGGAGTGAAAGTACGAATATTTACGAAATGTTCTCGCTGCGCCAAGTCGTAATGGTTACTTGCTTTTTGCTCATACCAGGCTGCAATATCATAAAAGCCATCTGTTGATTCAGTCGTAAGCGGTTGATGTGCAGTGCGGCGTTGATAATGAAAGTTAGCGAGTCTTGACTTTACACGCAGGTATACATCGTCGCTAGATTCAACTTTAATATAGCGTGCTTGTTGCGGTGTACGTAGGTAATACGATGTGAGCATGCCTACCGCTTGTCTCTGGGTATTGCTAGCAATTAACCGGTCAAATTTAGATGCTTCACCTTTTATAGTGACGGCATATCGTTCGATTTGTTTTTTATTATTGTCGTATAAAGTTACGTATATTTGGCTGCTATTTAATGTTCTAAGTTCTAAATTTAGATGGCTTTCAGGGACGATATCAAATTCAACTGACACTTTTGGGTTTATCAAATAACTGCCAGCATAACTTGTTAAAATAACTGCCCCAGACTCTGTTCGCCATTGAGTTAACAATTCTTTTTCACTGCAGATTGTAATTAACCCCGCATTAAGTAATGGGGTTTTGTACGTGTTTACTTCATCAGTTTGAGTAAAGTTTATTTTTTTTGGCGCTTCAAACTGAAGTTTGTCATACCAGATCAATGAAGGGGGTTTTTGGTTATCACTGACAGTGAAAATTAAGCTATCACTTTCATCTAACTTGACACTGGCACACAAACTACCTCTAGTATAATAAGCTGCAAGGCTATACTGCTGCTGACTGAAGTCATAACTAATTACATTATACGGTAAGCTTTCGTATAGGATGTCTGACTTAAAGTCGATTTCAGGAATACCTTGTGGTGCAATTTTTTGCCACCAAAATGCCATTGCATTCGTTATTTCAGTATTTGTTAGAGTATTTTCACCCATGGTAAGGTAATCAGTTGCGCGCTTACGTCTATCTAGAGGCCGTTTTAACCAACTATTAAGTGGATCAACGTTTTGAACGGGGGTTTTCGCATGAACTCGAACTACCACGCCTTGAATTGATTTTTCTTCAGGGATAAGTAATAACGCTACGCTTTTTGCCGTAGGGTAATGAGCTATTGGCAGGTAAAATGATTGCCCAGACGCAACATTAAGCGATTGTTTATTCTCAATGATTTGTTTGATCTGTTGCTCTTCACTTTGGTTAACTAGCTTTGAAGCGTGGTGGTAAGTTTCATCTAAGATCACCTCTTTTTTATCATTATAAAGAGTATATTTGATGGCATAATTAACTGGTTTATCAAGAGTAACCGATTGATCAAATACAGCATTTGAAAGTATACGCAGTGAGTGAGTCCGCTGATTAGAAAATGTATAAGTCAGTGGCTTTTTAGTACTTAACCATTGAACTTTTGAGCGAGTCTCTTTACTGGTTTTTGGGTTTACCGGTTCTGCTGAATCCAGCCAAATCAAAAAGCTATTCCAAGTAAATAAGGCGATTAATAAAACAGTGATAATAGCTAAGATAGCTAGGAAGCGTTTAATTAGATACATTAAAGCCTCCAACCATCATGTTGTTAAAAACATCTATATCAATCAGTTGATTGCTAGCTGGGTTATAGATGGCGATGAGGTTATTTTGCTTTTTGATCATCAGTACGAATTTATTCAACTGTTCTAATTTTATTGTCTGTAATACACACTCATTTAGTTCAGAACATATCGTCTTTAAGGCCGCAGTTTGTTTATCAGCAGTATATTTATTAATTTTTCGTTGGATTATTTGTTTATCATGGCTAGTGAGCGCTGCCCAGTTTGAAGGCGACAAAGTAGCTAGATTTATTGTGGTTACAGTCGGGTTATTCGAGATAGCGAGAAGGCGCATCAGAAGGCTGTTTTGATCAATTGAAAACTGTTCTTTAAAGTCAGATGCAATCCATAAGGTTGCCAGTTCACTGTTTGAATTAAACTGTTGATATCCATATTGTGGCGAACTACCAATTTCGAGGCCCCTAGTGGCTTTTTGACCTTCTACTACTTGATAGCTGACTCCTAGACTGCTTAAGTCTTTAGTGAGCTTTTCCATTAGAGGAGTTGCAATATCCCTTACTTGGGTATTTGAAAATGCAATTGCGTTAGGGCGGATCCATGATGGCGCACTGTGGCTACGGATCTGAATATTTAAGCTTGGTTGTTGTGCTTTAAAACGTGAATAGCTTTGATGAACAACATTGAATAATGAACCGACATTATTTGCTGCAAGAACATTTGCCTCAGGGTGAGCGTAGGGATGTGCACCTGCAATTAATAAGTTGGCAGCATTTGAATTAGTGAAAAGCTCACTTGCGAAACTTAACGTATTCCCTTCGAATATTGGCCTTGGGACACTTAAACTGATTGCTTCATGTTTACTCAGTGAAAATGCATATATACCTTGCCCAAGAGCCTGTGCATCATTACTTTGCAATGGGCTAAGCAGTATGTATCGCCCATTACTATTTTGTACAAGTTGTAGCTGGTAATTGAGTAATTCGGCTGTGCCATTAATCTGTTTTAAGTGATTTAATACATCTTCATTAAGTGATGAGTTGCCAATTTGCTCAATTAACTTATAAAGTGGTGTTAAGACTTCAAATTCCCAAAGGGCTACTTGGCTGTGAGTTAATGGCTGATAATTGAAACTGCCTTTACTGCTGATATAAGCGGAAAAGTCATCGACAATATGAGCCATATCTTCATTGATAATATTAAGTTTTAAATTACTATAGCGATAATTTTCACGGTAAATATACGCCAAAATATTGGTGTAATTATCTCCATCAAGAAAGACCTCAAGCATAGACCCGGTAAAGTCTGTTGCTGGTAAACTACTTTTGGCGGCTTTACCAAAATAAGTTGCTTCACTGCCTAAAAATTCATGGATCTCGCGCTGACTTATAGATTCTGGAAGTCGATTAAAGATCCAATATTGGCTTTTTACATCACTAGGAGTGCTTTTGAGTAAAGCTGCAGTATGACGGTTAGATTCGCGAACCTGTAACAGCTCATTAATTTCCAATGCATTAATGAAAGCTTGGTAAAATGGACTTTGTTGATTTTCTTTCGTCAACGTTACTTGAGGCGTCCTTGTGGCTCCAAAAACGAGTGCTTTGCTTTTTAAGTGTTGAAAGATAAGAGCTGCAGAGTCACTAGCAAGGCCCTCAGTTATAGGGTAGGGCACAGTGATTATTAAATTTGTCTGTGGTTTTTTATTAATTACAAATAAACCACGTTGTTGATTCTCAACAATATCTATTAGATATACATAATTATCATCACTCACAAGCTTAAAGCCGATAGAATTGAACATGGCACTGAGATGCCCCATTTTTTGCTTATTCTCGATGGCTTTGTTCAGTTGATAAATAGCATATTTGAAGTCAGATACAGCTTGACTTGCTTTATAGCTACTTACCGTTACTCTATTGGAGCGAGTGGTATATAAATAGCTTTTATACTGACTCACTTGCTGGTTAAGTGTTATGACTTGTAAGTTTTCTGCTTCAGGGCTAATACTTTGTTTTATTAGTAAAGAAGGCACAAGCATGACTAAAAAGCCAACAATAATGGCAAGGCTTCCACCTATTACAGAAGTTTGAAATGTAGCTCTAAGTACCAGACCCAGTGCATTTTTTTGATAAATCTTAAGGGCAAGTAAGGTAGCGAGCATATACCCAAATGCAAAGGTGTCGGTTACTTTAACCGTTGGAAAGAACCAAACGACGATATAGTTTAAAACAAGCTTAAAAATAAAGCCTATGGTAAAAAATAGCATCAGTAATCTGGCACCTTCAATATGTGCATGCCTTAGGCGAGTATAATGAATCAGAGAGCTTCCTACCGTTAATATAACGGCAGTTTCTATAAATGAGGTTAAAATTTTACTTGGTTGCGTTAGCTGTAAAGCTAATAACGCAGGTAGCATGATACCGTTAAATTCCCAGCCATACTTTAAATTTGCACGAGAGGCCAAAAAGGCTGTAATAACCAAAATAATATAGGCTTTAGGGGCAGCAATAATAGATGCGGCAACAGCTTCATACATTATACCTAAATTAGCGATGCTAAAATTGGTAAACGGCATGAGTACAAATCGCACCAATATATAAGTGATGAATAACTGAATAAAACTTACTTTCAGACCATACTTAAAACCGCCATTCCACATTACGTTAGCTGTTAATGCGATAATAATAAGACCTAAAGAATAAAGCTGAGATGCATAATCAAAAGTAATATCCCATAGGCTTAACTGGTCAGCTATGATTGGCCAAAATAGAGTATCCATACAAACACGGACTAAGATACTGATTAAGATGATGGCAAAAAAGCGGTCTCTGCCAAACATTTCACTGTAACCAAAGCGCTCCATCAAGTAACTTGCACTTATACGCATAAACCCATATACAACAATAGCTTCTATAATGATAACTGCTGCTGAGGTGGGGCTAATTATGAGTAATGGCACAAGATAACCCGGAACTACAAGGCCTGTAAGTGGAAATCCAAAGCGCAAATTGAGTAGGCATACAACGGAAGTCCCGACCCAAACAGTTGTAATAACGGATTGACCCAGTCCGCTACCTGCAGGAAAAAGCGCTAAAACGAAGTCCATTAAAGTCTAGCCTCCGGAATTACTTCTGGAGTGTCTTTAATAAATTCAAATAATATTCCAGACACTTGAAAAGGCGCACCGGATGCGGTTTGCGAGTTATCGGAATGAAGTGCTCTAATAATAAGCGTATAACTATGTTTATCTAGGTTAGCAGGTAGCTCAACAGTGGCTTTATTTAGAGTTATGTAGCGTAATTTCCCTTTTGCAGTTTCGATATCAAGTGCGCAACTTCGACAAAGTAAATCAAGGGCTGTCGTTTCAAAAATAGCAATTTGGTGCTGCTTAGCAAAGTGCTCTAAAGAAGCATTGGTTTGAATAATTTGACCGAACAAATTAAATAACACTGTAGCAGGACTGGTATGGTTAAATACCATTTCTAAGGTGGTTAGCTTTTGCTCCATTTCATTAAGTGAGCTTTTAACCTTCTGGCTAACCGATTCGTGAAGCTTAAATGTAAGTAGTCTATTAATTAGAGTTCGATTCTTAGCCTGTGTTGTTTTAAATATATGGTAATGGAATAGGAGCTCAGCAACTTGGGCAGCAAACTTATTAACGTTTTTTTCAAACGCTTGCTGATGAAAGCTTTGGTTAGGAACAATTGATAGAGCCCAAAAGCCACGTACATCACCAGCGTATACAAGTGGCGCAATGAATTCAATTTCACCTTTAATGACCTGTTTAAAAAAAGGACGGTTTATTTTCACAATGCCTAATGACTTTAACGCATTACTATAAGGTGTGCGTTGATAGTCTCTTCTCATTTCTTGGATATCATCGAGTTGGCAATTTATTGCGCGAATTTCAACTACTCGGTGGTCGTCTTCTTTACGGGCTAAAAAGATTGATTTCTCCAGATCTAATTGCTGACTTATTAATTGAATAATGGGATCCCATGGGGATGGGTGCTCAATAAAACTTTGAGGAATATAACGGCCCATCATCATCTGCTGAATGTTATTTACATCAGCTGTGAGCTCTTTGTCTTCAGAAATTTTTCGAGCAACTACAACCCAAATTAAAGTTGCAAAGGTCAGTGTGATGTATTGACCAATTGGAATGAAAAGTTTTGTAAAGTTCACTAAAAAGTAGCCGGCAGCACACCAAAATATAGTTATGCCGAAAGCGACTAGAAATGAATAACTTATAGATATTTTTTGATAGAAAAACAGCAAAGTAAACACAAAAACCTGTGCAAATACTACCGATATAGCAAAATTAAGCTCATTTATAGTGCTGTTTTTCTCAATACTATCAGCGATGTAAGCAAAAAGAAGTAAAGGATCATTTAGGCCTTCAAGTTTAGGAGCATGTATATTTACATTAAATTCAGCAGCTTGTTGACCAACAATGAGCACTTTATCTTCAAGTTGTTCACTCATAACGTCGAAGTTAAGTATTCGCTTAGCGGTAAATTTTGGAAGCGCAGATACGTCTAATCTGAAATTAATCAGTTTAGATTTGTCATGGTTATAATTAAAAACAGCTTGCCATACACTTTCACATTCAAGATTATCAGCAGCGGGGATACGCATTTGATAGGTTGCCCAAATCTCTACCTTTGGCATGCAATACTCACTACTAGCATAAGGATAGAAAACCCCTTCCTTGGTTGCAGGCTGTAGTGGCTCATCAGCTAACATGATGATTGCTCTTGGCTGATACTCGGATAGCTGAGTGACTAAGTCTGAATGATTAGTGCTGAGACTTTCACTTGTGATGAGCACAACGTTTGTTTTCTGAGTGCTACTAAACGAGCTTATTTTTTTATAGAAAAAAGCATCACTCGCTTGAAATATGTTCAGCAGGTTACTAAAAAGCACAATCGCAAATAAGAAAACAGTGAACCAAAAGGCTCTTTGCTGCGTTAATCGCAACAACTGTTGTAATGCAGCCAAAATTCCTCCTTAATCAAGTACAGTGAATGTAAGCTTTAAACTTACCTCACCACTTGAATTGACTTTTAAAAAGTCGAAACCGTGCATTTTATCGGTCTTCCATTGTCCGTTTTTTAGATTAATTTTTTGTTGCCAGCTAATCATAGCGACATCATCTAGGCGAATGATAGCTTCACCTGTATTGGGTGGATAGTGCCTAAACTGTAACTTAACACCACGAGGTGGGAGTTCTTTAGGCCCAAGAGTAAGTTCATCTGAAGGTAAACTAAAATCATAGCTAAAAGCGTGCCATGGCTGATCGCCTCCTTCGCTGACTGGAACTATGTTTTCTGCAAAGGTAAGGTCATCGATTTCAGTGGTATAGGTCAGTAATGCCTCGAATTGTCCACCATTTTCAGACTGTAAATAGGTTAGTAATGAAAAGTCTTTACTGAGATCAAGCTCGCCTGCTTCATCGGTTAATTCCATGACTCGCATTGTATGTCTAAATGGAATAATAGAAGGGGTATTATCAAATCTATCACGCGTTGAGCACAGAGCCTGCAAGCCATTAAGTGGCTTATCAGTGCAAGGTAAAACACTTTCACTGCTGTGATCCCATCGACTTACTTCAAACGCTTCGGTGTCATTGTCCCAATCTTCAAAATCACCAAACACCATAATATCACGGCCAAGTAAAAGGTTATCAAGCGCTTCATTGTTCACTTCAATAGATGAAACATAGGCTGCTGAAGATGGCGAATACTGTCTTAAATCGATGATGTCTGTAGTCGCGTCAATATCAATGGTCACTTGCTGAGATTTTTTACTTGCTTGATTAGCTGTAAAGTATATCTCTGCGTAGTTTTCACGGGGGATAAGGGTAATATTATCATCAGAAAGCTCAGCGATTCTTCTCAATAAATAATGACTTAAAAAACCGTTTGTGAATCGAGGCTTATAGTCCTCTAAATATATTGGGTAGGCAAAGCCGCGATTAATAGTTTGGCTTTGGGTATCAAGATCGAGCATGACAGCAAGACCCAATAAGGTGTCAAGTCTAGGCTGGTCAAATACAAAATTACCTAAACCTAATATGGCCGGTATTTTATTATATACAGCAAACCCTTGAGCAATATGAGGATGATGGCCAATTAATAAATCGGTGTTCTGCGAAGAAAGAACCTTAAATCGGCTACCTATATAGGGTGAAGGCGTATATGAGTATTCATCGCCACCATGCATTTGTGCGATTACAAAATCATTAGGATCAAGTTGCTCAAGTACTGCTCTAACTTCTTCTGAGTTAGTCAAATCCGCAGCCCCACCTTTATTCGCATCAGCGACATACGTATATTGGTGCTCTTTTCCCGTAATTGTGGTTGCTGCAAAAAGTGTTAAGTTAACATCTTCAAGGTTATGTGAGACAGTTTTAAATGCTTCAGAGTCGTTAAGGCCTGCACCGCTATTAAGAAATCCTGCACTTGAGACTTCAAGCAAGGTATCTTCAAGGCCATTTTGCAAATAGTCATAGATGTGATTATTACCGAGGCCGACATAATCAATGCCAATTTCAGTTAGGCTTTGCAATGATTCTGGTAATGAAAAGAAACTGAACTCTTTGGTTGGGTGTACATTCGTTGGCATTGTCGTCACTGGCGACTCAAGATTGACTGATGAAAAGTCAGCAGCCCTAAACAGTGCTGCCACTTGGTTGGTAATCGCAATACTGTCTTCTCGCGCTGAGTCAGGTCTAATTAGCGCATTACTAACATCAGGTACTGATGTACCCATGGTGTCTAACTTGGGGTCTAGAAAACGTCGACCAAACATTGTATCACCTGCAAATAGCAAACTCTTTGAGTTAGCAGGCTTTGTTTCTAACTGAATATGGGAAGTGAAAAAGTTAGGCTGATTTACTAAAATGCTCGCTTTAGGGAAATAGCCTAGTTGTGTAATGAAAATTGCATGGTTACCAAATGAAAGGTTATTGATAGAGACTCGTCCATTTACATCAGAGAGATACTCTTTAGCTGCTACAGAAACAGTTACATGACTAAGAGGCGCTTGATTCTCATCTGTTATAGTAAATTCGACGTCAGTAGAACCAGCAATTAATGCTTCACGGTCACTAATTGAATCTTGCTTTTGTTGTTGTGGTTTATCTTCATTGGGGTCTTTTACTTTACATGATAATAAAGTTGCGCAAAGAATTAACACCAAAGAATTAATAACTATTCTCAATTAACACCTCAAGCTGACACCTAGTTTAGTTTAAATAGGTCAAAATTATTACGGTCATTTTATAATTGCGTAGGGGTGGGAACAACACGTCTAGGGCTCTGAAAATTCAGATATTGCAGTCAAAAACGGTAAAAATGAGAAGCGTTAACTAAATAAAAATTAAAAACTAATGATATAAAATGGTTTATTTTTGAGGTGCAACCTAAATTCATTAGTTGGTCAGAGAGGATACACTAAGCTAGTTTTTAATATGGAATTGGCTATGAGAATTAAATAAAAAAGGCCAATATATGGCCTTTTTGTGCGTATGGGCTTTCACAAAATGAAAGTTAGAATTTGTATTTAACACCGAACATAGCAACAACTGGGTCGATTTCTACAGTTGAAGTTAATGCTTTTGCGCCGTCAGCATAAACTGTAGCGTCTGTATCGATGTCGATTAGTGAAACCATGCCATGAAGGCCCCAGTTTTCACTCATCATGTAGTTAAAACCAGCTTGAGCTGCAAAGCCAAATGAATCATCTAGTTTAACTTCTACATCGTCAGTACCTAGTGTTGCTTTTAAAGCTGCTGAAGGTTTCTCATCAAAGAAAGTTGTATAGTTAAGACCAACACCCACAAATGGACGGAACTTATAAGTTGAGTCTAAGAAGTGGTATTGCGCTAAAAGTGTTGGTGGTAAATGTTTGATTGTCGCAATTTTGTTACCTGCTAAACCACCAGCACCTTGAACATCATGACTAAAAGGTGTTGCTGCTACTAATTCAATTACCCAATTGTCATCAAGCGCATAATCTACAGTAATACCTAATTGAGTATCATCATCTGCACGTAGACCTAATGTTGGTGCTTCATTGATTTTTGAACTGTCGTTATCAGGGTTTACATTAATTGCACCTACGTTCACGCTTAAGTTTGCGTTTGCAACAGGAGAGAGTGCTAATAGTGAAGTAAGTAATGCAATGCTTAATTTAGTTTTCATGTTGTTCTCCGCGAACTACTTGTCTTATTTGGTTGACGCTATTATTACCAAGTTGAAGCGGACAAAACCTGTTCTAGATCAAAGTTTCAAAAATGTTTGAACTAAGTGAAGGCATTTATTGATTTAGATTAAGTTTTTAAGCGGGTACAGCAAAAAAAAGATTGACTCTTATTGACTCTATATTCATTTACGGCTGGTAAACTAACGTTGTTATTTGCTTATTAGGTGTTTTTCATGGCTGATCCCCAGCATTTATTTCTTCATGGCTCGATTTCAAAAGCGCTACTTAAATTAGGTATCCCGATCATCTTAATCAATATTTTGCAGTCGGCTTATCAGCTGACCGATGCATTTTGGGTAGGACGTTTAGGGGCAGAGCAAGTAGCTGCTGTTTCTGTCAGTATGCCTGTTACTTTTTTAGTGATTGCTATTGGCTCTGGGTTGGCTATGGCGGGCGCTATTTTATCTGCTCAATATATGGGAGCTGGCCAGCAAGATAAGGTAAATCATGTTGCTGCGCAAACCATGTTAATGGTGACAATAACCGCAGCCTTACTTGGCTTAATTGGCTATGTGCTATCACCTTACTTTTTGACTTTATTAGGTGTTGAAGAGCAAGTGTTTGGTGATGCCCTTAAATTTATGCATGTATCATTTATTGGCGTTGTGTTTGTGTTTATTTATGCCATGTTTCAAGCTCTAATGCGTGGCATAGGGCAAACCAAGGTGCCGCTTTATATAGTAAGCGGTACTGTATTACTCAATTTTGTGCTCGATCCCTTACTGATTTTTGGTTTTGGTGAGTTCTCTGGCTTTGGCGTAATGGGGGCTGCATTAGCTACACTTATCACGCAAAGCTTAGCGGCTGCAATCGGAGTATGGGTGTTTTTACGTGGCCGTCATGGTATTCAACTTAAACTCTCTAGTTTTAAACCAGACTGGCAATATATGAAGCAAGCCTTCTTTTTAGGGGCTCCTGGATCGGTTGAACTATCAGCGAGAGCATTTGGTTTAATCATTATGTCGTTTTTGGTGGCTAGCTTTGGTACGCATACCATTGCCTCTTATGGTGTAGGATCTAATATTTTGCAAATGGTGATGATCCCAGCAATGGGTCTTTCAATGGCTGTTTCGACCTTGGTTGGTCAAAATATGGGAGCGAGAAACCCACAGCGTGCTGCACAAATAACACGTTTAGCCTCGCTTTGGGGGCTGCTAGGCCTGACATTAGTAGGCGTTATAGCTTATGTATTCGCTGAATACTTGGTGGCTTTTTTCATTGCCGATGATGAATCTGTGATTGCTGGTGGTGCAGAGTTTATCCGCGTTATGTGTTTAACTTGGGGCGGAATAGGCGTACAGCTTTGCGTGGTTGCTGCATTTAGATCTTCAGGTAACATGCTTAATGCTATGGTTGTCTCACTGCTTTCACAGTGTGTTATCCAATTTCCAACAGCGTATATTTTGTCTAAACATACCTCACTTGGACCGCAGGGCATATGGTATTCCTTTGCAATCACCAATGTACTCGTGGCGCTAATTACTTATCTTTGGTTCGCAGCAGGTCGTTGGCAACGAACACAATTAACGAAAGAAGACAAAGAGATTGCTAAGGTGACCCAAGAAACACTCATCGAAGAAGGAAATCATTAATTTAACTTTCACACTGCGGTCATAATCTCTCGTTGTAATAACCCAAGCTTTCTAAATGACTAGGGTTATTATGAGTTTGGTATCAAATGTTGAATTAGTATCACACCCATCAGCACAGTTTGAGGTGGTAAAAGCATTACAAACCTTGATTCGATTTAAATCGGTAACACCTGCTCAAGCAGGCGCGATTGATTGGCTTGAGGACAAGTTAAGCCAATTGGGCTTTGAATGTGAGGTGTTTAGCTTTAATCACGTTACTAACTTAATCGCTAAAGTAACCTTTGGTGATGGGCCTGTTGTTGCTTTTTCGGGTCATATTGATGTGGTGCCTGCCGCTCAAGGTGATTGGCGAGTTGACCCTTTTAGCGGCGAAATAGTTGAAGGCAATATTTATGGCCGTGGTGCGGCAGATATGAAAGGTGGTGTTGCTGCAATGTTTTGCGCAACCAAACGCTTTTTAGCGCAAAATAGCAATAAACGAGGCACATTTTACTGGTTAATAACCTCAGATGAAGAGGGCGAGGCTGAATACGGCTCTTTATTGATTGCTGAGCGTCTAGCCAAACAAGGCGTCGTGCTTGATGGTTGCCTAGTTGGCGAGCCGACGAGTCACTTGCATGTTGGTGATACCATTAAAAATGGCAGACGTGGCGCATTGTCTGCTCGATTATCTATTCAAGGTAAAGCTGGACATGTTGCCTATCCAGAAAACACCATAAACGCAGCGCATTTAAGTGCAGAGGTTGTGAAGCGCTTAACGGCAATTTGCTGGCACAAAGATGAAGCTGGATCGGCAACAACACTGCAAGTGACCGGAATTAATATTGCTAATGTGGTAGATAACCTTGTTCCTGCTCAATGTGAGCTCACTTTTAACGTGCGTTATAGTCATGGCTATAAAAGTAAAGACGTTAAAGAAGAAATTCAGTTTGCATTGGCAGATTTAGCATCACAGCTAACGCTTGTTTGGGAGCGCCCGTGCGAATCATTTTATACCATGCATCAAGCAAGCAATTGCTTATTGCAGCAGCTTGAACAAGCTGTGCATGAAGTAACTGGCAGCTTTCCTATGCTTAGTACCAGTGGTGGCACATCTGATGGCCGCTTTTTTGCTAATGAGCACACGCAAGTGATTGAATGTGGCGTGAGAAACCATACTATTCATCAAGTTAATGAACACGTTCCCATTGCAGATTTAAAAGCCATTGAGCAAATATATTTAGCTGCGCTTAGAAATATATTTAATTAAAAAAAGAAAAAGTCGGCGCGCTTGCCGACTTTTTTTAGTTATTTTATAACGACTATTCGCGTATCTGTCCTAAGTAGCGTTTGGCTTTACTCGCTTTCACTTTATCTAAGTCGACAAGCACTAAACCATCAATGCAGTTATTAAACTCAGGGTCGATACTAAAACTTAAAAATTGTACGCCACCTGGCTCACAAAGTTCTGTATATTGTTTGAATAAGGTAGGGACTTGCGCGCCAATATTGGCGAGTACATGCTTAAGTTCAACAAAATCTTCTTTAATATCATCCCCAGCGAATAACTGAGCACATTGTTCTTTTTGTGATTCGGTATGACGATATTCATTGTTTGGAATTGCTAACACTTGTTTTGCACTATAATAATGCTGGTAATAATGAACGAGTAGCGATTTAGCTTGCTCGGGTAGTGCGTTAGATACACTGACTGCACCAAACAAGTAGCGGTATTGTGGGTAACGATTAACAAAGGCGCCGATGCCGAACCACAAATAGTCTAGGCTCTTTCTGCCCCAGTATTTGGGTTGCACAAAGCTGCGACCGAGCTCAATGCCTTTTTCAAAATACGGATCCATATCATCGCTGTAGCTAAATAGGCTATCAGTATATAAACCTTTGCGGCCATGTTTTTCTATAATATCTTGTGCGCAGGCAAGTCGGTATGCGCCGACTAGTTCAAGTTGCTTAGCATCCCACAGTACGAGGTGTTGATAATCCATGTCGTATTTATCTATATCTCGGCGTTTACCACTGCCTTCACCGACTGCACGAAACGCAATTTCACGAAGTCGTCCTAGCTCACGGAAAATTGGTGAGCTACCACAGTATTGATATAGGTAAATTTTCATACCATCAGAGGTTTCACCCAATAACTCACACTCTTCAATGGCTTTTTTTAGATCTTTTGTCGCTTCTGGGCTTGCAATGGGGGTTTGCGTCTTTAACGGCAGAGGTTTTTTAGTGATAAGTCGATACAGCTGCTTTCTTATAAGCTGGGCTATTTCTTTATCTTTTAAATTCTCAATTAAATATGACTCAGGAGGGATGGATGCCCCAATTTCAAACTCTAGTGACTTCTGTCGCTGTTTAAACATTTCTTTGACTAATAATAAACTAGCTAATGGTTTATAAATCATTGAAGTACCATAAAATAGCGGGCTGTTTTTCGCTTTGATATAAATTGGCAAAATAGGTGCATTGGCTTTTTTTGCCATCCTTAAAAAGCCAGAGTTCCATTTACAGTCTTTTATTCCGGTTGGACTTAACCTTGAAACTTCACCGGCAGGGAAGATTAATAGCGCACCGTCTGATTTTAAATGCTGTTGGATATTAGCAAGCTCTTTCTTTTTACTTGTGCCAGAGAGGTTATCAACGGGAAGAAGTAACGAGTGCATAGGGGTGATTGACATCAGCATGCGGTTTGCAACGACTTTTAAGTCAGGACGCACACTTGATAATACTTTTATCAGCGCTAATGCATCGAGTGAACCAATAGGGTGGTTAGCCACAATGACGACATTACCCTCACTCGGAATATGTTCCATTTGCTTAGGCTTGTAGCGCGTGTCAAAGTCCAGCTCATCAAGTACTTGCTCTACAAACTCTAGTCCTTGTAAGTGTGGGTATGCATCACCAAAGGCAACAAACTCTTGCTCATGTAATAAATAACCCAGACCTTTCTTTACTAAGCCTTTTACTTTTGGTGAATTTTCTAACTGTGGTAAATTTGCTTCTATTACTTTATCAACACTGATCATACAAACCTCAAACATAAACGCATTCAGCGATGAGGTTAGGGTAAGAGTTCGCTGTGACAGTTAGGTTGCAGTTGTGTGACTTTTTAAAGAGCGCTTCGAGTACGAAGCAAAATGGAGAAGACAATGATTTTACTTGTAGCTGTAACTGGCCGAGATTGCAGCCAATTAATTGCCCGATTACAAGCGTTATTACCAGAGGTTGACGTGCAGCTTTGGTCTGAGTGTACTGACTACGAAGCAGTTGAGTTTGTACTGGCTTGGAATGCCCCTGCTGATTTATGGCCTAAGCTGGTAAATTTAAAAGCGGTTTCTTCATTCGGTGCAGGCGTTGATAGCATCGACTTAACGAAGATAGCAGCGCATGTTCCCGTTGTTAGAATTGTTGATGATAACCTTGCAAATGACATGGCAGAGTATGTGTTGACTCATGTGTTAGCACACAAGCTTAGGCTTAAAGAATATTATTTAAAACAATCAGCCTGCACTTGGAAGCCAAAGCGAGCGTATTCACATCAACATGTGGGTATCTTGGGTTATGGCGAACTAGGTAAAGCCTGCGCTAAGCGTTTACTTCGCAACGGTTTTCAAGTAAGTGCTTGGTCTAATAGTGAAAAACATGATTCTGAGGTGAATACGTATTACACGCAGCAGGGTTTATATGAAATGCTTGGTCAAATTGATTTTCTCGTTTGCTTACTTCCACTTAATCAACACACTCAGGGCATTATCAATAAATCACTTCTTAGTAAACTGCAAACCCATGCAGTGCTAATTAATGTGGCCAGAGGCAAACATGTGGTTGATGAAGATTTACTGAGGGCACTTGATAGTGAGCAATTACGAGGTGCAACGCTTGATGTATTTAGTGAAGAGCCCTTACCTAAAACACATCCATTTTGGTCTCATGAAAAGATAACCTTAACGCCTCATTGCGCTGCATTATCAGATTTAGAGTCAGTCACTTTGCAAATTGCGGGTAATGTTAAAAGATTAATTGAGGGTAAAAATCTAATAAATCAGGTTGATAGAACAAAAGGTTATTGACGCATTACAAATTAGTTTAATAAACACCTTGTTAACATCTGTAACTTTGCTATTCTGTTGTTGCTCAATAAAAAAACAATAAAAAGAGGCGTTATGAAATCTAATCAAGGTGGGGCTAAATTTAGCCTAGTCGTAGTGTCAGTTATCGTTCTAGGTGTGTCAGCATGGTTCAATCAAGCTAATGCATCTGAGCAACCAGCTCAGGCCATTGATATTAGCCAATCATAACCACAAATCATTGTCAGCTAGTGCAGCATGTATAATACCAATCCGTAATAATACTTAATCTTTTTGAGGGATTAAACATGTCGCTAACTAGGTTAAAATTTTTCATTTAGAACAACTAAATAACGAAATTTTTGCCTTGTTATCAACGAGGCTATGTTGCCTCAAAATAGACTAATAAATTAAGCGTATTGGTATAAATGCTGCACTTCAATCGCTTATTCAACTAACTTCTTTTTGAATGTATTTCTCTATTCTCGTGTTTTTTCTCGTCTGACTTTTTAATCATTACATACGTTGCACCGCTACCACCATGATGTTTAAGAGCACTATGAAACGCTAAAACGGCTGGAATTTCTTGCAGCCACTTGTTGGTGTAACTCTTTAAAATACCCGGCTGTGATTTATTTTTAATGCCAATGCCATGGCGAATTAGTACAACCCGAATATTTCTTTTATGGCAGTCATCAATAAAGTTAAATAGTGTGCTGCGAGCTCGTTGCAAGGGCTGACCATGTAAATCAAGGGTAGCGTCAAGTTGATATTTAGCTAAGCGCAGATTTTTATATACTTGGCCTTGTACGCCATCTTTTTTAAATGCCAATATGGCATGAGGATCTAACAGCTCGACGTATTCACTACGTAAATAATTTTCATCAATTGCTAAATCACACTCTGCGGCTTTACGTTTTTCTTGTTGTGCTAACGAAGGACCTTGCTTTTTGGAATCAAATTGAACTGTGTCATGTTCAAGAGGTTTGACGTCTTCCATTGATGAGAGAAATAAGTCGAAGTCGTTTAATGACATAAGGTACCTCCAAATTATTTATATACGCCGTTTATGGTATCTCAGTTCAATTATTTTGTAAGTAAAAAAAAGCCCAAACAGAAGGCTGTTTGGGCATAAAAGATGATAGATGGGATAGCCTTTTCTATCAATTTATCTTAGGAGAAGATTAACCTTGATTGATATTCAATTGGCCAAATGTGTAGACCTTGAATAAATAAAATGTGTTGATCAACACCAAGCTCATATTCGAGATAACGCTTGATGACATCAGATCTAAACTAAACGATAAAAATAATAAACTACACGCGCTAATTGCCGCAAAACGCAGTAATGTGAGCTGGTTAATAAAAAATGCACCTAGCCCTAGTGCA
This sequence comes from Pseudoalteromonas sp. HF66, assembly GCF_011806445.1. Lineage (NCBI taxonomy): Bacteria > Pseudomonadati > Pseudomonadota > Gammaproteobacteria > Alteromonadales > Pseudoalteromonadaceae > Pseudoalteromonas > Pseudoalteromonas sp. HF66. Next base: position 72,257 of record NZ_JAATOU010000010.1, read on the forward strand.
AGTAATGTAAAGTTTAAAAGCCAATCTAGCTCGTTTAGCATGGTCGTATCTGATCGTGTCTGTGTTGAAAAAGGAGCGCCATTATGGTGATCTTTTACACAGCTTTCAACCAAGTAATTTTTAATTTTCGGATTAGATTTTTTAATCTATTAATAGCTTTTTCATTGCTGCAATAAAACCGCTTTGTTCTGTTACACGATACTTCTGACAAGTATCTGGTTTATGCTTATCTTGGCATAAGTATATAGTGTTGCGGCTTAGGTCTGCGCGCGGGCTGAGGCTTGAATCAAATAAGTTTGCACCATAGCCAAAAACACCTGGCCAAAATACACTTTGTGAGACCATACCAAGCTTTTCATAAGTGATTAACATCGGTTTTGGTGTAATTAATAGAATTAATACAACAGCTGCGAGTGCGTACCAACGTGTTTTGCTTTTTTTAAGTTCTACTTCAGGGGCTGTTTGTTGCGCTACTTGTGCGCGAGCTTGTTGTTGATTTGACGGTCTTTGACGCTTGGCTTGCGTTGGTTTTTTTCGTTCAGGTGTTTTACCAAGCAAAGATTGTTTTTTTATTTTATTAGACATAAAGCTTATCTGGCCTTTTAAATGTAGGTATCTATAATGAGATTATAACGAAGTTTTTGATATAATAGTCAAATTCAAATCACTTATAGGTTAAATGCGTTACACTCTTGAGTGCAATGAGTGTTTATCTTCATAGTTTAAGAGGAATAGTATGGATACGCAGCTTTCAATTCTTATTGTGGACGACGTAGGCACGGTTCGCAGTTTTTTAAATCAAACATTAATGCACCTAGGTATAGACAATGTGCGTGAGGCTTCTACGGCCGCGCAATGTTTAAGCGCATGCAAAGAAAAAGAATTCAATATTATCTTTTTAGATATTGAATTACCTGATGGTGACGGTAAAGAGATTATCTCACAAATCAATGAAATTTCGCCTGAAGCAAATGTGGTCATGGTTTCGGCCCATTCGACAGTAGAAAATGTTAAAGAGGCGATCGAAAAGGGGGCTAAAGGATTTGTTGTTAAACCTTTTACACCTAAGAAAATTGCAGCGATGCTGAAGAAGTTTTACCCTGAGCTGGAAATTGTCTAGCTAATTAATTTAATGAGGTAAATTGAGCGATTACTTTGTTAAATTCTAAATAAAAAAAAACCGGCATAAGCCGGTTTTTTATATATTCATCAAAAACAAATTATAGCGCTTTGATTTTAGCTGCTAAACGGCTCTTATGACGAGCTGCTTTGTTCTTGTGGATTAGACCTTTAGTTGCGTAACGGTCTAGGATAGGTGTTGCAACAGCGAATGCTGCTTGTGCAGCTTCTTTGTCGCCCGCTTCAATAGCAGTAACTACTTTTTTGAAGTAAGTACGCATCATTGAACGACGGCTTGCGTTATGTTGACGATTTTTTTCGCTCGTAATAGCGCGTTTTTTTGCAGACTTGATGTTAGCCAAGGTTTGCTCCTAACAATCTTAAAATAAGCTTAATTTAAAGGCCGTGGAATATGCCTGTTTTTATCATGAATGTCAACGAAATTTTGACATCTCAAGAAAAACTGCTCCTTATAACGAACATCAATTTGCCGCTTTAGCAGTTAATATCGCCATTGTAACAAAGGGTCGGGTTCGAGCCTAGTGCTTTAAAGATATTTTAGGCATAATCACCCATCTTAGAGGTTTTTTTGATAATAGGTTTAAGGTGGCAAAAGGATTATTTCGTTCTGGGATGATTGTCAGTGCAATGACAATGATTTCGCGTATTTTAGGATTAGTGCGAGATGCTGTTGTAGCGAACCTGCTTGGCGCCAGTGCCGCTGCAGATGTATTTTTGTTTGCCAATCGTATTCCTAACTTTTTAAGACGTTTGTTTGCCGAAGGTGCATTTGCACAAGCCTTTGTGCCGGTTTTATCTGAAATAAAAGAGCAACAAGGTGATGACAAAGTCAGGCTGTTTGTTGCTCAAGCTGCTGGCACTTTAGGAACTATTTTATTAATTGTTACCTTGTTTGGGGTCGTTGCTTCCCCTGTCATAGCAGCCCTATTTGGCACTGGCTGGTTTATCGATTGGTGGCAAGGAGGCGAAAATGCTGAAAAGTTCGTACTTGCCAGTGCGCTTTTAAAACTGACTTTCCCGTATTTATTTTTTGTAAGTTTAGTTGCCCTTAGTGGTGCGGTAATGAACGTATATAATCGTTTTGCTGTTGCGGCGTTTACTCCAGTGCTGTTGAATATATCGATCATTAGTTGCGCTATCTTACTTCATGATAAATTTTCGGTAGGGGCATATGCGCTTGCTATCGGCGTGTTTGTCGGTGGTTTAGTGCAGTTGCTATTTCAATTGCCATTTTTATACCGTGCACGCATGCTGAGCCGCCCAAAGTGGGGATGGCAAGATGAAAACGTTAAAAAAGTCCGAAAACTAATGCTTCCTGCGTTGTTTGGTGTTTCTATCAGTCAAATAAATTTGTTACTCGACACCATGATTGCCTCAATGTTGATGACAGGCTCTATCGCTTGGCTTTACTACTCAGACCGTTTAATTGAGTTTCCTCTTGGCTTATTTGGTATCGGTATCGCAACGGTAATTTTGCCGGCACTGTCAAAGTTGCATAGCACCAAAAGTACTAGAGATTTTCAGCTGACCTTAGACTGGGGAGTACGGTTTGTTATATTTTTAGGTTTGCCTGCCATGTTTGGTTTAATGGTGATAAGCCCGCTAATTATTACGGTTTTATTTGACCATGGCGCGTTTCAGGACGGTGAAATTGATCATGTGAAAGCGGTAAGTTACGGTGTGATGGCCTATTCTGTGGGATTGGTTAGTTTCATGTTGATCAAGGTGTTAGCACCCGGCTTTTACTCTCGCCAAGATACTAAAACCCCCGTAAAAATAGGCATTAAAACACTCGTGTTGAATATGGTGTTTAATATTATGCTAGCACCATTTATCGGTTATTTGGGGTTAGCGTTGGCAACAGCGATGTCGGCCAGTTGTAATGCTTATTTGTTGTATCATCAACTGCGTAAAGAAGGGGTCTATCAGTTTTCAGTGATGAGTTTAGGTTTTACATTTAAGTGTTTGTTTTCAAGTATATTAATGGCTGCTTCGGTGTGGTTTGTTGGTCAGCAATTTGCGTGGAGAACATGGCACTTTACTGAGCAAGTGCTGCTGTTGAGCGGGTTATTAGTGTTGGCGGTTTTTGTGTACTTTGCGGCCTTATTCATTTTAGGTGTGCGACTAAATACGATAAAAAGTGTTGCAACTACTGAATCAAACTAAAAAAAAGATTATAATCGGCGTTTCAAGCTCGATATCAATGTTTTGGGCTCGCTTATAAAGGCAAAAAGGTGGCATGGAGTTAATTAGAGGTATTCACAATATTCGCGCGCAGCACTATGGCTGTGTGTTGACCATTGGTAATTTTGATGGCGTGCATTTAGGTCATGCTGAAGTGATTAAAGGCTTGCTTCAAGACGCACAAAAACATCAGTTGCCAAGTACCGTGATGTTATTTGAGCCTCAGCCACAAGAGTTTTTTGCCAAAGATAATGCACCAGCGCGTTTGACTCGACTTCGTGATAAGCTCAGCTTACTTGCTAAATTAGGAGTGGAGCGGGTGATTTGCATTAGTTTCAATCAGCAATTTGCCAATATGGAAGCCGAGCAGTTTGTTAGTCATGTACTGGTTGAAAAATTAGGTGTCAAAGCATTAACCGTGGGCGATGACTTTTGCTTTGGTAAACGTCGCCGTGGTGATTTTGCGCTACTGAAAACTATGGGCGCTGAGTTAAACATGGATGTGAAAAGTACTGCAAGTTTTCGCAGACTCAATGATAGGGTGAGCAGTACTCTTATTCGTCATGCGCTTGCTGCAGGGCAATTAGAAGATGCAAAGACCATGTTAGGTCATGGATACGCAATTTCTGGGCGCGTTATTCATGGTTGGGCAAAAGGCCGTGAATTAGGGTTCAGAACCGCCAATATTGCATTGAAACGCCAAGTATGCCCTGTGAATGGGGTGTTTGCGGTGCGAGCAAAAGTTGGTAATAAAGAATTATTTGGGGTTGCAAATATTGGCAACAAACCCACATTTAATGGGACACGTGCATTGTTAGAAGTTCATCTCTTCGACTTTGCGCAAGACATTTATGGACAATTCATGCACGTGGAGCTAATCAAGAAGCTTCGCGATGAGAAAAAATTCGAGACATTAACACAACTGACGGCGCAGATTGCAGATGATGTAACCGCCGCTAAGCAGTGTTTTGGTTTAAATTAGGTAGCCGATACGGAAAGTAGGATTAATGAGCGACTACAAACATACTTTGAATTTACCGGAAACAGCGTTTCCAATGCGCGGCAATTTGGCACAACGTGAACCAAAGATGCTTAAGACATGGTATGAAGACGATCTATATGGTCAAATTCGCAGCGCTAAAAAAGGTAAAAAAACCTTCATTTTGCATGACGGCCCTCCGTATGCAAACGGTGATATCCATTTAGGCCACTCGGTAAACAAAATCCTTAAAGATATTATTGTTAAGTCAAAAACCTTGTCTGACTTCGACGCACCTTATGTGCCGGGTTGGGACTGCCACGGTTTACCAATTGAATTAATGGTTGAAAAGAAAGTAGGCAAGCCTGGCGTGAAAGTGTCTGCCGCTGAGTTTCGTGAAAAGTGCCGTGCATACGCCAAAAAACAAGTTGAAGGTCAAAAAACAGACTTTAAACGTCTTGGTGTATTTGGTGACTGGGACAAGCCTTACTTAACAATGAACTTTGACTTTGAAGCGAACGCAATTCGCGTACTTGGTCGCATCATTAAAAATGGTCACTTACATAAAGGTGCTAAGCCTGTTCACTGGTGTACAGATTGTGGTTCAGCGCTTGCTGAAGCGGAAGTTGAATACCAAGATAAACAGTCACCAGCAATCGATGTTCGTTTTGAATTTGCTGATCAAGACGCTGTTATTGATGCGTTCGAACTAGCAGAGGGCCATCATGGCACTGGTGCTGTTAGTACCGCCATTTGGACGACAACACCTTGGACATTACCAGCTAACCGTGCAGTAGCGGTTCACGAAAAGCTTGAATATGCCCTTGTTCAAGTTGACGACGAAGGTGCACAGCAGCGTTTAATTTTAGGTTCTGAGCTAGTAAAAGATGCAATGGACCGTTACGGCTTCAAACATTATCACGTACTAGGTTACGTAAAAGGTGCGGCACTTGAGAATTTACAGGTTGCTCACCCATTTTATGACTTCACAGTACCTGTAATTGTTGCTGATCACGTAACAACTGATTCTGGTACTGGTGTTGTTCATACAGCGCCTGGACATGGTCAAGAAGATTTTGCAGCAGGTCTTGCTTATGGTTTAGAAGTTGCTAACCCTGTAGGTGCAAACGGTGTTTATTTACCAGACACACCTATGTTTGCTGGTCAGCACGTATTTAAAGCAAATGCGAGCGTGATTGACGTATTAACTGAAAACAATGCGTTATTACACCATCATGCGCTTACACATAGCTACCCACATTGCTGGCGTCATAAAACACCAATTATCTTCCGTGCTACGCCACAGTGGTTTGTAAGTATGGATCAAGCTAACCTTCGTCAAGATTCATTAAATGAAATCAAAAAGACTGAGTGGTTACCTGAGTGGGGCGAGAGCCGCATTGCTAACATGGTTGAAGGCCGTCCTGATTGGTGTATTTCACGCCAACGTACATGGGGTGTGCCAATTGCACTATTCGTTGATAAAGATACTGGTGCTCTTCACCCAAATACGCAAGAGCTAATCGAAGAAGCTGCGAAACTGGTTGAAAAATCAGGTATTCAAGCTTGGTATGACTTAGACCCTGCAACCTTACTTGGTGATGACGCTGAGCAATACATGAAGGTACAAGATACCCTAGATGTATGGTTTGATTCAGGCGTGACTCACGCATGTGTGGTTGATGCTCGTGAAGATTTAACGAGTCCGGCAGATCTTTATTTAGAAGGCTCTGATCAACACCGTGGTTGGTTCATGTCGTCAATGATGACTTCGGTTGCTATCAATGGTCATGCGCCATATAAGCAAGTGTTAACACACGGTTTCACAGTTGATGAAAACGGCCGCAAGATGTCTAAATCATTAGGCAATGTAATTTCGCCACAAAACGTGATGAACAAACTAGGTGCTGACATCTTACGTTTATGGGTTGCATCAACTGACTTTACAGCCGAAATGACTGTATCTGATGAAATCTTTAAACGTTCAGCTGACCGTTACCGTCGTATCCGTAACACCAGCCGTTACTTACTTGCGAACCTTAATGGTTTTGATCCTAAAACGGATCAAGTTGCAATTGAAGACATGGTTGAGCTTGATCGTTGGATTGTGGGTCGTGCAGCTGAGCTGCAAGATGAAATCTTAGCGGCTTATGACAAGTACCAAATGTTACTTGTAACGCAAAAGCTAATGAACTTCTGTACTGGTGAGCTTGGTTCGTTCTACCTAGACGTAATCAAAGATCGTCAATACACAGCGAAAAGCGACAGCCACGCGCGTCGTTCATGTCAAACTGCGCTTTACCACATTGCCGAAGCAATGACGCGTTGGATGGCACCGATTTTAAGCTTCACCGCGCAAGAAATTTGGGAAGCATTACCAGGTGAGCGTGACAAGTTTGTATTCACCTCAGTATGGTACGATGGCTTGCAAGCCTCTTCACAAGGTAAGTTCAGCAATGATGATTGGTTAACAATCCTTAATGTTCGTGATGAAGTAAACCGTGTGCTAGAAGCTGCTCGTAAAGAAGACGTTATTGGTGCAACACTACAAGCAAACGTAAGCATCTACGCTAGTGAAGAGCTAAGCTCGAAATTAGCTGCATTAGGTGATGAGCTGCGCTTTGTACTATTAACTTCAGGCGTGACAGTTGAAACAGTGACAGCGCAGCCTGAAGGTACTCAGGCGACTGAGATTGATGGTTTATTCATTAAAGTTGCCGCAACAACTGCTGAAAAATGTGAGCGTTGTTGGCATTACTGTGATGATGTAGGTGCTGATCCAGCACACCCTGAAATCTGTGGCCGTTGTGTAAGTAATGTTGACGGCGATGGTGAACAGCGTCAGTTCGCATAGGAGTTGTTAGTGAGCAAACTAGCCGGAAAAAGTGGCTTGGTTTGGTTATGGCTGAGTCTACTACTTTTAGTAGTAGACCATGCGACAAAAACACTTGTCGTTAATACCATGGCCTACAAAGAGTCGATAGATATTCTGCCGTTCTTTAATTTCACCTATGTACATAACTATGGTGCAGCATTTAGCTTTTTAAGTGATTCTGGTGGTTGGCAGCGCTGGTTTTTTAGTTTGATTGCTGTGTCGATCAGTGTGTTATTAGTGTGGTGGCTTAAACGCTTACCAGCGACGAACAAGGTCTTGTGTTCTGCTTATGCGTTAGTGTTAGCCGGCGCGATTGGCAATTTATACGACCGCATCGCTTATGGCTATGTTATTGACTTCTTACACGTATATTATGAAAATTGGCACTTTCCTGTTTTTAATATTGCCGATTGTGCAATTTGCATCGGTGCCGCATTACTTTTATTTGATGCCTTCACAGGCGAAAGTCCTAAGGAGCAACAAGCATGAGCCAAGCTGTAATTGGTGAAAACTCTGAGGTGATCTTTCATTTCTCAATTAAATTAGAGGATGGCTCAGCAGCCGATTCAACTAAGGTGCATAATAAACCTGCAAAATTGCGAATGGGTGATGGTAGCCTGACAGAAAACTTTGAAAAATGTTTACTAGGTTTAGCTGCTGGTGACAGTAAGTCATTTGCGTTGGAGCCAGAGGATGCATTTGGTCAGCCAAATCCAGATAACATTTATTATGTAGACCGCAGCAAGTTTGGTGCAGAGACCCCTGCTGAAGTAGGTAATATTATAGCTTTTACTCAGCCTGATGGTACTGAATTACCAGGACTTGTTCGTGAAGTGCAAGGTGACTCTGTCACGATTGATTTTAATCACCCACTTGCGGGACAACGCTTAACCTTTGAAGTCGATATTTTAGAGGTAACAGGTTAATGGATATTTTATTAGCAAATCCACGTGGTTTTTGTGCCGGTGTTGATCGTGCAATTAGTATTGTGGAACGTGCACTTGATATCTTTGAAAAACCTATCTATGTGCGCCATGAAGTGGTTCATAATCGATATGTTGTTGATGGACTTAAAAATCGTGGTGCAGTATTTGTTGAAGAGCTAGATCAGGTGCCTGACGACAGCATTGTCATTTTTAGCGCTCATGGTGTATCGCAAGCTGTTCGCAACGAAGCAAAACGTCGTGATCTCAAAGTGTTTGATGCAACTTGCCCACTAGTAACAAAAGTACATATGGAAGTAACACGTGCAAGCCGCAAAGGGACTGAGTGCGTGTTAATCGGTCACCATGGGCACCCTGAAGTCGAAGGTACAATGGGGCAGTATGACAACGAAAAGGGTGGTATTTATTTAGTAGAAACCCCTGAGGATGTTGCTAGCTTAACGGTTAAAAACCCTGAAAATCTGTTTTACTGTAGCCAAACAACCTTATCTGTTGATGATACGGCAGATGTGATTGATGCACTTCGTACTAAGTTTCCGGCGATTGATGGTCCGCGTAAAGATGACATTTGTTATGCTACGCAAAACCGTCAAGATGCCGTTCGTGACTTGGCAGATAAAGTAGATGTACTGCTTGTTGTGGGGGCTAAAAATAGCTCTAACTCAAATCGTTTACGTGAGCTTGCTGACAAAATGGGAACGACCGCTTATTTAATCGATGATGCGAGTAATGTTGAAGCTGATTGGTTTAACAATGTAAATGCTGTCGGTGTCACTGCAGGCGCATCTGCACCAGAAGTTTTAGTTCAGCAGGTAATTGCCCGTCTAAAAGAATTAGGTGGTAATCAAGTTGTTGAAAATCCAGGTGAAGAAGAGAACATAGTATTTGCTGTTCCCGTTGAGCTACGCTAATCTAAACAGTTAGTAGACAACAATAAAAGAGGAGCCCATGAGCAAACAGCCAAATTCAAACGGCTTGCTGATTGCGGCTCTTTTTCAATCCCGTGGTGTCCTTGCCACACTGATCGTCAGCCAAGTCATTGCTATTTTACTCGCTTTCTCGCCAATGAGTTTAGGTGATGTGTGGTCACGTCTTGCAATATTTAGCTGCTTTTTACACCTTATCTTTCTTTCTAGTTTATCTTTACTTTATTTGAGTCGAGTTATACTCATAAAGCTATCACAGACGCATCAGCTGACCATTTTAATTTTATCCTTACTTGGATTAACTTACGTTTATAGCTGGCTGTTTTTGACTCTATTTTCAGATGTTTTTTCTATGGAGTCGAGAGCAAACTTTATTGGCAGTAACCTACTAATTGTGTTTTTAGTAGCGGCACTATTTGGTCAGTTTTTGCATATTCATAATCAAAAAGAGCTGCAAACTAAAGCGTTAGCTCAGGCTGAGCTAGATGCATTGCAAGCAAGAATTCGGCCCCATTTTTTGTTTAATAGTTTAAATACGGCCGCTGAGCTTACACATTATGATGCTGACGCCGCAGAGCAGGCAATTTTAGCACTGGCGGCGCTATCACAGGCAGCTATGCGAAGCGGTAAAGCGATTAAGCTTGTTGACGAAATCACCTTGTGCCAACAGTATGTAGCACTTGAACGTTGGCGCTACGGTGAACGGTTAGCTTTAAGTTGGAAATTACCTGAGGCGCTGCCAGATATTGATATTCCCTGTTTAACAATTCAACCAATTATTGAAAATGCCGTATTTTATGGTGTGGAGCCCGCTGAGCTGGGAAATATCTCGGTCGAAATGCATCAATCAGACAAAGCTTATACCTTCATTATAACTAACCCAGTCGCAGCACAAGTGAGCCATTCGCGAACAGGTAATGGTATGGCGCTTGATAATATTCGTCAGCGCTTGGCGCTGTTTTATAATCAAAGAGCGCAACTTACGACTACTATTCGTGATGGAATTTTTAGAGTGAAGCTAGTTATACCAAAGCAGAGGGGCGCATGATAAAAGTATTGATTGCTGATGATGAGCCTTTAGCAAGGGCACGTATCAAACGTTTATTATCTACTAATGAGGGTTATACTGTGGTTGGTGAAGCAAGTAATGGTGAACAAGCGATAGAGCTTTGTAAGTGCTTGCAACCTGATTTAGTCATGCTTGATATTAATATGCCTAAGCTGACTGGGTTAGAGGTAGCAGCAGAGCTAAAGCAGTTTTCTATCCCTCCTGCAGTTATGTTTTTAACAGCACATGCCGAGCATGCGTTAACTGCATTTGAGCTCGCTGTTGATGGTTATTTAGTTAAACCTGTTTCTGAGCAAGCATTAACCAAAGCAATGGCTCAACTTAGTAAATTAAACCGGACTCAAGTAAGCCCACTTGAAAATAACTATATTAGTTATCAACTTGCTGGCGTATTGAGAAGGATAAATGTGGATGATGTTATATGCTGTATCGCTGAACAAAAATACACTCGAGTTGTATTTTTCAAAGGTGAAGCGCTTATTGAACAGAGTTTAAAGCAACTCGAGCAAACCTATCCGTTACAGTTACTGCGAATTCATCGCAACACGCTTGTGAATTCACAGCATATTGTAAGTCTTAATAACTCGTTGACGGGTGGTCATACCGTGATTATGAAGCAATTTGAAGAGCCGTTAGCTGTTAGTCGTCGAGAGCTTAAAAATGTTAAAGCTGCGATGGGTAAGTAAAAGTCACCTAATTAGTCTTTCCTATTAGTTTTGGCTCTTTCTGGGTCAATGGTATTAGCTTCAATGAGGGAGGAATACCGCTTATCGAGCATTTTGACCGCTTATCCATATTCAGATTGTGATTTATTAGTGTTCTTTTATTCTTACGGTATGTAAAAGTATCCGTAATTTCATCATGTTTAAACATCCTGACCAGCAAGGTTTTACTTTAATCGAAGTACTTATTGCCTTTGTTATTTTAAGTTTTGGTTTATTAGGCGCTGTGGCCCTCCAAGCAAAAGCTAAGCAAGCAAGCTTCGATGCATTGCAACGCTCTGCTGCAATTGCGTTAGGCAATGACATTATTCAACGCATGCGAGCTAATGATTCTTCAGGCTTTGCAGGTTTGTATAATGGAGAATTTAGCAGTGAATCTTCGGCTGGTGCAGTACAACCGTGTCTTAACGCTAGATGTTCTGCGCAACAAATCGCAGCATTCGATAAACAACAGTGGATACGAGCCATTCAAGCCCGTGAAAATACAGGTGCTTTAGATGACGCAACAGTGTGTATAAGTAGCACCCCTGTCGCTGCAGGGAGTGCAAATGAGTTCAATATTCAAGTTGTGATCAGTTGGCGAGGTAGACAAGAGTTATCAGCTAGCAAAGAAAATAATGCTGTCAAATGTGGCGCTGCTACTGATAAGCGTCGTTTGGTTGTTCTTGATAGTTATATCTATTTAAGGTCTTGATATGAATAAACATAATGGATTTACGCTGGTTGAGGTAATGGTCGCTTTATTTATAGGTGGCCTGGTTCTTGGTGGCGTGATGTTTACTTATATCAGTATGAAAGTAACTACAAAAGATACAATGGCTATTGGTGAGTTACAAGAAACAGGTCGTTTAGCATTAAATATAATGCAACGAGATATAGAACAAATCGGCTTTTGGGGCACCTTTTATGAAGACTCGTTTTCGAGTGATAACACTGATACCACACGGGTTAATAACCCAGGTAATGACTGTTCAGCAGGCTTGAACAATGCAAGCTTTCCAGATGCTAATGCAAATACAAACTTTCGCTCGGTTTATGCAATAGAAGCAAGTTCAGCCAATGCTTTAGGCTGTATTAACGATGCTAATCAAAACTCCGATATTTTACAGGTTAAGTTTTTAGAAGGACTACAAATCCAACCTAACAGTACTAATAACAGAAAATTTTATTTTGTTGCTGAGCAAGAGTTTGGGCTTTTTTCTCGAGGACCGATAGCTGCAGGCGCAATAAATGGGAATGCAACAATTTGGCGTTACAGGCACCATGTCTACTACATTTCAGAGCAAACGTTTAGTTTTAACAAAAAGACAGTCAAAGTACCCGCTCTAAAACGAATGAGGCTAACAGTAAATGCAGGTATGAGAAAAGAAACCATCATGGAAGGGGTTGAGAATTTACATTTTGTTTTTGGCTTGGATACGACTAATAACAGTCGTGTAGACACTTATAAAAGTATTACTGATATGACAGAAAGTGACTGGGAAAATCGCCGAGGAATTTTAACGGTTCAGGTGTTTTTATTAGCCAGAACGCTAATGCCTGATGCAAATTTAAAGGTTACTAATCAAACATACACGTTAGGAGAAGGTACTAGCGGTAGGGTGCTTAAATTTAATGACAATTACAGGCGAGCTCTTTTTACAACAACAATTAGGCTTAACAATGTGGGGGCAAATTTATGGCGCATGTAACCTTAGCAAAAAAGCAACAAGGCGTTGTATTAATTGTAGCATTGATAATGGTGGTAGCTGTTACAGGGATTGCTGTTACTTTAATGAATAGTAGTTCTATTGATATAAAAATAACAAACGCAGTACAAGAACGTGAAGTCGCTGAAAATGAGTTATTTGGTAATGTTCAGCAAGTAATTGCAGCAGAGGCCACAAAAGGCGGCGATAGTGCTTTTCTGATGAAAGCTGCAGAAATACCTGAGGGGGGCTTTGTAATTGGAAGGGTTGGCAATACAACTAACACCATGACTAACTTAAATAATGGTGCCTTAGATTTACCTTGTCCTCGAAAATATAATTTCACCTCAGGCGTAGCATGCAACATGATTCAGGTTAATAGCACAATAACTTATGGCAAGAAAAGTACTCATGTTCTGACAATAACTACGGGGGTTGCCCAAGAAATGGCAAGCCTAAATACGGGTGGTTAGAGAAGGAAAGCAAAATGAAAGCCAGTACTATTTTACTTTTTTTTATGTGTATATTTGCCTTAATATTTATCGTGCCAGGGTATGCTGATGATACAGAGCTATATGTAAATTACGATAAAGATTTAGCTGAAAAGACACGAGTATTATTTGTGTTAGATACATCAGGAAGTATGCTCCGTTCAGCAGAAACTGGTTTACAATGTCGTGATCCATACACTAGCTTTTTATTAGAGTGTCCAGATAGCCGAATAAATGCAGCCCGAAATGTAATTACAAGAGTTATTAACTCCAACCCCGATATGGATTTTGGTTTATTTCGTTTTTCAGCGAATGAAGGTGGATATTTAAAAGCAAAGTTAGGAACAGATCACAAAACAATAAAAAATATTATTAGTAACATATCAGCTGGGGGATCTACTCCAGTCACAGAGACTTTATGGGAAACTTATCGGTATTTAACCGGGCAAAGTGTTGATTTTGCGAAACTAATTGATCCTTCAATGCGAGATACGACAGCGGAAAAAGATCAGCAATATGTGTCGCCTTTTAGTTCTCCAAATAAACGGTGTGATAATACAGTCAATATTATTCTTATTTCTGATGGTGAGCCTCAGTGGGATAATAGCCGTGATGCTTATATACAAAATATTTACCGAAACTATTTTGGTACAACAGCGCCTTCTTATCCTGTGAATGATTATGAACCAGATAGCCATTTAGCTGCATTAGCAAAAATTATTCATGGAACAAAGAATGTAAAGGTTGATTTGTATACCAAAACATCATCTGTAAATGACCAAGGGGTAATTTATACCGTAGGTTTTGGCAGTGGTATCACTGATAACAATGAAGCACTGCTTACGAAAACTGCTGAGTTTGGTGGCGGCCAATATCTTTTTGCAAATAATGCGAAAGGGTTATCTGAAGCAATCGATAAGGCCTTCGCAGTCATTAGAGAGGATAGTGGAGATTTTACTGCACCCGCTATTACTTCGAATAATAGAGATCAGACTCGTAGTAGAGATGCTTTGTATTACACGATGTTCTATCCAAGCACTAACGCTCGTTGGCGAGGAAACCTAAAGAAATTGAAAGTGTCGGGTGATTCAATCGTTGATGCAACTGGTAAGTCTGCATTGAATACTCAAGGACTAATTGCTAAGAATGCAAGAACATTTTGGCTTCCAGATGAAGAGAGCCCTGATGGTAATTCTGTTGAATTAGGTGGGGTCAACCTTTACTTATCAAGTATTTCAAGTTTACCAAAAGGTGGACGCAAAGTTTTAAGTAACCTTAGTGGGCGTATGCTTAACTTTACCCGCTACCGTGTTGTTTATCACTATAAGACAATTGCAAAGGCTGCTGCAGTTTTTGAAGCAAAACCAGAAGAAGTTGAAGATTTAATTAATTGGTCAAGAGGTCTCGATGTAGATGATGAGAATAATGATTACTCAACATCTGACTCACGAAAAGATATTTTTGGTGACCCACTTCACTCTAGGCCTGTCACTATTGATTATGGTAACGATGACGTTCGTATTTTAATAGGTACAAATGCTGGCTACTTACATATGTTTCAAGATAAGAACGATGTGTTAAGTGAAAGTTGGGCTTTCATTCCTAGACATCTATATAAAATTATAAAACCGCTGAGAGATAACCAGAGAAATAATAAAGTTTATGGTATCGATGGGCCTATCTCGGTATTTTTTGATGATAAAAATAAGGATGGTATTGTTGGTAAAGGTGATCGAGTTTGGGCATTTTTTGGTTTAAGGCGAGGCGGTAATAATTACTACGGACTTGATATTACAAAGCCTGATTCACCAAAAGTATTGTGGGGGGGACCAATTGTTGGCGGTTCTGGTGATTTTCAAGAACTAGCTCAAACATGGTCTAAAGCACAAGTAGCCTATATAAATTTGCGAGGCTATAAAGACCGTCCTGTACTCATCTTTGGTGCGGGCTATGATACCAACAAAGATAATAGACAACGTTCATCAGACTCTAAAGGAAGGGGAATATATATTGTTGATGCAGAGACAGGAAAAAAAATCTGGGCGCTGACTCCATCGCAAAATGGTTTCCAAGGAAAGCACAGTATAGCTTCTGATATTGCTCTTGTTGACTCTGACTATGATGGTTATATAGATCGTTTGTATGCGAGCGACACAGGTGGAGATATTTGGCGAATTGATATGGCTACAGATAACTCCAATAATTGGACACACTTCAAGTTAGCGAGCCTTGGAGGTACTTATGCTAGTACAGATCGGCGTTTCTTCTATAAACCAACTATTGCAAGAAGTGTGTACAGTAAAGTTTCTGAGGTTGTTGTTAATGGTAAGTCAACAATAACACGTTTAGATACTCCGTTTGATGCGGTTTTAATAGGCAGTGGGAACCGTGCAAAGCCGACTTTGACATCGGTAAAAGATCAGTTATTTATGATCCGGGATATAAATACTGTGACTAAGTCTTTCACTGGGAATAATGTCCCTACTACAATTACTCACTCTGATTTAATGAATGTAAGTTCTGATCCATTTGCCAAGCAACTAGATGATATTAAAGGCTTTGTTAACCTTGAAATTGAGTTATCTCGTTTTCATGGTTGGTATTATAACTTGCCGATAAAAGGAGAGAAATCGTTAGCCGCAAGTACTGTTGTGGGTGGTGTCGCCTACTTTACAAGTTTTTCACCGGGTTCGACAAGTAATATTACAGACCAATGTAGTCTAAGCGGGGGAAGTGGGGGGCTCTATGCTTTTCACTTGCATTATGGAACAAAAGTATATGATGAACTTAAGTACGAAACTGGGAATGATGTACCTGATACACCGCAATTATTTTTCGGTGAAAATGATAAAGGTGAAAGCCAGTTCATGTTGATTGGAACTGGAATCATTGGTGAAAAAGCGCCATTTGTGGCAAAAGGGGTTTTGGGTCCCGGATTGAATATTGAAAATGGTAAAGTCAAATTAGTCAGTAATGATCGGCTTGGATTTGAAGTTCAACAAACTTATATATATAAACAAGAAAGGTTTGACCAAAGTCAGTGAAAATTAATGGTTTATAATTGATTGCTGATGATAACCTTTATTTGTGATGTTATTTCTCTCTTTTTAGGATGTTAAATACCATTATAATATTTTTGTGAGACCTTTGGGTTTATAAATTAATATCTACTGGAATATGAAAATAATCCTTTTAGGTTGTTTGGGTTTTGTTTTTTGGTTGTTTTTTACTGCTTTTTTAAGGTGTTAACTAACCCTTTGAATGTTACTTATAGCTAATGAATACTTTTTCAAATGGTTAAATGTTTATTGTAGTGAATATCTGTATTAAAAAATGGTGTTTTTATAAACAAATTTCAGTACTTATGTTTTAATTCAATATAATTGGTTATAATTAATGTGATCTAGATTTTAGTTTTAATTATACATATTAAGTTATATCTTTATCAAAGAGTAACTAGATTTTAAGTTTGAAAAATAACTTAGTACTATGAACAATTGCAGGCAAGTAAGTTAAGCATCGGGCTACTTGAACTGTACTCTTTTTTTTAACATTGGCATCGAGTTGGGTTTTGTAATGAAAATAGGAAAATTAATTAGCAAACTCTTGCTAAATTGTGCTGTGATTTTCAGTATGATGACCCATGCGGAAGACATCGAATTGTATGTTAATCACAATGTTGATTTAGATGAAAAACCACGCGTACTCATTGTTTTTGACACCTCAGGTAGTATGGCGTTTTCAACCAGCTCAGGTAATAGTTGCGGTTATTCTGGTGGCTACATTTTGTGCAGCGATAGCCGGTTAGGCGTTGCACAAGATGCGATAACTAAACTTGTAGATGGTAATGATGATATTGATTTTGGTCTTATGCGTTTTAATAGTACTAGCGGTGGTTATGTACTAGCGGGTATTGGTTCGCCAATGTCAACGCTGAAAACGACGATCGCCAATTTACCTGCTGATGGAGGGACACCGCTAACTGAAACTCTCTGGGAAGCGTATCTATATATTACTGGGCAAAGTTTATATTATGGCGAGAAAGTTAATGAGCTATTTCGCGATACTTCTGTAGAAAGTAAAACATCAACAACAAATAGAGTCAGGAAGTGTAACTGGTGGGGGTGCTGGTGGGAAAATGAAACAGTTACTAATTACACTTATATCTCTCCTTTTGATAACCCTGATGAAGTAAAGCGCTGTGATAACTCAGTTAATGTAATTTACATGACTGATGGTGACCCATCTGCGGGCTCTGATAATGAGCAAGACTCAAACATAAGCAGTTTACACAAGTCGTATTTCGGTAGCTCTCTATCAGATAGCGATAAAATTGCTGGTGTGTATTTGCACAAGCTTGCAAAAATTATCCATGGAACTGACAATGTTGAAGTTGATCTACGTCCAGATACTTCCGAAATTCATGAAACAGGTCGGGTTTACACCATAGGTTTTGGCTCTGGAATGAGCGACAATGGTAAACGTTTGTTGTCTGAAACCGCTCGCCTTGGAGGTGGTAAGTACCTTCATGCCAATACCTCTGATCAATTATCAGAGGCTTTAAAAAATACCATAACTCAAATTCGAGAGGTCAATGACAGTTTTACAGCTCCCTCTGTAGCGAGTAACAACGTAGATCAAACACGCAGCCGAGAATCAATTTATTATGCGATGTTTTATCCTAAAACAGGAGCTCGTTGGCGTGGTAACTTGAAAAAGTTAAAAGTGTCTGGTGACCAAATTATTGATAAAGATGGTAAACAGGCTCTAAATGAAGATGGTCTTATAGATAAAAATGCAAAAACATTTTGGTTACCAAGTGGTGAAAATGCTGATGGCAATTCAGTAGAGCTAGGTGGCGTGAACTTATATCTTTCTAATTCTTCAAGCGTTCCTAATCAAGGCAGAAAGGTTATCACCAATGTTAATGGCCGATTACTTAATTTCACACGTTACCGAGTTGTTTTTCATTATGGAACAATAGCAAAAGCAGCAGTCGATTTTGAAGCGGACGCCAATGAAGTTGAGGATCTTATAAATTGGTCAAGAGGTCTTGATATTGATGATGAAGATAAAGATGGTTCAACAACTGATTCGCGCAAAGATATCTTTGGTGATCCACTACATTCAAAACCTGTAACGATTGATTATGGAAATGATGATATCCGTATTTTAATCGGAACTAATGCAGGTTATTTGCATATGTTTCAAGATAAAAATGATGTACTAAGTGAAAGCTGGGCATTTATCCCTAGAAGCTTATATAAAATTATAAAGCCACTTCGTGAGAATCAAGCAGATACAAAGGTCTATGGTGTTGACGGGCCAATTTCAATATTTTTTGATGATAAAAATAATGATGGGATAGTTAATGACTCAGATCGTGTTTGGGCATTTTTTGGCCTAAGACGAGGTGGTAACAAGTATTATGGCCTTGATATTACTAATCCTGATTCTCCCAAATTATTATGGGATGAGCCTATTACAGGTGGAACAGGCGACTTTTCAGAGCTGGCACAAACATGGTCTAAGCCAACGGTGACGTACATTAACTTAAGTGGATACAAAGATAAACCTGTGCTTATATTTGGTGCAGGTTATGATACCAACAAAGATAATGTTATTCGTACAAACGATAGTAAAGGACGAGGCGTTTTTATTGTTGATGCCGAAACAGGAAAGAAAATATGGGCCTTAACGCCAAATGAAAATGGATTTACAGGTAATCACAGTATTGCCTCAGATATAACGGTTTTAGATTCTGACTACGATGGTTATGTTGATCGTTTATACGCAACAGATACAGGTGGAGATATTTGGCGAATTGATATGCCATCTGAGAATTATAATGATTCAACAGAGCCATGGACACATTTTAAGTTAGCTAGTTTAGGCAGTACATTAGCTACCCAAGATCGTCGTTTTTTCTATAAGCCTATGATTGCCAGGACCATGTTTAGCAAAGTATCTAAAACAACTTATCAAGGTGAATCAATTACAACACGTATTGATACTCCATTTGATGCCGTATTAATAGGTAGCGGGAATCGCTCAAAACCGTTATCAACAGCAACAAATGATCAGCTTTTTATGATACGCGATATCAATACGGTAACTCAGTCATTTATGGGAACGGATGTACCAGCGCCTATCACTCAAGCTGATTTAATGGATGTGGGGTCAGATCCATTCGGTAATGCACTAGATGACCTGGATAAATTTACTGAGCTTGAAGTAGAACTGGGTGAATTTAGCGGTTGGTATTATAACCTACCAACTACCGGTGAAAAGTCACTAGCGGCAAGTACCGTAATAGGTGGCGTTGCTTACTTTACAAGTTTTTCACCAGCATCCACTACTGATTTAGTAAATCAATGTTCACTTACCGGGGGCTCTGGTAGCTTGTATGCTTTCCACTTACATTACGGCACTAAGGTATATGATAACTTAAAATTCACTACTTCTAATGATGTGCCTGACACACCTCAGCTCTACTTTGGTATAGGCGATAGCTGTGTCGATGGTAATAGTGATGGTTTCTGCGATGACAATACAAGTGAAAAGGTAAAAGAGCAAAGCCAATTCTTGTCTATAGGACCAGGTATTAAAGGTGAGCAAAACCCGTTTAAGGTTCAAGAAATTTTAGGTCCAGGGCTTACAATTGAAGATGGTAAAATCAAATTAGTGAGTGATGCAGTGCCAATTGGCTTTGGATTTAAAACACAACAGACATTTATTTATAAGCAAGAAATAAACGATAACAGTAATTAATTCCCGTTCAAAGACTCTGCTTAACAGTTTAAAACTAACTTAGGCAGCGTTGTATGATGGAATTGAGTATTTATCTAATTGCATAATCGCGACTCTAAACCTATGATAAGTTTAAAGCGAAGAATGCTCTGAATTAACAAAAGCATAGGTATTAATTGTATGAATATAATAAAGAAAAAAAACCTAAAAGGTTTTACATTAATCGAGCTGATGATTGCTGTAGCAATCTTAGGAATTATTGCGAGCATTGCTATCCCAAGTTATTTTGAACATGTAAAACGTACAGCAAGAACAGAGGCAATAACCTCATTATTAGACGCGGCTAATAAACAAGAACAATACTTTGTTGATAATCGTGAGTATACAACTTCACTTTCTGCTCTAGGTGTTGCAGAAACAACAGAAAACAATTTTTATAAGTTAAAGGCGACTGTCAATAATAATGCCGGTACCTTTGAATTAGAGGCAACACCAGTATCAGGTCCGCCACTACAAGATTCAGAATGCACTAAATTAATAATTACAGACACAGGCCTTAAAAAATCTCAAGGTTCTGCTGATTCGAGCACTTGTTGGGGGAAATAGGCTTTAGCACTTATCAGTATCAATCATTCTGACTCGACCTATTGTACTGACCCTAATAGCAAGCCCTTTGAGGCTTGCTTTTATGTATTCTGGGCAGTATATAAAAGTGCCATTGTTTAAACCCACAGGCATACCTGTTGGGCTAAATGTTACTGAGTGACGTGGATAAGTCAGCATATCTAATTTATTTATTGCTTCAACTTCCAATAATTTGGTATCGCCACTTTCAAACACACCAAGCTCGCCTTTATCGACAAAGACAGTTAAAGATTTATGCCACATCGCCTTGTTACAACGGTTAAGCTCTAAAGCACAAAATGTCACATAGGCATTATTAGTTTGTGCCTTGAGGCGAGTAAATTGTAGTGCTCTTTTAACTGTATGCATATTACTTTCTAAGCGGTTATTGGCGAGGAGTGGCTTATATTCAAATAAAGCGAAATGCAGTAAAAACGAAAAAATTGATAAGACTATTAGGATTTCAATTAACATAGCACCTTTAAGGCTACGCAAGTAATTATTTGTCTTCATCCTTGAAGACTCCAAATCGCGACTATTTATTAAAATGTAATAGGAGCTTTGTATTTGTCAATTAAATAGAGTTAATTACATGTTTTTGTTGTTGTTCCTTCATACATTGCGGTGCCAGACTGTGAAATAGATAAGGCTTTATTGTTATCATTATTGCTACTTGAAGGGCAATATACGAATGTGCCTGGATCAGTTCTAATCATACCGCTAGTTTCAAATCTTATAACTCTTGCACCAGAAAAACTGAGCGAGCTATTATTGGGTATCTCTTCCATTACGCGCAAAATGATATCCCCTTGGCCAGGATTAAAAGTACCGTTAGGGCTTTTATCTACAAATACAAAAATACTTCCCAGGCTCCAGTCTCTTGAACAAAATATAGATTTATTTTGTTCAATTGATTCTGTATCGCCTGCGCAAACAATGACTAATTCATCACTACTCGTCGCTTTTGCTCGTGCAAAGCTGAGCGTGCTTTTTAATTCAAGCAAGTAGCTTTCGGCGCGGTCGCTTTCTAACATATCTGAGCTATCCCATAGCGCAATGACAGCAACGATGCCAACAATGGCAATCGTGACCATTAGTTCCAATAATGTAAAACCCCGTTGTAATGATTTCATTGTTATCTCTATTCTGAATCACTTTGTTTAATAATATCATGATTGCTGATTTAATCACCGTAATTCATAGCTTTGTTTGCCATCAGCAATTGGATTGTCTAAAATCGAGTCAATCGAGAAATAATAAGTAACCCTTAAAATGAAAAAAATCGAAGCAATTATTAAACCATTCAAGCTTGATGACGTGCGTGAAGCATTATCAGATGTTGGCATCACAGGGATGACGGTAAGTGAAGTTAAAGGCTTTGGCCGTCAAAAAGGACACACCGAGCTTTATCGTGGCGCTGAGTACATGGTGGACTTTTTACCTAAAGTAAAATTAGACATCGTTTTAAGCGATGAAGATGTTGACCGTGCAATTGATGTTATCGTTAAAACATCGCAGACAGGAAAAATTGGTGACGGTAAAATCTTTGTCACTGATGTTGAGCGAGTAGTGCGTATTCGTACCGCGGAAGAAGATGAAGACGCGATTTGATAAAATATTAGATTAATCGCAAACATTAAAAAGGCGCCCTAGGCGCCTTTTTTGCTTTTTAAATTATTTTAACGCTTGTTTGCTTCTCGCGTTGCTTTAGCGTGTTCACTTAGCTCAGATAAGCCAAGTTTATTGTAGCTTTTTTCCATGATCTCAAGCGCTTGATCAAGGTAACTACTTTGTGAGTAGTGCTCAACTACATATTTGCCACGGTTAGCAGCAGCAAGGTATGCTTCACGCTCATAGTAGTACTCAGCAACTTTTAACTCGTAGCGTGCCATTTTATTGAGTAACCACACAACACGTCTTTTTGCCTCTGGTGCATAAACACTATTAGGAAAACGTTTTAATAGTGTTGATAAATCAGTAAATGCAACACGAGTACGGTTTGCATCTCTGTCTGCACGGTCTACACCAAAATATTCTTGGAAGGCGTTTTCATCCGCTTTGATATTCACTAAGCCACGCATGTAGTACATATAGTCTAAATCTTTGTGGTTTGGATTTAAGCGAATAAAACGGTCGATAGTTGCCAGTGCTTGCTCAGTATTACCTGCTTGATAATGTGCATACACTAAGTCCATTTGTACTTGTTTTGATAGAGGACCAAAAGGGTAGCGAGAATCAATAGCGCTTAATAGCTCAATTGCACGAGCATATAAGCCAGAATCTAATGTTTGTTTGGCATCTTCATATAAAGCTTGCGCAGATTTATTAGGAACGCGTTGGATATCTTCTTGGTCGGGTGCTGATGAACAGGCACCTAAGCCAAGTACAGATACTGAAAAAACTATGGCGAACGCACGTTTCCCTATTTTATTTATCATTTTATTTCTTACCTTCGATGTCTTCGGCTAGGCCAAGTGAGGAAAACCGAGTAAACTATACGTATTATATTAAAGCGATTCTAACCCAGTCGAGCACAGCTTGCACTGGTAAATTGGGTAAAGTTACTAATGTCAGAGCAAATTTCTCTCCAAGCCGAGGTTCCAATTGACCTTGGCGGTAAACGTCTAGACCAAGTATTAGCGCAATTGTTCCCTGATTATTCTCGTTCACGTATAAAAACGTGGATTTTGGATGATAAAATCACTGTGAACGGCGAAATTTTAAACACACCACGTGAAAAACTACTCGGTGGCGAAACGGTGAGTGTTGAAACAACCATCGAAGCCCCTCGTGAATATGAAGCACAAAATATCAAATTAAACATCGTTTATGAAGACGATGATATTTTGGTAATTAATAAACCTATGGGGTTAGTGGTACATCCTGGTGCAGGTAACCCAGATGGCACAGTATTAAATGCTTTATTACACCATTACCCAGAGATCATCAATGTACCCCGTGCAGGTATTGTCCATCGTCTAGATAAAGACACCACAGGATTAATGGTGGTGGCTAAAACTATTCCGGCACAAACACATTTAGTATCTGCACTGCAAAAGCGTGAAAACTTCACCCGTGAATATGAAGCAATTTGTAATGGCACAATGACTGCTGGTGGTATGGTTGAAAAACCAATTGGTCGACATGCAACAAAACGTACTCACATGGCCGTGCATGAAATGGGCAAACCAGCGATAACACATTACCGTGTAGCAGAAAAATTCCGTGCTCATACACGCTTACGTTTACGATTAGAAACTGGTCGTACTCACCAAATTCGTGTACACATGGCTTACTTGAACCATCCATTGGTTGGTGATCAACTATATGGAGGTCGCCCGCGTCCGCCAAAAGGGGCGACACCTGAGCTGTTTCAAATGCTACGTGATTTTAAACGTCAAGCCTTACATGCCGTTAAGCTCTCTATTGCGCATCCAATTACGGGTGAGTTGATGACATGGCAAGCTCCAATTCCAGATGATATGGCTGCCATGACAGAAGCATTACGCGCAGATACCAAAGCAAACCCAAATATCGAGCTTTAATTGTGATGATCACACCAGCATGGACTGCACCCAAAACTGTTAGCGCAATCAGTACCACTCGAAAGGGGGGTGTTTCATTCGCACCGTTTGATAGTTTCAATTTGGGTTTACATGTTGGTGATGATGAACAAGCTGTACTTGCAAATCGTGCGCTACTAGCAAGTCACTTACCAAACCCCGCGGTTTGGTTAAACCAAGTTCATAGCAGTGATGTGGTTGTGGTTGATGAAAGGTGTGATTTAAGCCTAGTTCATTCTGCTGATGCGCTGTATACCAATATAGTAAAACAGCCGCTTGCGATAATGACAGCTGATTGTTTGCCTGTGTTACTTTGCTCGAATTCTGGCAATGAAATTGCAGCAGTGCATGGTGGCTGGCGTGGCTTATCACAAGGTATATTGGCAAAAACCATTTCGCATTTCAAAGTGCCTACAAGCGATATTATTGCTTGGTTAGGCCCTGCTATTGGTCCCTTACAATTTGAAGTTGGGCAAGAGGTTAAAGATTGCTTTTGTTCGCAAAACCCGCTTCACGAACTGGCATTTACAGCCAAACATGAAAAATACATGGCTGATATCTACTTATTAGCACGTCAGCAATTAGCGCAATTAGGCGTGGCCAATATTTCAGGTGGTGAATACTGTACAGTCAGTGATAAGTCACAATTTTTCTCTTATCGCCGCGACGGACAAACTGGTCGCATGGCTAGCTTGATCTGGCGCAATTAATACGCCTTTTTTGTGATTAAATTTTCTTCTCTTACTTGAACAAATCACTAACCATACCCATTAATTAAGCAATTAGATTTTTTAATAGGTAAACCCTTATGCGTTTAGATAGATTTACAAGTAAATTTCAATCTGCGCTTTCAGATGCGCAGTCATTAGCACTTGGGCGAGATCATCAATTTATTGAGCCTGTGCATTTAATGTATTCATTGCTTCAACAAAATGGCTCGAGTGTGCGTGCGCTACTTGCACAAGCCGGTGTGAGTGCTGATGAGTTAAACACCAAGTTATCTCAAGAAATCGAAAAACTGTTTAAAGTTGAAGGTATTGGTGGCGATGTTCAGCTGTCAAACAACCTGATTTCGTTAATTAACTTGTGTGATAAATATGCTCAAAAGCGAAAAGATAAATTCATTTCGAGTGAGTTATTTGTTCTTGCCGCGTGTGACGATAAAGGCCCATTAGGCGACATTTTTAAAGCGCTAAATATTACTTCTAGCAAAATTGAAGCAGCAATCGAAGCTATTCGTGGTGGTCAAAAGGTTGATGATCCGAATGCTGAAGAAACCCGTCAGGCATTAAAAAAATTCACAATCGATTTAACTGAGCGAGCAGAGCAAGGCAAGCTAGACCCTGTAATTGGCCGGGATGACGAAATTCGTCGTACTATTCAAGTATTACAACGCCGTACTAAAAATAATCCGGTATTAATTGGTGAGCCGGGCGTGGGTAAAACGGCGATTGCCGAAGGTTTAGCACAGCGGATCATCAATGGAGAGGTACCTGAAGGCTTAAAGAATAAGCGAGTATTATCGCTTGATTTAGGTGCTTTAGTTGCTGGTGCTAAATACCGTGGTGAATTCGAAGAGCGTTTAAAGTCAGTGTTGAATGAACTAGCCAAAGAAGAAGGGCAAGTCATCCTCTTTATTGATGAAATCCATACTATGGTAGGCGCAGGTAAAACAGACGGCGCAATGGATGCAGGTAATATGCTAAAACCAGCACTTGCCCGTGGTGAGTTACATTGTGTGGGTGCCACAACTCTCGATGAGTATCGTCAATATATTGAAAAAGATGCCGCTTTAGAGCGTCGTTTCCAAAAAGTATTTGTTGATGAACCATCGGTTGAAGACACCATTGCGATTTTACGTGGTTTAAAAGAGCGTTATGAGCTTCATCACTCAGTTGATATTACCGATCCGGCCATTGTTGCTGCGGCGCAGCTGTCGCACCGTTACATTAGTGATCGCCAATTGCCAGATAAAGCGATTGATTTAATTGACGAAGCGGGCTCTTCAATTCGTTTGCAAATTGACTCAAAACCGGAATCTTTAGATAAGCTAGAGCGTCGTATTATTCAGTTAAAGCTGGAAGATAACGCCCTTGCAAAAGAGAAAGACGAAGCGAGCCAAAAACGTCGTACTGAGATGCAAGAGTTGATCACTGAGCTTGAAGCCCAATACCGCGAACTAGACGAAGTTTGGAATGCTGAGAAGGCTTCATTACAGGGCACACAAGTCATTAAAGCTGAGCTTGAGCAAGCGCGTCTTGATTTAGATGTTGCGCGTCGTGCAAGTGATTTACAGCGCATGTCTGAACTCCAGTATGGTCGTATTCCTGAACTTGAGCGTAAACTTGACCTTGCTTCACAGGCCGAAATGCAAGAAATGAGCTTGCTTAAAAACCAAGTTGGTGAAGACGAAATCGCAGAGATTTTATCGCGTTGGACAGGTATTCCTGTATCCAAAATGTTGCAAGGGGAGCGCGAAAAGCTACTTAAGATGGAAGATGAACTGCATCATAAAGTGATTGGTCAAGATGAAGCCGTTGTAGCGGTTGCGAATGCAATTCGTCGCTCTCGAGCAGGGCTTGCTGATCCAAATCGCCCAATCGGTTCATTCTTATTCTTAGGCCCGACAGGGGTAGGTAAAACTGAGCTGACCAAAGCACTAGCCAGCTTCATGTTTGACACTGAAGATGCCATGGTGCGCATTGATATGTCGGAGTTTATGGAGAAACACTCGGTGGCACGTTTAGTGGGTGCACCTCCGGGTTATGTTGGTTATGAAGAGGGGGGCTATTTAACTGAAGCAGTTCGCCGTCGTCCGTATTCAGTCATTTTATTGGATGAGGTCGAAAAAGCGCACCCTGATGTATTTAACATCTTACTGCAAGTACTTGATGATGGCCGCTTAACGGATGGTCAGGGCCGTACCGTTGATTTCAAAAATACGGTTATCATTATGACTTCTAACTTAGGCTCTGACATTATCCAAGAGCAAGCTGGTTCAAATGATTATGCAGGCTTAAAAGAAAAAGTGATGGGCGTATTGGTTAGTCAGTTCCGTCCTGAGTTTATTAACCGAATCGACGAAACCGTGGTATTCCATCCACTTGCTAATGAACACATTAAAGAAATTGCTGACATTCAGTTAAGTAAGCTACGTGAGCGATTAACTGAAAAAGGCTACATTCTTGAAGTAACGGATGCAGCCCTAGACCGCATCGCTGAAAGTGGTTTTGATCCAGTGTATGGGGCAAGGCCTTTAAAACGTGCTATACAACATACCATTGAAAATCCATTAGCACAGCGATTATTAGGTGGGGATTACCAGCCGGGTGCCATCATCCATATTGATGCTGATGAGAATGGACTTGTTTTCTCGAGTCGTTAATTAGCCCTAAAAACAAAAGCCGCATCATTTTGACGCGGCTTTTTTGTATCAGTTAAGTTTAAACTTTAAAGGTTAACAGCATATCGTTAACTTTGCGCGAGCCTTCAACAAGCCCCGCTGCATCTTTAGCGACGTTGTAGCTAAGCTTTAAGTTCTCTTCGCTGTGTCCTTTTATGCTTTCTACATTTTCGCGTATATCGGTGCTGACAACTTGTTGTTCCTCTGCAGCCGTCGAAATCTCAGTCGCAAGGCCTGATATTTCATCAATTTGTGCGAAGATGCTCGCTAGCTCAGTTTGAGTGTGAGCAGTAGTATCAACACAATTATCTGCTTGCGCTTTAGTTGATTGCATCACTTTAGACCAGCTAAATAACGTATCTTGGATCTCTTTAATTGAGCTGTGAATTTGTGCTGTCGCATTTTGAGTACGTGAAGAAAGTGCGCGTACTTCATCTGCTACAACCGCAAAACCACGGCCATGCTCACCTGCACGTGCTGCTTCAATTGCAGCATTCAGCGCTAATAAGTTTGTTTGTTCAGCAATGCCTTCAATCTCACTCATTACTTGGCCTATTTTGTCAGCTTCACTAGCAAGAGAGTTAGCGGTAGTGGCTGCTTGCTCTACTTGGTTAGCTAGATCAGACACCATGCTGCTATTATCTTCAATATGCAGTTTGATATCGTTACAGCTTTGGTAAGTTGTTTTAACCTTGTCAGCAGTGTGATGAGTATTTGCTGAAATCTCGCCAATAGTTGCACTCATTTGTGTCATTGCCGTAGCAATATCACTTAAACGTTGACCTTGTGCAGCAATACCTTGCTCGGTTAGTGACGATTGTTTATCTAAGTTGGTAGCAATGTCTTTGAATGAGTAAGTAGAGTCTTTAACACGACCTAATACAGTTCTAAGCTTAGCGAACAGCATTTGCTGATTATAGGCAGCAATACTAAAAGGGTGTGAACCTGAATACACATAGCGTGATACTGAATCAAACTCTGCACGTTGCTGCTTTAAATGGCTTGGGGTTACAACGAGCTCGTCATAATTTAATGCAAAAAGGAGTGCTACAACGGCACAGCTCGCTAAGGCAACCATCCATGAAGTAGTAAACGCTAAGCCGACAATGCCTGCAAATAAAATAACCGCAGACAAAATTTGTCTCAGCGAAATATTTTCACGAAATGACGCGACTGATTTTCCATTATTAATCTTAGTGTACAGTGCCGTTGCACGGTCTTTTAATTGTTCAGATGGCTTAGTTCGAACTGACTGATAGCCAACCAACTGACCATGTTCATAAATGGGTGTAACAAATGCATCAACCCAATAGTAACGACCATCTTTACAGAGATTTTTAACCATGCCACGCCAAGAATGGCCTTGCTTTAGTTTTTCCCACATTTCTTTAAATGCCGCTTTTGGCATGTCAGGGTGGCGAACAATATTATGATTTTTTCCGAGTAGCTCTTCCTCGGTGTAACCTGCAATCGTACAAAATTCCTTATTTACGTATGTGATGACACCGCGTAAATCTGTAGTAGAGACAAGCTCTTGATTATCAGAGTATGTCACTTCTTGATTAATGATTTCTTGCCCACGACGCATATGAGTCCTCGAAATATACTTTTTTATGGTGTGCGGATTATAGTCTCAGAAAAATGTAAGGGAAGGGGGTGCATATAGATAACTATGAAAGTTTTAAAAATTTCATCTTCCCTTTGATCTAAAACAATATCTTGCTTGAATTATTATGTTTAGCCTCAGTCTTTTATATTAGTTAAAAGGCTCAGTATCCTCAAGAAATAAGTCTAAATAGTATTTTAAATGTTTTTAGCAACAATGAAGTGCCGCCAAAGCAATTGTATATTGTCCCTCACAATGGCAAGATTGAGCATCAAGTGAACGGGTACTAAATGAAACTGATTTTTCTGACTTGAGTAATTACTTTTTGCCCCCATACACTTAGGATTACAGCCACGTGGCTCGAGGAAGCATTTTTGATAAAACATGATTTAAATAAAACGCTAGAGGCGTTAACAGTACAATTTCCTAACGCAATTAATGGGATTAAACGTGGTATCGAGCGAGAAGCATTAAGGATCAAACCAAATGGTGTTATCTCACAGCAAGGTCATCCAAAAGGCGTTGGTAGCGCTTTAACTAATGATCATGTCACCACTGATTTTTCGGAATCGCTATTAGAATTTATTACACCAGTAAGTACGTCTGCAGAGCAAACCTTAGCTCAGCTAAAAGATCTGCAAAAGTTCACCTTGTCTCAGATGGATGATGAGCTCTTATGGCCTATCAGCATGCCGTGTTTTATTGAGCATCAAGACGACATCGTACTGGCACAGTTTGGTGACTCAAATATTGGCCGCATGAAAACACTTTATCGTGAAGGTTTAAAGAATCGCTATGGCAGTATGATGCAAGCAATTGCTGGTGTGCATTTTAATATTTCTTTTCCTGAGAGCTTATGGCAAAGCTTGTATAGTTTAAACGGCAGCCAAGGCACACTCGCTGATTCTATTTCGAATGGGTATTTGGGACTTATTCGTAACTTTAAACGTGAGCTTTGGTTGATCAGCTTTTTATTTGGTGCATCGCCAGCATTGTGTAGTTCATTTTTGCAAGGGCGCGAAACAGACTTACCATTTAAAAAACTAGGTAAAGGTACTCTTTACTTAGAAGTTGGCACTGCGCTGCGTTTGGGGAACCTTGGTTATACCAACAGTGCGCAATCGTCTTTGCGTGTTATGTACAACTCATTAGAAGAATATGTAGCAGGTTTAAAAGAAGCGATTCATACGCCATCTGATATTTATGACCATATTGATGATTACACAAGTGCTGAACCAAAGCAGTTAAACAAAAATATTCTGCAAATCGAAAATGAGTTTTATTCACCAATTCGTCCTAAGCGCAACGCAGCATCAGGCGAAACTCCTACAGATGCATTACTTCGTGGTGGTATAGAATACATTGAGGTAAGGGCATTAGATGTTAACCCATTTAGTGAAACGGGTATCGACTTACAGCAAATACGCTTTTTAGACGTATTCCTAACTTACTGCTTATTAAATGACTCTCCAGAGATGGATTGGCAAGAACAAAAGTTGAGCACTACCAACCTCGATGCGGTTGTTAATGAAGGCCGAGATCCAGAATTAACACTTAACAAGCAAGGCGAAATAGTTCGCCTGACAGATTGGGCTAAAACAATTTTTAGTAATTTAACTGCCGTTGCACGTTATATGGATAATGCATACGGGGTAAGTTATTACAGTGAAACTATTGCTGAGCTTGCAACCTGGGTACAAGATCCTAGAAAAACATACTCTGGCAAATACGTAGCAACACTTGCAAAAGAGAACCTAGATAATGGTAATTTTGCATTAGCACTTGCACAGCAGTACAAGCAAAGCCATCTTGCGTCACAGTATCAATTTTATGATCATGCATTTTTAGCGAAACAAGCTGCTGACTCTGTGCTTAAAGAGCGTGAAGTTAAAGCTGCCGATAGCGAAACGTTTACTGCTTTTTTAGATGACTATTTTGCTAAAGCTTAGTAAGGTGAAGACATAAAAAAACGCAGCCTATGGTGGCTGCGTCAAAGATTCTTCAGGGATGAAACAATGCTATACTGCTGCATTCATAAGTTCAGACTGACCTGATAAGAAAAAGTTCAGCGAGATCCAAAAAAAAATGAAAAAAAGTATAATTATTTTATCGCTGGCCGCATCATTGGCTGGATGTGCAACCGCTCCTCCAGAGCAACCCCATGATATCTGTAAGATTTTTGAAGAAAAGCCTGATTGGTACTACGATGCCCGCGATGCTCAAGAAAAATGGGGATCGCCTAAACATGTGCTAATGAGCATGATGTATCAAGAAAGCTCATTTCGTCATGATGCTGCTCCGCCAATGGAATACTTCTTATGGGTTATTCCAATAGGTCGTGCCAGTTCTGCCTATGGCTATTCACAAGCGAAAACACCTACTTGGTCAGATTACATCCGAGAAACAGGCAACAGCGGTGCAGACAGGGATGATTTTGATGATGCTATCGACTTTATGGCGTGGTTTGTTTACAAAACTCATAAAGTAAATGGTGTATCGAAATGGGACGCGTACGCACAATACCTAAATTACCATGAAGGATGGGGCGGCTATAAGCGTGGTACTTATAAAAGTAAAAAGTGGTTAATGAGTGTTGCAAATAAAGTTAAACATCGAGCTAGCCGTTATGGCGCGCAACTTAAAAAGTGTGAAGCAGATCTAGATAAAAACTGGTTTGAGCGTTTATTTAGTTAATAGAGCATTGACGCAACCGTTTGGACTTTAAATTTTTACCAAATGTGTCTTTAAAAAGGCTATCAAATCTTTGATAGCCTTTTTTGTTTATTCGTATTCGATAGGATCGGTAACGTTATTAAGTGCAAAGGCTTCCAAGCGCTCTTGACAAGCACCACATTTGCCACAGGCTTTGTCACGGCCGTTGTAGCATGTCCAAGTTTGGCTGTAATCAAGACCCATTTTTAAGCCGTCTGTTAAAATATCGATTTTAGTATTGTTTAAATATGGACTGAAAATCTCAACAGCGTCGTAGTTGGCAATACGGCAAACATCATCCATTTTTTGAACGAATTCAGGGCGACAGTCAGGATAAATTGCATGATCACCAGAATGTGCGCCATAGTAAACTTTGCTGGCTTTTAAAGACACCGCATAACCCACTGCAAGTGATAGTAAGATCATGTTGCGGTTTGGCACTATTGTGCTCTTCATGCTTTCTTCTTCGTAGTGACCCTCTGGCACATCGATATCATCGGTCAGTGATGAGCCCCCAATCAATTGATTGATTGCTGAAATATCAACAATCTTGTGAGAAACACCTAATTTTTCACACACTTGAGCAGCTACTTTAAGCTCTTTAACATGACGCTGGCCGTAGTCGAACGACAGGGCATATACTTCGTGGCCTTGTTGCAGGGCTTTATTTAATACGGTAAAAGAGTCCATACCGCCGGAATAAATCACAACTACTTTTTGCGTCATATCTGTTTTGCTCTTACTTTTGATAGAGGTTTACTTCAGGGCGCGATATACTACACGGCTCGGGCCTAAATAACAATTTTTGCGCGTGTTTTTGGTTTTTTGATGGTATGCATTATATATCGTTGCGTCGTAAGTGAGATCTCTTTTGTACAAAATTAACGAAGTGTTTGAAACAATTCAAGGTGAAGCAAGTTTTACTGGTACACCTTCAATCTTTTTACGTTTACAAGGCTGCCCTGTAGGCTGTGCTTGGTGTGATACAAAACAAACATGGGACGTTGATAATGTATATAAAGTGTCACTTGATGACACGGTTGAGAAAAAAGCAGACTCAGATCATTGGGCAGAAGCAACTGCGGAGCAAGTGTTAGCGCTATTTAAAGAACGTGGCTACAACGCAAAACATGTGGTGATCACAGGTGGTGAGCCTTGCATGTACGACCTAAATCCAGTGTGTGAGTTATTACACGCAAATGGTTATTCGACTCAAATTGAAACCAGCGGCACATTTGAGATTTTAGTCCCTGAACAAACATGGGTGACCGTATCACCGAAGATTAATATGCGTGGCGGTTACAAAGTATTACGCAGCGCTATGCAGCGCGCTGATGAAATTAAACACCCAGTGGCAATGCAAAAGCATGTTGAAGAGCTAGAAGATTTATTCTTAAAAACAGGTGTTAATCCGCGTCTAGTGTACCTTCAACCAATTAGCCAAAAGACCTCAGCAACTAAACTTGCCATTGAAACCTGTATTGCAAAGAACTGGCGTTTATCAGTTCAAGTACATAAGTATTTGGGAATTAGTTAGGGTTTAGCCGTCAGCCGTCAGCCGTCAGCCGTCAGCCGTCTGATCTGACCCCGATAAAGTAGACACTGGGTTTAATATTTCCAGTTAAAAACAAAAAAAGCGTTGCACCATGGCAACGCTTTTTACTTTTTAGCTTATCGCTACTAATTCTGCGCTAAATAATCCAACACAACCTGATGATGGTCTTTGGTTTTGAATTTATCAAACACATGCTTGATTTTACCGTCTTGGCCTACAAGAAAGCTTATACGATGAATTCCTTCGTATTCTTTACCCATAAACTTTTTATAGCCCCAAATACCAAACGCATCAGCAATCGCGTGATCTTCGTCAGCTAATAAGTCAAAATTAAGCTCTTTTTTGGTTTCAAAATTCTTTAAACGCTTTATTGGGTCTGGGCTGATACCCACGACACGTGTGTTTAATTTAGCAAGCTCAGCTTTTTCATCACGTAAGTTTTCAGCTTGTACGGTGCACCCTGGAGTGGATGCCTTTGGATAGAAGTAAACAAGCACTTGCTGCTCTTTTAATAGCTCAGCGAGTGTGATTGTTTCATCATTTTGATTTTGTAAACTAAAAGCAGGGGCTGTATCACCGGCCTGTAATGGATTAATTGTTTTCATGCTTTGCTCCTTAGCGAATGCGTCTGAAAATATAATCTACGTTCAAACTACGAGAAAGATCTTCAAAGCTCACTTTAAAGTTATCAATATCGACTTCAACGGGAATATTAAACTCTAGCTCACAACGCATTTTTAGCTCATCACCTTCGTCGTACGTATCAGATTTAAGTGAACAAATGCTGATGTTATTGTCAGCAAAAAAGCGCGTAACTTTACTTAATGTTCCAGGTGTATCAATACCTGTGTATTCGAGGGTGTAACCGGCGCAAAATTCACATGCAACATGACTTGCTGTGCGTTTCATCATGGTTAAAAGGCCAAGTTCCATGCCTTTAGTTGGCAATGTATGCTCAATGCGGCTAATGGCCGACATATCACCTGCTAACAGCATGATAAAGGTAAACTCGTTGCCCAAAATAGCAATGCGACTGTCAATTATATTGCAATGGCAATCACTCACTAACTGAGTTAATTCGCTAACGATACCGGGTCTATCTTCGCCAATCGCAGTGAGCACTATCTGATGATTTGTAAAAGCAGTCATGGAATTTTAAATACCTAGTAATTAACAATACCAATGGATATAAGCTTGAGTAAGCTTTGATTTCACGTGAGTTTAATACCGCACGGCGGCGAAGTTTAACATAATTTGCATCGTTAACGATAGCGACGATTAATTAAGCCGTGAATAAAGTGCGCTCTTTCTTGTTTTTAGGGGCATCTGAAAGTACCATAGTTAAAATTTTGCAAGGCGACAAGCAAACAAATACGTTACGCTAGCCGAATCTATTCGGGTTTTTTGCATAAAAACTATAAATGTAAAGTTAAAAGTGATTTTACAGTGAACCAAATCGGCATTACCCACTCATATATTTGTTAAAAAAATTAAGGGTTTGCTAAGGAGAAATATCTGTGCAGTATTGGATCTCAAAGGCGCTTGCTGTAAGCGTAATGGTAAGTTTAACAGGGTGTGGTGTATTTACCGACGAAGCACATCAAAAACGTAATTATCGAGCAAATGAACCGGTCAAAGCACCAGCAGGTTTAGCGCAACCAGCTCTAGATCCAACATATAAAATGGATGTTGCGCAATATGACAATAATCCTGAAGCTAAAAACTATCGTCCGCCAGCGCAAGTTATTACCATTGCTCAAGGTACTTGGGTTGAAGAAGGTGATACAGAAGCACGGGTCTATTTTGATAAAAACGATGGTATAGAAGATTTAGATGTATTTATCTGGAACTCTATAAAAGCCGTTCTAGCTGAAAAAAATACCGCAGCTTTGAAAGAAGATAAAGCATCAAATTCAATTGAAACAGGTTGGTATGCGATTATTAAACCTGAAGAAGGTTGGTTTTGGGAAAGTGAAACCGAAGTATCACAACAACGTTTTATATTCACTATTGAAGAAAAGTCGCATCAGCGTACAGCTTCTTTAACAGCTAAACTTGCTGATTATAAAAGCGACTCAGTACCGTTAACACCATTACTACAGCAACAACTTGAAGTACGTGCTTTAAACCAAGTGATTGCTGAGTTTGATTACCGTTACCGTCAACTTGAAGTTGAAATGCGTAAACAACAAGGCATTATTTCATTAGAAATGGGCTTTGATAACAAAGGTAATGCGGCACTGGTTACTGAGCAAGATTACAACATGGTGTTTGATCGTTTCTCTGGCTTCTTAGAGCGATTATCTTTCACTATCGTAGAGATTGACCAAGAACGTGGTTTGATTACGGCTGATTACAAAAAGCCTGAGTCAAGCGTATGGGATTCAATTTGGGGTGAAGAACTAGCTGAGCTACCAATTGAAGAAGGCCAATATCAAATTCTTGTTAGCCGTACCAATGATGGCGGTACAAGTTTAACTTGGATGGACTCTGAAGGTTCGACATTAGAGCCTGGTACAATGAATGACCTCCAGCAAGCATTAGAAAATGCACTGCGTCAACGCGGTATCAATATTTAATAATTAAAAAAGTTAAAACCACCACAAAAAGAGCTTCGCCGCTCTTTTTGTGGTTTTTACAGGTTGAAAATATGTCTAACTTAAACACAGCAAATCGCAGTGACTTGCGAACCTTGTTTACCTTTTTCGTTCCTTCACTTATAGGTGTCTTTTTGTTTATGACGCCGGTACCCATAGGTGAAGCAATGACTATTCCGATTGCTGTTATGGCAAAAGCAGTGCAAGAGTGGATTGCCCCATTTGCATTGGGTTTAATCACCAGTATCGTTTGTATCACCGGTGTTTTATCTTTGATAATAAAGCTGTTTAAACCACAGCCATTACTTAAGTTTTTTATCATTAAACACTTATTTGATGTTAGTTGGCTGTGGCTGAGTGTTCGGTTACTGGGCATGATATTTATTATTCTGACTTACACGAAGCAAGGTCCTGAAATGATTATTTCAGGGAATACTGGTGCGTTAGTATTAAACGACTTGCTGCCCGTATTGTTTTCTGTGTTTGTTTTAGCGGGGTTATTATTACCGTTATTATTAAATTTCGGTCTCCTAGAGCTAGTGGGTACGTTATTAACTAAGGTTATGCGCCCACTTTTTGGTGTTCCTGGTCGAAGTGCAGTTAACTGTGTGGCATCTTGGTTAGGTGATGGTAGTGTAGGTATTTTGATGACCGCTCGTCAGTATGAAGATAAACATTATACACAACGTGAAGCTGCCATTATTGGTACCACTTTCTCAGCTGTATCAATTACCTTTTGTTTAGTTGTTATTGGTCAAGTAAAGCTTGAACACCTATTTGCACCGTTTTATTTAACGGTGTGTTTAGCGGGTTTAGCAGCTGCGCTAATTGTGCCTCGCTTACCACCGCTACGCTTTAAAAAAGATCTCTATGTAGATGGAACTGAGCCTGATAAAGACGCAGAATCAGTACCTGAAGGTAAAACATTGGTTTCTCACTCACTTGATGTGGCACTTGCTAAAGCACGCACTGCACCGGGTTTTGCTGGTACAGTGAAAGAAGGCTTACATAACGCATTTGATATGGTATTTGCTGTATTACCTGTGGTTATGGCTGTGGGCACATTTGCTTTGATTATTGCTGAATATACGCCAATTTTTGAATATATGGGCAAACCTTTTGTTCCATTCTTAGAGCTATTACAAGTACCAGAAGCTGAAGCTGCTGCACAAACAATTATGGTTGGCTTTGCTGATATGTTTATTCCGTCGATTCTTGCGGCTGGTAGTATCGAAAGTGATGTAACACGCTTTATCATTGCTGCAATGAGTGTGACGCAATTGATTTATATGTCGGAAGTAGGTGCACTGCTTTTAGGTAGCAAAATCCCGGTTAATATTATCGAATTGTTCTTCATCTTTATTTTAAGAACCTTAGTAACATTACCGGTGATTGTCTTAATGGCACATTGGTTAGTGTAAACAAAGCTAAAAACTTAAATAGAAAAGCCCTGATTATTCATCAGGGCTTTTTTTATCTTCATTATCATCGCTTTTAGGCACTTTGAAGTCCATTTTTGCTGCATGTTTTAGCAACATAAGGTTACCAACTACCACACCAAATACGGCAACAACAATGGCTATAATTTGCCAAGTTTCCATCTTTAAATCCTGCCGATATACACAGCGATATAGTAGCACTTAAAATCGTTTTGCATAAGACAGTGAAATAAAATCAAGGCCGGGGTTAGGGCTTTTGAAGCCTGCATTTGAGTAATGTAAATATCTAACTGCTAAGGTTGAGTCGTCACCTAGGTCTGCAACTAAACCCAATCTATCTTCGAACTGATAGTGAGTACTAACGTTTTTGCCAGCAAAATGGGTGTCATCTAACAATGAAACACCAATCCCAAACTCCACATAAACAGGCATGTTTTTCAGATTAAATACAGGGTATTGGATCACCGGAGACATAGCTAACACGATATTAGTTTGATGTTTGTTGTCTTTGCCATACTGCCAAATATTAAAACTAGACTCGAAGTACAAACGGGCGTGTTGAAAAGGCAGCTTTTCATTGGGTATATGGTACTGGTAGGCCAGCTTTAAGCCTTTCACATCACCTTCACCTTGGATGTAATCAACCGCATAGCCATGGTTTGAAGCGGCATAAGTCGGTGTTGCTAGTAGGGCGGCTACACTTAACATAAGTGCTTTTAGTGGGTGCTTTAGTTTCATCTCGGTACTTCTCATTATGACTGTGAGCAAGTAGATAAGGGTGAGGGTAGGGGCTTTTCAATGTGCGTAAAAACACAGAAGCTGTGCACATTTTCATATTTTTTAGCAATTGACTGAAAACTATGGGAAAAACCGATTGGTGCTTAATTGGCATTAAAACGGTGTCGGATTGTTTCTTTTTTTATGGATTTAATATCGGTATATTAGCGAAAATTTTCGTTGAGAGGTGAATACGATGACCAAACTAGTTAACTCATTTTTGCTTATAGCTGCGCTTTTTACTGCAACTGCTTTTGCCAGTGAAGACCGCTCGCCTAAGCAACTATTAGAATTAGTCACAGCAGATTTATTTGTTGATATCGCAAATGTAAATGCGAAGGGTGATGCAAGTTCAGAAGCAATGGCAAGCATTGTAGAAAAACGTTTATTGCCGCACATGGATATTAAGTTTGTATCGTATAAGCTTTTAGGTAAGCACATTAAAGGCCTACGCCGTGACCAAGCTGTTGATTTTATTGCTGCAGTTGAGCATTACTTAACAGTAACTTATGCCGGCGCACTGATGAAATACACAGGCCAAAAAGTTATTTTTGATCAATCACAACTCATTGACGGTGGTTATGCAACAGTTAAAACGCAAATTGTTGATGACAATGCGCCAGCCATCGATTTGCACTTTAAATTACGCCAAGGCAAAGATAAGCAGTGGAAAGTATACGATATCGTTGCTGAAGGCATTTCACTGTTAAGCGCGAAGCAAAAAGAAGTATTGCAACGCATCAGTCAAGTGGGTATCGACGAAGTCACAAGCGAATTAGCAAGTAAGTAAGTTAGCTTAAAGCTCGATTACCTTCACCTCATCGAGCATTTTAGCTACTTTCAGTCTCCAACCAAGCAGTGAGCACCGTCCATGTGCCGCTGCTTTTCTATTTTCTTTAAAAATCACCTACTTTGCGCTAGCACCTGTAACCCTCTGTGGTAGAATCATGCTACTTTTCTTGTTTACCAAAGTATCTGTTCAGATACTGTGTTATTGGTTGCAATATTAAGCAAACTGTCAGTTAAATTTTGCTATAACTGAGTGCTTAATAAGACATCGAATAATGTGCAGCGGAGTTGTGTTTTTTTAATGGAAAATGTACTGATTTGGCCAAAGGAATACCCGTTACTGATCAAAGGATTAGCTGAGCAAAACGGGGCCTATATTTTAGATGCTTTAGAAGCTTGGCCGGCATGTCGTTCTACTAATGAAGATGACGGTGTGTGTACGACGGTTCTTCCGCCTATTTACTACCTCACTTGGTTGACTCCTCTTGAACCGTTTGAAGAGTGTTATTTCCAACACATTTCTGAGTTTGATGAAGCTGCGTTGCATTATGTTAATGCTATGAAATCGCACTTTTTAGAAAACGATTACACCCCTGAGAGTCTTGTGTTAATGCTGTGCCAGCGCTTAGAGAAATACGCCAGCGCATTTGCACAGTCGGCAGTTAAAACACCTATTACACTCATTCACCAGTTATTTAATCGTCGCTATTTCACGGTGATAGAGCATGTACTTAATCAAGGTGCGAAAATGTCTGCGGACGATGTGCTGGAGCTCTGGACTGAAGTTGACTTTAGAGAACGCTTTAGTGGTTTTATTCCAGAGTCTGTTGCAGATCTTGAACCTTTAACTGTGCTAGCAGCAGAAAAGGTAGCCCATGGCGAAGATTATTTCACGCTGCTTAAGCTTGTGTCACCAGACGTTGATTCTGCATCGTTACTTGAACAAGCTTTACTTGCTCACTTAAGCCATGAAAATGCTAAACAAACAATGGCAAAGCGGTTTATTGAGCAAGGTGCAACCGGTGCATTAGCTGACGCAAACGGTAAAACAGCCTTTATGTGGGCTACCGAAAAAGGCTATGTGAATGTTGTTGAGACTTTGCTTGAGTATCAAGATAAAAAATCCCAAGACAACAAAGGCAATACGGCATTACATTATGCAGTTTTAGCCGAGAATGGACCGTTACTTGTGCTGCTTCTAAAAGCAGGTTATGACTTTAGAGTTCGTAACAATGATGGTTTAAGTTGCTACCGATTAGCAGTAAGCATCAAAGCGGATAGCTTAGTGAAGTGCCTTGAACATGACTTTGGCATCAAAGAGCTTTCACCTGAAGGGCAGTTTGATCGCATTAAAAAGGTACATTTATTACATGCGATTGTAACTTTGTTACTTCCTGTGCAGCTGTTCTTCTTTTTTGATGACAGTATTTCGATTAAAAGTGAGCTAACACTTAGCTTTACGCTAATTTCAATTTTATGTTTTTTCTTTGCGACAAGCTTGAAACGATGTGCGCTTTACCCACATATACGCCATCCTCGGGGACTTTTTATTTTAAGATTGTTTTCGTTGTTTAGCTTAATTGGCCAAGTGGGTCTAGCAAGTATTGTCGCGCTAGCCACCTTAGCTGAGTTGGTGTGAAGACATAAAAACTATATAAAGTGACATAAAAAACGGCAACCTAGGTTGCCGTTTTTTGTTTCATTTTTCTAAATAAAAGTGTTTATTTGTCGTGCTCATGTGCCGCTTTTTCTTCAGCCAGCTCTTCTTTTAATTTACGTATCTTAAGGCCAAGTTCTTGTCCGCGATGGCGTGCATAATAGGTGCAGCCAATGAACATTAGGCTCGCAAAGGTTAATTCAAGTAATACCCAAATCAGCTGTTCTTGCGCGACCCAAAGTAATGTAAAACCATGGATGAAATAAAACATGACAATAAAGTTCGCCCATGCATAGGTATAAGGCTTATCTTGAATGATACCTTTTAGCGGTAGCAGCAGAGGCAGGATATATACAACAAAGATAAAGGCATTACTATGGCCTTCTCTTGGGGCAATTAAAAACAACCAAACTGGCATTAAAACTAATAAGCCGATATAACCAATCAGTGCGAAACGTTGGAATCGTTTTGTAATTGGTTTTTTGGCAACAGGCTGATTTAACTCAGGTTCCAAGCTCATTGTAATTTACTCGCAATTAGTGTCAGGCGCTTACCAACGCTTTGACATATTTTAATTTCGTCTTTACTTAACACATTACTGTTATTGCTACCGGCTACATGAGTCGCACCATATGGCGTACCGCCAGTTTCAGTCGCTAGTAATTCAGGTACTTCATAAGGCACACCTAGCAACATCATACCGTGATGTAATAGTGGCAGTGATAGATTTAACAAGGTTGCTTCATTACCACCGTGCATGCTGCTTGATGACGAAAAAACGCAAGCGGGTTTATCTATCAGCTGACCTTTAAGCCATAGATCACTGGTGGTTTCCCAAAAGCTCTTTGCTTGCGAGGCCATCATGCCAAATCGAGTAGGAGTGCCAAAGGCTAAGCCATCACAATTAATAAGATCATCTTTGCTGATCACAATATCGTGTGACTGACGCTTAACAAAAGTGCGCAACAAGGCTGTTGCACCTTGTTGCTCAATCGACTCGGCTATCTCATGAGCCATAGCTTCTACAGAGCCATGGCTTGAGTGGTATAGCACAACAATGTTTATAGCCATTAAAGCACGCTTAATACGTTTTCTGGTGGACGACCTAGAGCAGCTTTGCCTTTATTTTCAACAATTGGGCGCTCGATTAGTTTTGGATTGGCAGCCATCGCAGCAATTAACTTATCTTCATTTTGTTCGTTTTTAAGCTCAAGCTCTTTGTAGATGTCTTCTTTAGTACGCATTAATTCACGCGCTGAAGTAAAACCTAGCTGACTAATTAAAGTCGCAATTTGTTGTTCATTAAGCGGTGTTTTTAGGTATTCAACAACACTTGGTTGAATATTACTGCTTTCTAATAGGGCAAGTGTTTCACGCGATTTTGAACAACGTGGATTATGATAAATAGTCACAGACATGGTGTGTTCTCACATTTAATATTTTGGCTTATTTTAGGGCAAGCGCCGCGAGACTTAAAGTCTCGCAAGCTCTTTTTGTAATTGACGGTATTGTGTAAGTAGGGCTTTTAAACGTTGTTGTTTTACTAATTCTTCAGGCTCAACAAAGTTTAGTGCTTTTTGAATTTCATCGGCTGCTTTTAAATAAGCGCCATATTGAGCGAGCACATCGGCATGAGCTTCATGGTAGGAAGCCATATTTTCTTGCTTTTTATAGACATCAGCAATGAGCTCTTTGGCTAGATTGTTCTCAGGTTTTGCTAACAAGTAAGATTTTAGAATACGCTCCGCAAGGTCAAATTGTTTTGCTTCAATAGCGGCATTTGCATAGTTTAAGGCAATCACCTGATTGTTAGGTCTATCGATATCTAACTTAGCTAAAAATTCTACAGCCTCGTTAGCTTTACCTTGAGCAATTAGTAAGTCTGTATGGGTATCGATATAAAATAAGTTTTTTGGATCTTGCTCAAGCAATGGATTCAATACGTCGGCCGCTTCATCAAGCTTTTTCTGATCCAACAGGCTAATACCTAAACCGTATTTGAGAGCTGTGTCGTTGTGAACAGTATTTGCACGCATTAATTTACGAAACAAATCTTCCGCTGCTTTTGACTTTTGCTGATAACGAGCAATCACTCGGCTTTTAGCCAAATTGAATTCTAGGCTGTCAGCATAGTGTCTTTTTGGGTATTGCTCGGCACGTAAGCGTACATCAGATACACGACTTTCTGGTAATGGGTGAGTCAGTAAAAATGCTGGCGGCTTATACTTATAACGAATTTGTGCAGCAAGCTTAGTTAAAAACTCACTTGATTGGCGGGGGTCAAATCCTGCGTTATTAAGGGTTTGCATACCAATACGGTCAGCTTCTTGCTCAGCAGCACGGCTATGCGTTAATTGACTAAATGCCGCTTGTGTTTGGTTCGCTGAAATAATCGCAATACCGGCATCAGGTGCAACAACTGTAGCCAAAATACCAGCAATCATGCCTGCGATGGTTAATGCGCTGTTGTCTTGTTGCTGTTGAATACGGCGCGCTAAGTGGCGTTGTGTGACGTGAGCTATCTCGTGTCCAAGTACTGAGGCAAATTGGCTTTCGTTATCGGCTTGTGCGATGAGGCCTGTATGCACACCTACATGGCCGCCATAGAATGCAAATGCATTGATTTCTGAATTGTTTAGCCAGAAAAATGAAAATGGAAAACGTACATCGTTAGCGTTTGCGACCAAACGTCTGCCCAGAGTAGTGAGGTATTCATCGAGAACGGGGTCATTCACAACAGGCGATGAACCACGAATTTGCATCATC
The DNA here is from genome assembly GCF_011806445.1 of Pseudoalteromonas sp. HF66. NCBI lineage: Bacteria > Pseudomonadati > Pseudomonadota > Gammaproteobacteria > Alteromonadales > Pseudoalteromonadaceae > Pseudoalteromonas > Pseudoalteromonas sp. HF66. Next base: position 115,513 of record NZ_JAATOU010000010.1, read on the forward strand.
ATCACTTCACCGATTGCTTGCTCTTTTTCAATCGGCAACGCTTGCAAAGCCGAGGTCCCTAAATCGGGCAGCTTAAAGTTAGTTTGTGCCTTCAACGGCTCACTATGCAGTATCGAGAATGTCAGTAATGCACTGCATAGTGTAATAAAGGCTAATTTTAGTCGCATCTTATTCCTTGTTGATTTGCTCACCTAACATGACTTTTGCTATGTCTATTTCGTCGCTGCATGCTCGGCTGTCTTTTTCGCACAATTGATAGAAATCTTTTATTGTGACTCCATCTAGCTTAACAACGTTCAATTCTCGTTGTAAAAAAGTTATGATTTTATGAGCTACTTTATGGGCATGAAGAATTAATGCTTTGTCTGCTTTATCGCCTCTTTCAAAGTAAAAACCAATGAACTTATGGAGCTGATTAAAGCGAATAAGGTTTTTCATGCTGTGCGGATCCCACACCTTAAACTCCATAAAGCGGTTGTCTTTAATAAATTGATCTACAGTAACATCTTTTGCATAAGGGTAAGCCCATAATTCAAAGCCTCGATCTGTAAAGCTTTGATGTAATGCGATTCGTGGTTTTTGCTCGCAAACAATTTCGCCCATTTCGGTTACATGGCCTCCTAATAAATCAAGGTTCCAGTTACGTGGGTCAATTAATCGCTTAACAGCATTATCAAAACCGTGGTCTAAAATCCCTTCTGATTCGCTGACTGATGATGCCACCATATGATAAAAAGGCGGCAGCTCGCCCCAGTTAATTTGTTTTTTATACCAATTTATCTCTTTAAGAGTTGGATTCGCAGGTAATTGCGCTTTATTATGCGAGCCAGGCATCATGTTTCCTTTACTACCAGTTATTGATTAAGGATAAACTATTGTTTTGCGTGTTTTAAGCAAAAAATGAGTTGTTTCTCATTATAAAGACTTATTTCCGCAAGATGCTGACATCTTATACTTATTATTCATATTAATAACGCAGTTGATTCGCTATGTTAACGGTTGATTTAAGGGACTATAAGTGCCCCCAACAATTTATTCAGTTTAAATTAGGGTTGAATAAGGCAATATCAGTTAAACAACCCGTGACTTTTACATTTAATGCTGCAGAGGCAACGGACGATATGCAGCGATTTTTAGAAAAACATCATTACCATTTTAAAATTGACCTAGAATTAGGTGTGCTAACTGTGGAGCCCATTCGTGTTTGAGTATGTAAAAGCCTGGTACGAAAATAAATTTTCAGATCCCCATTCAGTAACCTTGTTGTTACTGCTTATTGCAACCTTTGCATTTTTCTACTTTTTTGGCTCGCTAATCGTGCCTGTTTTAGTTGCCTTGGTGATTGCCTATTTACTAGATTGGCCCGTTGCTCATTTAGAAAAGCTGGGTTTAAAGCGCTTTACTGCAACGATTCTTGTTATGTTGGTATTTAGTGGCTTGATGATCATGATTATTGTTGGCATGGGGCCTGTGCTTTGGCAGCAAACCAGTAATCTAGTTCAAGAAACCCCATATATGATTGAGAAAGGTAAAGCACTGCTTTTACACCTTCCTGAAGATTACCCAAGTTTGATTACTGAAGATCAGGTTAAATCAATTGTTACCAGTGTTGAAACTAAAGCCATTGAGTTTGGTCAGTTGGTGTTATCCGTGTCGCTAACCTCCATTAAAGATGTAGCAGCTTGGCTGATTTATCTGATTTTAGTACCACTACTGGTGTTCTTTATGCTTAAAGATAAATTAGAGCTGACGCAAAGTGCTGAGCGTTTATTGCCAAAGCAGCGCCGTTTGATCATTCAAGTGTGGCAAGAAATGAATCAGCAAATCATGAATTATATCCGCGGGAAGGTATTCGAGATTTTAATTGTGGGCACTGCATCCTTCATCTCCTTTGCAGTTCTTGATCTTCGTTATGCAGCCTTATTAAGTGTGTTGGTTGGCTTATCAGTTCTGATTCCATTTGTAGGGGCAGCATTGGTGACTATTCCTGTGGCAGCGGTGGCGTTATTCCAATTTGGCTTAGAAACACAATTTTGGACCATTCTAATTATCTATGGCGTGATCCAAGCACTTGACGGCAACGTTTTAGTGCCATTGCTGTTCTCTGAAGCTGTCGATTTAAACCCTGTGTTTATCATAGTGGCTGTGCTGTTTTTTGGTGGCTTATGGGGGTTTTGGGGCGTATTTTTCGCGATACCACTTGCGTCATTGGTTAAAGCACTTATTAATGCATGGTCTTCAAAACAGGCTGAACTAATCGAAAATTAGCTTAGTCTTAAAAAGTATAGAAAACGCACTTTACTGACTAATTGATTATTATAATTTAGCCGTGAAAAATGTAAAATAGGTTATAAGATATATCTTTTAGTAATATGGTGCGTTTTACATGGCAAATTTTTACCTTCCTGACGATGCTAATCAGCAAATTTATTTAGATGCGAATGCAACGACTCCTGTACTTCCTGAAATTGCCGATGTGGTTTCGCATACGATGCGAGTATGTTTTGGTAACCCATCAAGCTCTCATATTACTGGTATTCAAGCAAAGCACTTATTAGAGCAAACGCGTAACAAAGCGCGTGAAGTAATTGGCGCAACCGACGGCGATATTTTATTTACCTCTGGTGCAACCGAAGGTATTCAAACGGCGGTTGTTTCAACGCTTATTGCTGCGAAAAATCACCCAATTGAGAACCCGGTATTACTTTATGGGGCAACAGAACATAAAGCAGTGCCAAATACCCTAAAACATTGGAACAGCGTGCTTGATATTAATGCACAGGTGTTAGCTATTCCCGTTGATAAAAACGGTATTTTAGATCACGAATTTATTCGCAAACATGCAGCTAATGCGCTGATGATTTGTACTATGGCGGTCAATAACGAAACCGGTGTATTCCAAGACTTAATCGCTATTGAGCAAGTTATTCGTAGTGAAAACACCCATGTTGCTTGGATGGTAGACTGCGTACAAGCCTTAGGCAAAACCAACTTAGCGCTAAGCCAAACAACCATTGATTACGCCCCATTCTCAGGCCATAAATTGTATGCCCCTAAAGGAATTGGCGTACTTTATATTCGTGAAGGCAGTGCATATACACCGTTTATTGCTGGTGGCGGCCAAGAAAGCGGTATGCGATCAGGCACCGAAAACTTACCAGGTATTGCCGGCTTAAATAAGCTGTTCTCGTTATTACTTGATAAACAAAACCAAACATTCAAACCAATTGAGCAGCTACATGCTTATCGTGAGCAATTATTAGGAGCACTAACAGACACCTTTGGCAGCATCACGTTTAACCACAGTTTTGAGCATTCAGTGCCAACAACGTTGAACTTTGCAGTTAATGAATTAACGAGTAAAGAAGTGATGGATTTATTTGATGCTGCGGGTATCCGTGTGAGTGGCGGTTCTGCATGTAGCTCAGGCGCAAATCGTAGTTTTGTACTTGATGCGATGGGGGCCAGTGATTGGCAAAGTGAAAACGCGATACGTATGTCGTTTGGCCCTGCTGTAAATCAACAAGAAATTGACTTTGCTTGCGATAAAATTCGTTCTTTAAAACCGATTCTAGAAGCAAACTGCCTTGTTGTGTCTGATAGTACATCACCTCAACACGAAGTCTGTGCGATTGGCTTAACACAACTTCGCCATCAAGCTGCGTGCTGCTGGCTTTATGTTGATAGCGATAAAAACGCAGTGGTGATTGATCCTATCATCGAGCTTATTCCACGTATGGCGAAAATTGTTGCGACACAAGGTCTAACAGTAAAAGCGATTTTAGATACCCATAACCACCAAGAGCGTTTATCGGCTCGTTGTTTGTTAACCAAAGAGCTAGCAGAGCGTTATGTTGCTAGCGAGATAGATGAACTTGGTTGGCCTAAAGAGTCACAGGCTATCGAATTAACTGGTGTACGCTTAACTAAATTAGCGACACCGGGACATAGTAAAGATAGTGCCAGCTACTTATTAACAGATACTCAAAGTGGTAATGTGAGCTATTGCTTCTGTGGCGATTTAATCTTACCGGGTGGTTTAGGTAACACGGCTATTAGTGGCGGCGATGCTGCGCAAATGGCACAGTCATTAAAGCAGCTTGCTATAGCAATACAAGATTCAACGGTGATTTGTTCGGGTCATGATTATCAACAATGTTTTGCTATGGATTGGCATGCGCAAAAAGAGACCACGCCGCTATTAGCACAGTTATTGAATGACCAAATATCGGATACGCAGTTTATTGAGTTAAAACATCAAGCTGATGAACAAAAGCATACTGCAAGTCATTCTTTATGTGGTTATGTTGAAACCCTTGAAAGCGCACCTATGAAACAGCTCACTGCAGCGGATGCTAAAGCGATGCTTGACTCTCAAGCTACTTATATAATTGATACTCGTGAGCCTTATGAACATGGCGCGAATAACCTTTCAGAGTTATTTTCCGTTGCTAATAGTAAAGTGATCAACATTCCATTGAGCCGTATGGCAAATGCCATCGTCGAAGAGCAATTAGATAAAACGAATACTTATATCTTGGTTTGTCGAAGCGGTAACCGCTCAAAGCAAGCAGCAAATAACCTGTCACAACTTGGTTTTGAAAAGGTATATAACTTAGATGGTGGTTTAGCGTTGTTGTAAAAGGTAATTTAAGTCGTTCATTAAAAAAGCCGCTATTGAGCGGCTTTTTTGTAAGCTGTTTAAGTTAGGCTGTTATGGGGCCTGAACTTTCACGTACCACTAATGATGGGGTAAAGGTCGTGATAATGTCTTTATCTTGATTCCGTGCACCACGGGTTTTTCTGAACAACAGGCGTGCTGCATGCTGTGAAATTACATCATTTGCTTGATGGGCTGTGGTAAGCTTTGGCCAAGTTTGACGCGAGAATGGAGAATCTTCGAACCCAGTAATTGATAACTGCTGTGGAATTTCAATACCCATTAAGCGTGATGCGAATAACGCGCCAGCTGCCATTTCATCGTTTCCGCCAAGTAGGGCAGTGATGCTTTTCGGGTTGCTCTCACCAAGCAATGCTTTTGCACCTTCAACACCTGATTCAAAAGAGTACTGGCCTTCGTAGATTAGCTCATCCTTCAATGAGATGCTGTGATCTTTTAATGCAGCCTGATAACCCGCTAAACGTTCAGTCGTAGATTTATGTTCTTTATCGCCGCATAAAAAACCAATGTTTTTATGACCAAGCGAGAGTAAGTGAGAAGTAATTTCGTACGCAGCCGCGTAGTCATTTACATAAATACAGGTGTCTTGGTCTTCCTCTGTAGGGCGACCGGAGAGTACACGCACATAATGAATGCCCATTTCATCAAGCATATCGATGATACTGCTTTGTTCTGATAGGGGTGGTGTTAACACTAAACCAGCCAAACGAGAGCGCTTTATCATGGTTTTGAAGTCTTCTTCCATGTTGCCATCGAGGTAGTTACAAGGGTGAATGACTAGTTCATAGCCTTCTTCTTTACAACGCGACAATACGCCATTTTGCATGTCGATGACATAATAAGCATTCGGGTTGTCATAAACTAAACCAACAGTAAAAGACGATGTGCCTGCTAGGTTACGAGCTGCAAGGTTTGGTTGATAGTTCAACGTGTTAACAGCGTCCATCACTATGTCGTAAGTTTTTTTTCTGACCGATGGCTCTTTATTGATCACTCGCGAGACTGTTTTCATTGAAACACCAGCGAGCTTGGCTACATCATTTATGGTTACTTTCATACTGTTACTTTATAGTTAGTTATATTTGTATTATAATAATATTGAAAAGTGTTCGCTAGAGCGCTTTTTCTTAATAGGTACATTAATATTTAATATAAGTTAGTTAGTGTATCTAATGTTCTACTAAATTAGCAGTAAAATAATTGAGATAATTTTTATGATACCGGTGTCAAAAGAGAAAAATTGCGCTATTATCTCGACTATAAAATGTAAAAGTAGAGCATTGACAGCGTTGTCATTTTGACTTAGTGTAAATTTTCATCTTATTTTTTATTGCTGTCTTTATTCAACATTAATAAAAAGATATTTAAAAATCAGTTTGTTGCAAGTTTTTAGGGGATTATATATATGAGCAGCCGTTCGCAATTAGCTAGTTGGCAAGCACTATCTGAAAGTGCCAAAAAGATGAAACAAATTCATCTTAAAGATTTATTTGCCAAAGATAGCACGCGTTTCGAGCAATTCTCTGCTCAGATCCCAGGTGTATTATTCGATTACTCGAAACAACAAATTAATAAAACTGTTTTTGAACAATTAATTGCTTTAGCGAAAGAGTGTGACATTAGCGCATGGCGAGACAAAATGTTCAGTGGTGAGAAAATTAACATTACTGAAGACCGTGCTGTACTTCATACTGCTTTACGTAACCGCGCTAACACTGCTGTAATGGTTGATGGCGAAAATGTAACGGACGCTGTTAACGCAGAGCTTGCTAAAATGAAAGCGTTTGTTAGCAAAGTGCGCAGTGGTGAGTGGTTAGGCTACACAGGTAAAGCTGTGAAAGATGTTGTTGCAATTGGTGTGGGTGGTTCAAACCTAGGTCCGCAAATGGCAACAGAAGCGCTTGCTGCTTATGCTGATGACACATTAAATGTTCACTATGTATCTAATGTTGATGGTGTTCAGATTGCATCTGTTTTACAAGGTTTAGACGTTGAAACAACATTATTTGTTATCTCATCTAAAACGTTTACGACCTCAGAAACTATGACTAACGCTAAATCGGCTGTTGAGTGGTTTCTACAAACAGCCCAAGCTCAAGAGCATATTGCTAAGCACTTTGTTGCTGTAAGCACCAATTTAGAAAAAACAGCGGCCTTTGGTATCGCTGATGAAAACGTATTCACAATGTGGGATTGGGTAGGCGGTCGCTTTTCTTTATGGAGTGCGATAGGATTACCAATCGCCTTGTACCTAGGCTTCGACGCGTTCGAAGAGATCCTAGAAGGTGCGTTTGAAATTGATGAGCATTTTAAAAATGCTGAATTTGAAAATAACGTACCATTGTTAATGGCGCTTTTAAGTGTATGGAACACTAGCTTTTTAGGTTATACCGCACAAGCAATTTTACCGTATGACCAAGCATTACACATGTTACCTGCGTATTTACAGCAAGGTGAAATGGAAAGTAACGGTAAGCATGTTACTTTTGCTGGTGAAACTGTTCCTTATACGACGGTTCCTATTATTTGGGGTATGACAGGTATCAATGGCCAACACGCATTTTACCAATGTCTGCACCAAGGTAATGTAATTGTGCCTGCTGACTTTATTGCTTCAATTGAGCCGCAAGTAAATGTTGGTAAGCACCATGATATTTTATTATCAAACTTCTTTGCACAAACCGAAGCGATGATGGCCGGTGTTGATGCAGAGCAAGTCACTGCTGATTTGACCGCAAAAGGTAAATCTGAAGCAGAAATTGCAGAATTATTGAATCACAAGATTCACCAAGGCAATCGCCCAACAACGTCAATGTTATTAGATAAAGTTGATGCGAAAACGGTAGGACGTTTAATTGCGCTTTATGAGCACAAAATTTTCTGCCAAGGCATTATTTTAGAAATCTGTTCATTTGACCAATGGGGTGTAGAGCTAGGTAAAGGACTTGCCTCGAAAATTGAAGCTGAACTATTTGATGACTCAGTTAGTTATCCACACGATAGCTCAACCAACGGACTGATCGCTTACTATAAGACACATCGTAAGCAGTAACAGATTCGCAGCAGCTGCTGCAAACAGAATACCTTTGAACGGGTAGCGCTGGAGTTCTTAGGGCCTGTATTTTTGTGAGAGGATTTACAGAGCCCCTAAGACTCATTTACTTCAGCCAACATAAGAATAATGAGTAAGCTACTTACAAACAAATTCAACAGGCTTTGTTAAAGGGATCATCTAACACAGCCAATCAACCAGATAACAACACGCACTGCCATACTGAATGAGTCGATTAACATGGCATTGCCAATGTAGAGAGTGATATATGTTAAATCCATTTGATATCGTAATTTTTGGGGGCGGCGGTGATCTTGCGCTACGCAAGTTACTTCCTGCAATGTATCGCGCTTATCAAGAGGGCAACCTTCCTCAAGGTTCTCGTATCCTGCCTACGGTACGCGAAGAAAGCAAACGTAAAGAATATATCGAAACAGCGCACAAAGCCTTACAGGACTTTTTAGGTAAAGGTGAATACAACGCAAAAGATTGGAAAGCTTTTTCTGCTTACCTTGTGCCAGTTGTATCAAATGTGACTGAAGCAGATGATGACTGGGATAAACTAAGAGATATCCTTAATGAACACGACGCTGATAAGTCTCGTGTTTTTTACCTTTCATTACCGCCTGCAGTATACGGTAGCTGTTGTGAAATCTTATCTAAGAAAGGCCTGATCACAGAAACATCACGTGTTGTTGTTGAAAAACCAATTGGTTACTGTGGTGAATCAGCTGAAGCCATTAATGCGAAAATTGCAGAGTACTTTAGTGAAGAACAAATTTTCCGCATTGACCACTATTTAGGTAAAGAAACTGTACAAAACCTAATGGCATTGCGTTTTTCAAACTCACTGTTTGAAAACCTGTGGGATGCTAAATCAATCGATAACATCCAAATCAGCCTATCGGAAACTGTTGGTTTAGAAAGCCGCGCTGGTTTCTACGATAAAGCGGGTGCATTACGTGATATGGTACAAAACCACTTGCTACAATTACTTTGCCTAGTAGCGATGGAATCACCAAACAAATTAAATGCTAACAGTATCCGCACTGAAAAACTGAAAGTACTTGAGTCGTTACGTCCGTTAGTGGCTGAAGATGTGGATGCGAACATTGTACGTGGTCAGTACGTGCCAGGTAACTTAGACGGTAAAATCGTCCCTGGTTATTTAGAAGAGCTAAACGAAGGCGCAAGTAAAACAGAAACTTTCGTTGCTATTCGTGCGCATATCGACAACTGGCGTTGGGCTGGCGTGCCTTTCTACCTACGTACTGGTAAACGTATGAAAAAGCGTTGTGCTGAAATCGTTGTTGAATACAAAAAAGTTTCACACAATGTTTATACAGACAATGTAGGTAATATTGAGCCAAATCGTCTTGTTATTCGCCTACAACCTGAAGAAACAATTCAATTAACACTGATGTCTAAGCGCCTTGATAATCTTGAGATGCAATTAGAACCAGTGACGATGAACATTGAGTTATCACAGGCATACAGTAATGGTTTCCATTCTGATGCTTATAAGCGCTTAATGTTAGATGCAGCTGCAAATAATCCATCACTGTTTATTCACCGTGATGAAGTTCGTCAGGCATGGAAGTGGATCGACCCAATCATTGAACGTTGGCAAGAAAAAGGTGCACCATCTTTATACCGTGCAGGTACATGGGGCCCAGAAGATGCTGATGAATTGTTAGAAGAAAACAACCATGTATGGTTTAACACAGGCGATAAGGCGTAATTAAGATGGCAACAATTGTTGAAAAATTCTTTGCAAACAAAGACGAATTAACAGCTGAGCTTTCTTCAAGCCTTGAGCAAAGCCTTGTTGCAGGTATTAAAGAAGATGGTCGCGCGGTACTGATGGTATCGGGTGGCTCATCGCCAGCACCTGCTTATAAACACTTATCAAACCTTGACCTTGACTGGGCAAACATTGATGTTGCTATGGTTGATGAGCGTTGGGTTGATGCTGATCATGAAAAAAGTAATGAAGCTTTTATCAAAAGCACGCTATTACAAAACCATGGCGCTGCAGCTAATTTTGTAACAATGAAAAATGACGCATTAACGGCACAAAACGGTGTAGCTGAATGTGAAGCTGCATACAAAGCATTAAAGCGTCCTTTTGATGTGACAATTTTAGGCATGGGTCCTGATGGTCATACGGCTTCTCTTTTCCCTCATGCTGAAGGTCTAGAACACGGCCTTGCGACAGATGATTTAGTATGTGCAATTAACGCTATTGAAAGTGATGTGACTGGTAAAATCACCGAGCGTATGACGTTAACTTTATCTGCTATCGCAGATTCTAAAGTAGTGAAGCTTTTAATTAGCGGTGAAGAAAAACTGGCTGTTTATAAGCAAGCGAAAGAGGGAGGGGCAGTTGCTGATATGCCTTTACGTGCAGTATTGAATCACCCACATATCAATATTGAAGTTTATTGGGCCCCTTAAAAGCAGATTAAACCTAACTTTAAAAGCGAGCTGTTATGCTCGCTTTTTTGTTTTTAAATAATCACTTTTTGTGATTCATTTGAATCAATACGCTTTCTTTAAATAACGCTATAAAGTGTTAGACAAGAACAAAAGGGCTCTATATAATTAAAAATGACAACGCTGTCATTGTTATTGATTTTTATTCTCAGCATTCCTTTAGCTCATTCTGCCCAGAAAAAGTTAAAAAAATTTGTCCATGACAGCATGCTTTTGGAAACAAGCAAGTTTATTAAGCTAATTTATTGTTAGTTAAAAGGTTTTATATAACTTTTAGTTATGGTTAATAATTGCTCAGTGGAAACTAAAGCTTACAAAAATAGATGTTATTTTTAGTTATTGTCAAAATCTCACTCCTCAGGTCTTTTCATCTGCGATAACAGTCATGCTATATTTGCGCCGTTTATTTGTAACAATTCTTAAAAACTCAATATTAAACATTAGTTATATCAATAACTTGATTATTTTGTTGTAAATTTTTTGCACAAATTAACCAAAAAGATGTAGCACAAATGTAATTTAGAGTGTATGGTTTGTTACTAGATGACAGCGTTGTCATCATCACTGGGCAGAAGTGATATAAAAAACCAACAAAATGATTCAAGGGGAATCCTGTGTTAGCTAAAAATTTTAAGAAAAGCTTATTAGCAGTTAATATCGGCCTCGTAATGAGTGCTGGGTTCACTGGTGCTGCATACGCAGCAGAAGAAACTAAAGTTCAAGAAGATGTTGAAGTAATTGAAGTCCGCGGTATTCGCCGTTCACTTGAAGCTTCAATGAATACTAAGCGCTTTGCTGACAGCGTTGTCGATGCTGTTTCTGCTGAAGATATTGGTAAGTTTCCTGATGGCGATGTAGGTGAAGCACTTGGTCGTATTTCAGGTGTTGCAGTTAATCGTCAATTCGGTCAAGGTCAACAAGTGTCGATTCGTGGTGCTTCAAGCCAATTAACACGCACACTTTTAAACGGTCAAACTGTTGCATCAACAGGTTGGTATGACCAACAATCAATCGACCGTAGTTTCAACTACACACTTTTACCACCTGAACTAGTTGGTGAAATCCAAGTTTATAAATCTTCTCAAGCTGACGTTGTAGAAGGTGGTGTTGGTGGTACGGTTATCGTTAACACTCGTAAGCCGCTTGATCTTGACGCTGGTACGACTTTCTTAAGTGTAAAAGGCGATTACGGCACAATCTCTGAAGAAACAGATCCTCAAGTTTCTGGTTTGTTTAGCTGGAAAAATGATGAGGAAACATTCGGTTTACTAGGTTCAGTATCTTGGGCAGAAACAAATTATCAACGTAACGGTATTGAGTCACTTATCGGCTGGGGTGATATTGTGCCTACTACGTTCCAACAAGAACGTGAGCGTACTGCACTAAATGCAACTTTCCAATATCGTCCTACAGAAAACCTAGAGTTAGGCTTAAACATTATGAGCCTTGAGTTAGATGCAAACAATGCAAACACCTCAAACTTCGTGATGTTCCCAGACGACAAAGAAGCTGCATGTGAGCAAACAAATGCATCAGGTACATGTACTTTCTACCGTCGTACTGGTGAAGGTGCAAACCCGGGTTGGACTCAAACTTGGGCACGTATTGCAAGCATGTCATCTGACACAGCTGATTTCAGCCTTAAATACGAAGGTGAAAATTTCACATTAAAAGGTCGTTTCGGTACAACTGAATCAGAAGGTGGTACAGACCTAACTGCAAACTACGGTAACTTCATTGGTGTTCCATCTGATTATGCTGGTACTTATGATGCAACTGGCGATGTGATAAAAATTGATATTAATAACAAGTACTTTGAACCATCAGACTTTGCAGGTCCATTATCTCCAGCTGGTTGGGCTCTGAAAAAACAACCTAACACAGATGAAGAAACTTATGCACAGGTTGATCTATCTTTCCCTGTAGACTTTGGTGCTATTACTGCAATCAAAACAGGTTTCCGTTGGGCAGACCACGAAGTAAAACAAGAAACTTACTCAACTACTTTAGTTGATACATTACCTAGTGGCGATGGTGAGACTTACTACTCAGGTACTATGTCATCAGGTGCTGGTTTCACTTTACCAGAGCCAGATTTTGACAAGATGGTAGCTGATGCACGTGCTGCAATTTCAAGCTTCGATAATGATTCAGCTGTATATCGTTCAGGTTACGGTACAATCGAAGAAGAAAACTTTGCAGTTTACGCAATGGCTGAATTCTCTGCAGAATCTATCCGCGGTAACTTCGGTTTACGTTATATCTCAACAGATGCAGAGTCAGATTACTACGGTTTTGCAAACGGTGAGTACGAGAGTTCACTTAGTACTGATAAAGCAAGCTACAACGAAGTATTACCTAGCATCAATATCGCATTTGATTTAGCTGAAGATGTTATTTTACGTACCTCTGCAGCACAAGTTATTGCACGTCCTAACTACACTGATATGTTCTCTGCATCATCTTTTGCAGGTTACGCTGATGGTACAGCAAATAATGAGGTACTAACTAAAGGTAACGTTGGTCTTAACCCATTCAAAGCAACTCAAGCTGATTTAGGTATTGAGTGGTACTTTGATGGTGATGGTATGGTAAGTGCAACTTACTTCTTCAAAGACATCACATCATTTGTTACCTCAAGCCAAATCTTAAATCAACAAATTGGTGTCGTGGACCCTGATACTCAAGGTGATAACTGGACTCTATCTACTAAGCTAAATGCAAGTGGTGGTCAAATCGAAGGTATCGAGCTACAAATTCAAGATGGCTTTGATAGTGGCTTTGGTTACTCAGCAAACTACACATTTGTTGATGCACCATCAGAAGCTGAAAACTACCCAGATATGATCCCATTATTCTCAGATTCGTCTAAGCATACTGTGAACCTTGTGGGTTACTATGAAACAGATACTTACTCAGCTCGTTTAGCTTATAACTGGCGTTCAGAGTACATGATCCGTGAGCTTCCAGGCTTCTACGGTAACCGTGAGCACCAATCATACGGTACACTTGATTTCAGTGCTAACTACAGCGTAACTGATAATATTGACGTAACGTTTGAAGCTGTTAACTTAACTGAAGAAGATAGCGTACAAATCGGTGTTGCTCCTTCAGATGCAGAAGTTGTTCCAGAGCTTCGTAACGGCTACCCAGCTTGGAGCTTTGAAGGTGAAGCACGCTACAAGCTAGGTGTATCACTACGTTTCTAATTTGATTTAGATAACGAAATTAAGAAAGCCCAGCTCGTACTGGGCTTTTTTGTGAGTAATACCAATCCGCAATAATACTTAGTTATTTTGAGGGATTAAACCTGTCGCTACCTGCGTTAAAAATTTCTCATTTAGAACAACTAAATAACGAAATTTTTGCCTTGTTATCAACGAGGTTTTATTGCCTCAAAAAAGACCATTTAATTAAGCGAATTGGTATAAAAAGTGGGCGAGTATAAATGATAAAAAAAATCGCAATTGTTGGTGGCGGGACCGCAGGTTGGTTAGCTGCTAACCATTTAGGTCATGCACTGTTACAAAGTGGCATTGAAATTACATTAATCGAGTCACCTAATATTGCCAGCATCGGGGTTGGTGAGGGTACAGTTCCTTCGATGCGTAACTCTTTACAAAAGTTTGGTATCAGTGAAAGTGACTTTATCAATGAATGTGATGTTACTTTTAAGCAGTCAATCAAGTTTGTAAATTGGCTAGATAAACACAAACATGGTGCTAACTTTTACCATCATTTATTTGATCACCCACATATTTTTGGTGAGCAGTTAACACAGCAGTGGCTTGCTGAAGGTAGCGGTAATGATTACGCTGAGTTTGTTTCTAAGCAGCATGCGTGCTGTGAAAATAATTTAGCACCAAAAACAATTGCGACTCCACAATATGCCGGTGTCAACGGTTATGCCTATCATTTTGATGCTAAAAAGTTTGCTGCATTCTTAGGAAGTCATGCCACGCAACATTTTGCTGTTAAACACCTGTTTGCAGAAATTAAAGATGTCACCTGTGATGAGCATGGCTTCATTACACACCTAATCGACTCAGAAGGTACTGCCTTGCAGTTTGACTTTATTATCGATTGCTCTGGTTTTTCGGCTGCCTTTATAGGACAAAAGCTGGGAGTTGGTTTTGTTGATAAATCAGATAGCTTATTAACTGATACTGCAATCACATTGCAAGTGCCTACACAAGGCGATGATGAAATACCGCCCTACACAATTGCAACGGCACATCAAGCAGGGTGGATTTGGGATATTGCGCTTACAGAGCGAAGGGGAGTGGGTTTTGTTTATTCATCTAAGTATATGAGCGACGAACAAGCTCATGAAAAGTTACATCGTTACTTAGGTAACAAATTTGAGCACTTAACGCCAAGAAAGATCCCGATGAAAGTAGGGCACAGAGAAAAAATGTGGCACAAAAACTGTGTCGCCGTAGGGTTGTCGCAAGGGTTTGTTGAGCCACTTGAAGCCACAGCCATTTTAATTGCAGATTTTTCTGCGGGGTTATTAGCCAAACGCTTTCCTCGTACCCGAGATGATATTAACTTAGTTGCTGATGATTACAATCAGCATGTTAATTATGTATGGCAACAAACCTTTGATTTTATAAAAATGCATTACTGTATTTCGGATAGAACTGACTCGGCCTTTTGGCGTGATAACAAAAAAACCGACCAGTTATCAGAAAAACTAAAAAGTAACCTAGCACGCTGGCAGCGCTTTACACCGGTACGAGAAGACTTTGCCAGTAAGTTCGATTTATTTGACTTAGAAAACTACTTATATGTACTGTTTGGTATGCATTATGTACCGGCAAGGCAGCAAACCAAGCAGAGCGACAATCAACAAGTTGCTGAATTTAAACAGCAACGCATAAAGCAGTTATTGAATGAGCTACCTGAGCACAGGGAGCTGTTAGATAAAATAAAGAAATTTGGCTTACAGAAGTACTAAATTTCACTTAGATGATCTGGCTATCAAAGCTAGCCAGTTCATTCTATTCTAAAAAAAGAAGAGACAGATAATCGGCTGTTGTTTATGTCATTACTATACTTTTTGGTATTAAAAAGAGCTGCGCTATGCAGTAAGTTACTCTTATAAATTACTAGTCTATTCACTTTGGCTTCTATATTAATCACTTTTTCAAAAAGCTCTGTTGTTTCATTTAAGTAACCTTGATGAGTTGCGCTGTGTTTTTCTGTATCAGCAATCATTTGATGCACACTATTTTGATTATCGGCTGTCACTTTAATAATGTTATCGGGTAAGTATTTGTATATCCCTGTGCCACCCCATTCTTTTGGAGACAAATAATGCACAGCTGCAAATGTTTTATCATCGGTTGAATCAATATGTGGCATACGCTGCAACGTATTTAATTCATTTGCATTTTGAGTAACTAGTGAAAGTTTGCAGCGATGGAGATATAAATTGTTTTTACCACTTGTAATAGTTCCATGCTCTAAAAGCTCGCTAATTAACTGCTCAAAAGCACGATAATAGGGGGCTGGCATTTCATCACGCTTGCCTGGGTAGAGTGTTCCATCACTACCAAGAGGCTGAAAGTACGCAGTATTTGCGGCAAAGTGATAAACTGGCTCTAGGTATTTTAAAAAGTCATCAATAATGAACACTGCTTCATTAATTTCAGTAATGAATACACTGCTTACTTTATAGTCTTTATTTAATTGATAGCCTTCCATTGTTTGCCTCACTCATTCCATAATTATTGAATATACTAACAAAAATAGTGGCTTATGAGTGATAATATTTGCATGGTTATAGTTTGTTTTTTCGCCGTTTAAGGTTAATTGATAAGGTAGCTAAATTTGTTAATTTATAATGTACAAACTGCCACAAAATTTTCACTTCCTTTTTGTTGCCAAAACCTATAGGCTTTGGGCACTAACAGCAAAAACATATATAAAATTAATGGAGCAGTATCATGGCGGAGCAACAAGTACAGCCTTTACATAACGAAAAACATGCCAACATTAAAGTTCAAAATGGCATCAACATTGAGTTCATGAAAACTCAGCACTTAGTACCTGTGGTTGCACACGAATTTGCACGCATGGCAAATGAATTCCCAATGGCATTTGTTAAAAACAACGAATCAGGCCAATTCCAAGCAGTTGCTTTATTTGGTCTAGAGCCAGGCGAAAACCTTTTCATTCAAGATGATAAATGGACAGCTGCATTTGCACCTATGTCTATGACTCGTTACCCTCTTGGTCTTGTTAAGCACCCAGAAGCTGATCAGTTTGGTATTGTAATCGACGAAGCAAGCCCGCTTGTAAGCGAAGAAACGGGTAACGCACTTTTCGAAAACGGTGAAGAAACTGAATACCTTAAGCGTCGTAAAGAAGCACTTGTTTCTTTCATTGAGTTTTCTCAGGTAACTGAAGCATTCACTAAATACCTTGCAGATAAAGAACTACTTGTTGCACAAACGCTAACTGTAGAAATCAAAGGTGAGAAAAAAGACATCAACGGTATTTACCTTGTTGATGAGAAAAAACTTAACTCACTAAGCGATGAAGAGTTCTTAGATCTTCGTAAACGTGGCTATTTAGCACCTATCTACTCTTTCTTAACGTCTACTCACCAAGTAGCTCGTTTAGCACGTTTAAAAGCAGCAAAAGCTTAATTTTAAACTGCTAAAGAAAAAGCGCCATTAGGCGCTTTTTTTGTTTCTTTCATCGGTTAATGCTTGAAAAGCAGCGCCGAATTATTCACATTGGGCTTACAACTAAAAGAAATATAAGTGCCCCTATGCTAAAAACATTACTCACCTCAGCCATTGCGCTTAGCGCATTATCATTAAGTACCTTAAGTCACAGTGCCGAGCAGCCCTTTGCTATTGCCATTCATGGTGGTGCAGGGACGATTGAAAAGAGCCGCTTTACTCCAGAGCAAGAAAAAGCTTATCGCGCAAAATTAAAAGAAGCAGTAGAAACAGGCTATACCGTGCTTGAAAAAGGCGGCGAGAGCCTAGATGCCATCACCGCGGCAATTAATGTACTTGAGAACTCTCCGTATTTTAACGCCGGTCGCGGTGCTGTATATACCTATGATGGTGCCCATGAGCTTGATGCATCAATTATGGATGGCCGTACGCGCCAAGCAGGTGCTGTTGCTGGGGTTAAACATATTGAAAACCCCATCAATCTTGCTCGCCTAGTGATGGAAAAATCAGTGCATGTCATGCTCAGTGGTCAAGGTGCAGAAGAGTTTGCAAAAACGCAAGGTATGCCGCTGGTTGAAAACAACCTATTCGATACAGAAAATCGCTACAAAGCGTTATTAAAAGCGAAAGAAAAACTCGATAAACAAAAAGTAACGAGCAAAGATTACCAAGCAGCACACAAAGCGCTACCAGTTAATTATAAAATGGGTACGGTAGGTGCGGTTGCACTTGATAAAAACGGCAATATTGCTGCAGGTACTTCAACCGGTGGTATGACGGCAAAACGCTTTGGCAGAGTAGGCGACGCACCAGTAATTGGTGCAGGTACCTTTGCTGAGAACGAATCATGTGCAGTATCTGCAACCGGCCATGGTGAGTATTTCATTCGTTACAATGTGGCAGCAGACATTTGTGCTCGCGTAAAATACCAAGGTAAAACTATTGTTGAAGCAGGTAACGAAGTGATCCATGATGTTTTAATGCCAGTGGGCGGTACTGGTGGAGTGATCATCATTGATACCAAAGGTAATATTAGTTTGCCGTTTAACACTGCCGGAATGTATCGTGCGAGTAAATCAAATACATCACCAACTTATGTGGGTATTTTTAAAGGCGAATAATGGCATTCAGTAGGTGCCAGACATAAAAAACCGAGTTTGTAACTCGGTTTTTTATTGCTAATAAGGATTTATTGGCGATTAATCTTCACTTTGAATGGTGTTTCGTCTTGATTCGTTGAGCGATAAGGATTGATATCTAAACCGCCTCGGCGTGTATAGCGGGCATATACTTCAAGCTCTTCGAGATTTAGCTGTTGCATTAAATCACAGTAAATACGCTCTACGCATTGCTCATGAAATTCGTTATGAGTACGAAACGAAATCAAATATTTTAATAAGGCTTCATGGCAAATTGCTTGGCCTTTATAACGAATGATCACACTAGCCCAATCTGGCTGTGAGGTGATCAAACAGTTCGATTTTAGTAAATGGCTGTGTAGTGTTTCTGAGACAATGTCATCACCATGGTGGCGAAGTGAGCTTGCATCAATATCATAGCTCGTAATTTCGATATCAAGGTCATCGATACATTCTCCCGGTAACGCTGTAAATGGTAAACAGTTGAAATCGTCTGCTTGGTATAAATTAACCGTAACAGGCGCATTCACGGCCTCTGACAAGTCTTTACTAAGCGCGTGGTGTACATCTTCAATAGCTGCAAAACGTGTCTGATTAAAACTATTCAGATATAGCTTGAATGATTTTGACTCAATGATGTGACTGCTTTGGCAAGGAAATACAAATATTGCCACAGCGACCATAGGCTTACCCTTGCTATTTAGCCACGATAATTCATAGCCAGTCCAAATATCTTGACCTTTAAATGGTAAGTTATCTTCGCTAACCCCTAATGCATCACGGTTTAGTTTGCGGGCAATAGGAAACAATAAGCTTGGTGTATAGGTATCAACGTACTCTGTGCTTTTACCAAGAACACTGTTTTTCAGTTCGGGTGAGTTGCTGTAATCTGTCATCTTTACACTTTTGTAGTTACAATGGAGGCATTATACCTAAAGCCAATGAGTTTCGCAGTATGTCTGTTTCTACAAAATTAGATAAGTTACATCAAGCATTTAGTGAAAAATGCCTAGAACGCACAGGAAAGCTTCCTGTTATTGAACATGATAAAGCATGGCCAAGTCCATGTGAGCAGGGCGAGGTTGATGAGCAGGGTCTTATTCAGTGGTGTGCAGTCCCACAGCAACCTGCCGGAAGTTTAGATGACTTAGCCAAAGCGCTTGAGTTATCTTTTCCTGATGACTTAAACCCATTGTTTGGTCATTTATATGCGGGTAATTTGTTATTGAGTGTTGATGATCATCACATTGAACTGCTCCAAGCATGGAATGAAGATGATTTTAGCCGCTTACAGCAAAATATTACCGGTCACGTGCTGATGAAGCGTAAGTTAAAGCAACCAGAAACGGTGTTTATTGGCCTGACAGAACAAGATGATTTACTTATTACTGTGCTAGTAGAAAGCGGTGAGGTTTGCTTAGAATACGTAGGTAAGAAACCACATCATGTGTTAGCAAATAGCATTAGTGAATTTTTAGATAAAGTAACGTTTTAACTGTTTGGTTAAAAAGGGGCTATTGCCCCTTTTTTGTGTTTGAAAGCAAGTTATTGAAAATCCCACGATATATTAGAAACAATACCGCAAGGCTCACAACAAAAATCAAATAAACCAAACCAAGGTTCAGATAATTTCCAGTCGCCATCACAGCTTGGGCAGCGACGTTTTAGCTCTGACTCTTTATCCACTCCGCCAACACGATATAAATAATAATAAACCGGCTTCTTTGTTAAGTAACTAATACGCTTAGTGATATCGCGACCACGGCGATATAAGTCACTGTTGATGCTAGTCAGCTCTTCAAGAGCAGGAAATTCACAACGGGTAGCACCATTAATCTGAATTTGATCGCATGCTTGCCAGTCTTCTTGCCATTTTATCAGTGTTTTGTAATCGCCATTGGCAATCGCCGGAATACGAAATAACGGTACGGGTAAAAAGTCATCACCGCAATAAAGAGGGCTGCAGGTGTGAACATAAGTGGTATATAAAATATAGCATGAGGGGTCATTACACATGTCTGCGCCATTTGAGTGAATGTCTTGGCCGACCACTTTAACTTTTGGTGCTAGTAATCCTGCAGTGTTTAATTGCTCAATACTGTGCTTTACAAACGGGCTATGATTAAGTGGATGCATTGCATCTTCGGTTGGGCACATCACTCGGGTAATAAAAAATCCATCCTTTAAAACGGTTGGAAATTCGTCACCAATAATTTGGCCGTTAAAACGAAGTGCATTGACCAGGCGATTTATCGCCTGCTCAGCAAGTTCTAAGGTAGTATCTTGGTAGCAATCAAAAGTCAGATCGACAACAAACATTATTTCTTCTCAAGCAGTGCTAATAACCTATCCAATTTAGCTTCAATACGATCCAATTGACTTTCTTTTGGTGTAATTAGTTGTTCATTCGACGGGTTATTTATGAAATTATTAATTGAATCCGGGTTGTTTTTATATTGGCTAACAGCTGCGATGATCACAGGCATCGGCATTGGTTGAGTTAGCTTACTTTTGGTTAAGGCAACTGTCGGGGTTTTACCTTCATCAAGAAGGGTTTTAATTGCATCAAATACAACGGCATTCATTTTTGTGTTAACTCTTTAATAAAGACTAAAAAGCACCGCAGTATATGGGCTGCAGTGCGCGCGTATGGTAGCAATAATAGATGTGGAGTGAAATTACTTTCCTTATTTACGAGCTAAAAATTGTAATTCGAGCTCGTAAATAAGTTAGCTGAAGTTACTGGCGTAACCTTGCATCTAATTCATCAATCACTTCACTCCAAGCACCATCTTCAGCAAGTGATTCTGCTAAAAAGTGTTGCTGAGCTTCATCCCAAAAAGGTGCCTCCTGCAATAGGGTCGTATCAGACAGTTGATGTGATGCTATAAAAGCATCTATTTCACTTTCTTTGCTTGGCAAACCAAGTTGTGCAAATAGTGTCGAAATGTCATGTTTTGTCGTATCCATAGTTCTGCTCCTTGTGTATGGCGATAATTATTACTGCTTGAACTTAATGATGATGAACAGCAGTTTAACTTACGCTGAATTTGTCTTTAATCGCAGTAGGGTATATACCTTATAGTCTAGTACTAAAATAATAAAACAAATAAAAGGATGAGTATTTTGACAGTTGCTGAACCCGAAACCTTAAGTGTGCAATACCTAAGTGCTGAAGATATTAGCACTGCTGCAAGCCTTATTTATCAGGCTTATCATGATGACCCTGTTCTTCAGAATGTACTAGGTTTTCAAAAAGATAGCCCAAGTAAATATGAAACTAAATTACGTGCTTTGGTGCGTGAAGAGCTGGCAAGTTTTTGGCAAGAAAAACAGCCATTAATAGGCCTTTACTCGCAAAGTAGATTAAAAGCGATTGCTTGTGTATTTGATTCTGCAAGTGAACTACAAGCTGAACGATATTGGCATTGGCGCTTAAAGTTGATGCTCAGTGCAGGCTATTTACAGACAAATCAGCTTATAGAAAAAGAGCGCACTATCCGTGAAGCTCTTTCGAGCAAAGGTCATTATTTGTTTTTAGCCTTCATTGCCGTTGACCCACACTTTCAGGGACAAGGCTTAGGGCGCTATTTGCTTCGTGGTCTTAATGATTTAGTTGAATCAAGCAATCAAGCAAGCGGGTTAGCAGTATTTGTTACCCGCCCTGAGCAACGTGAATTTTTTAGCTCTGAAGGGTTTGACGTATTCAAGGGTCTTAGTTTTAATCAAGTCGAAGGAGATTTGATGTTTAAAGCTGCAAATTGATGAAAGGACGTTTTGGAAATAGCAATGTGAGATAAGTCTTACATTGCTGTGCGCATTGTCAGTTTAATGCTGTTATTTTTGTACCTAAAATCGTTCATCTTAGTGATTTTAAAGGGTTTATTGTTTTTGTCTTTTTTGTGACATGGAAAAAATTACTTTTTATGCCTATCAAGAATTCCTCGTTTCTCTAAACTTAACAATGTCAGTAAGACACAGGTTCAATGATTGAACTGATGCCAAGGATTAGGATTATGGCAACAAAGCAAGATGCTTAGCAGGAAGCAAAGGGACAAGAGCTAGGGAAGCAAGGAAGAACGAGGACACTGCCAGGATGCAGTACAATCGCGGATCGATTGAAAAGGACTGACCAAAGGATGAATTTAGCAGGAAGCTAAAAGGAGCGTTTGGAAAACGAAGTGGATAGCCATTGACGGCAAGAGGACGGCACTAGGATGTGTTAAATGTTACATGAAGTAGCATGGTGGGTGTATCGGATGTATACCCGTTCAGGGGAAAGATAAAAAGGCAGC
Organism: Pseudoalteromonas sp. HF66; assembly: GCF_011806445.1. Lineage (NCBI taxonomy): Bacteria > Pseudomonadati > Pseudomonadota > Gammaproteobacteria > Alteromonadales > Pseudoalteromonadaceae > Pseudoalteromonas > Pseudoalteromonas sp. HF66. The sequence continues at coordinate 137,871 of NZ_JAATOU010000010.1, forward strand.
TTCGGCGTAAGTAAGGATACTTAATCATGGAAGTAGCAAGATTGGGGCGTGGCTAATAGCTACGCCTTAGTTCTTTATAGGGTTTGCATTTTTCGCAGTAATAGTTAATTTGTAAAACTCGCAACTCGCAACTCGCAACTCGCAACTCGCAACTCGCAACTCGCAACTCGCAACTCGCAACTCGCAACTCGCAACTCACAACTCACAACTCGCAAGTTAAATCTTATGGGGCGGTATTACTACACTTTTAAGCAGTTCATTTTCCATGAACAAAACACCTTGATACACGCTTTGTCCATCACTTGAAAACTCAAAAATAAACTCGCTTTTAATGCCTGGTTTACCGCTTTTTAAAATGCCAATTCTGCGTTTGTTACAAGCAACACTCATCAATTGCACATTCAATTGCTCAATTTGTCTCTGCGCATGAAGGTTAGCAGCTTCGGCTACTTTTCTGTTTAACCAAAAAAAATAGATGATGCTGCCAATGATGATGAGTGTCCACAAACCTGCCATTTACGAAAATAACCTTCCAATTGCTCGAGCGAGTGTTTCGCTACGATTTTCTTGTCTTAATAAACCAAGTAGGTGAGGGCGAATACTAGGAATTGCAACTAAATCGGTGAAAATACTCACAAACAGCTGCTCAATCTCAGTATGGTGCGCACAGCAATCCATAAACACATGTAAGCGGTCAGGGTCTTCTAGCGTGCTAAAACAACGCCCTGCAATCGTTAATAGTACATCAGAGTGGCTGTTCATATCCGAGCGTAATACAGCATCAACAAGTTGTGCAGTTAAACCTTGCGCCGGTGTTTTTGATAAACTTCTAAGAGCTGCGACAAGGGCGATGTCGTCTTTATGTTCTATGGCATTTAAACCATAGGCTAACAATTGCTCTGCAAACACGGGTTCGATTGCAACATGTTCAAGCATGGCACTAAGCGGCTGTAATACTTCTACAGGTAATTGCCCCCAAGCTGCTTGTAGGTTCGCTAAGTTGTTGTCGTTATCTAAACGCATTGCAAAATCAGCAATACCTTGTACTGCAACACTTTGCCAATTATCAAAACCAAGCTTGCCTGAAAAATAAAGCTGAGCATATTCGTAATACTGTGAGGCACTATGTTTAAGTAAACATTTAACCTGCGCATTAAATGCTGCTAGCTTGTTCGCGTTTGGCGTAAATACATACGGATTGTTATCTAGTTTGCCTTCGGCATTTTCACTGGTAATTTCAGTGCCGAGTGCTTCAATTACCATATTCGCGAAGTGGTCGCGGCTTGCGCTTACTAGGCGGCTTTGCTCATCTAGTGGGAATTTTAAAAACCATACATAAGGTTCTTTAGACGCTTTTACATCCCAAAATTGAATAGCAAGCCAAGCATGACCAGCAAGCGGGTATGGGTAAGGGATTTTTGTCTCTTCAATGGCAAGAAATTGTTTTTTGTCTAATTTAGTGATGTGTCTGCCAATATCGAAGGCACGCCAAGTGGTACCTGCTGCATCCAGAAGTTGCCCTAAAGTGGCGATCTGCTCAGTCATAAAATCTCAATTACCGTTATTAATCTATATCAGTCGTGAATTATACGCCATACCATGGCGCCTTGGAACAGGGTATACTAGGGTCTGTTTACCTTCCCTAAGTAAAAAGGTATTAAGAGTTTTACAATGCATCAACAGACTTTGGCGCTGCTGCGCGAATTAGAATCCACATTACAACGCCATTCATTTTGGCAAACAACAGCCATTGACCCAAGTGCGCTCAATTCAAGTGTACCGTTTTGCCACGACACTATGGCCTTTGAGCAATGGCTGCAATTTGTTTTTCTTGAAAAAATGCATACCTTAATTGCACATGCTCAGCCTTTACCCCGTAATTTTGCAATTGCACCTATGGCTGAAATGATGCTGGCACAACACAGTGGCGGAAATGATGTGATTACCGTTTTACAAAAACTCGATCAACTTTTAAGTGATAACTAACATGCAAGAGATTGTTAAGCCACAATTTGACGAGTTAACGATTTTGTACCGCGATGAAAATTACATTGCGATTGATAAACCGTCAGGTTTATTGGTTCACCGTTCGTTTTTAGATAAACACGAAACCCAATTTGCTATGCAAATGCTGCGTGACCAAATTGGTCAACACGTGTTTCCTGTACATCGTTTAGATAGACCAACGTCCGGCGTATTGCTGTTTGCGTTAAGTTCAGAAGCAGCCCGTGACATGAACCAGTTATTTATTGATGGGCAAATTGAAAAACGTTACTTAGCTTTAGTCAGAGGCTTTTTAAACGAATCAATCTTCTTAGATAAACCTTTAAAAGAAGAGCTTGATAAAATTGCCGATAAGTTTGCTGATCAAGATAAAGCACCGCAAGAAGCACAAACGCAATTTCATTGCCTGCACCAAGCAAGCTTACCTATTCCAATAGGTAAGTACCCAACAGTTCGTTACTCGCTGGTGGAGTGTTTTCCAAAAACTGGTCGCAAGCATCAAATTCGTCGTCATTTAAAGCATTTATCATTGCCAATTATTGGTGATGTAAATCATGGTGATAATCAGCATAATCAATTTTTTAGAGAACATTTTCAGCTTCGTCGTTTAATGTTATTTGCCTCTGAATTAAAGTTTGTGCACCCTTATAGCAAGCAACCAATAACAATTAAAGCGCCATTAGGCGATGCAATGTTAACGATTTGCCAGCAACTTGGCTGGCCAACAGAAGAAAAGGATTATTATGGCAACCATTAGTATTTTTGTCGGCAGTGTTTACGGCGGTGCCGAGCGCTTAAGCGAACAAGTTATTGAAGTCATTGAAAAGTCAGAGCATCAAGCGCAATTAGTTGAAAATGGCACGGTTGATGACATGCTGGCAGCGTCACATATTTTAGTGATCACATCAACGACGGGTCAGGGGGATATTCCTGATAACTTAGTCGCTTTATACAGCCAACTGAATGATCAATTCCCTATGTTAACAGGCAAGCAATACGGCATTATTGCTATGGGTGACCGTAGCTATGGCGATACGTTTTGTGGCGCAGGTCGCAGTTTTGATGAGCTGTTTCGTGATTTACAGGCAAAACCTGTTGGTCATCGTTTAGAAATTGATGCCTGTGAAGATTTTGAGCCTTGGCCTGTTACTGAGCCATGGTTAAATGAATGGCTGACAAAAATTAGCTAGTGTCTCTTAAAAGTGCTGATTGAATAAGCAATTGGCACTTTCCCCTTGGTTTTTCGAGTACAGAATCTGTGACCTTGGTGATATACTAGACCATCATTTTATGAGGCTGTTATGATTTCAAAAAACCAACTGAAACTAATTCGTGCATTAGGTCAAAAGAAATACCGAAAGCAATATAACCAGTACCTTGTTCAAGGCGAAAAAAATGTACTTGAATTACTAAACAGTGGTTTAAGTGTTGCCCATATTTTTGCGACCCCTGCATTTATTTCTGCGCACCAATCTGCGCTTGCAGCCCATCAAGTCATTGAAGCAGACGAAGACAGCCTAACTAAAGCCAGTACGCTCGTTAGTAACAACGCCGCAATTGCTGTTGTTGATATGCCAAGTCAGCAATCGTTACCAAAATCGGGATTAATTTTAGCCCTTGATGGTGTGTCGGATCCGGGTAATTTGGGCACGATTATTCGTGTTGCTGATTGGTATGGTATTAAGCATATTGTTACAAGCGCAGACAGTGCGGATGCTTATAACCCGAAAACTATTAGCGCAACCATGGGTTCATTTGCTCGCGTGTGTGTCTCGCAAACTGACTTAAGCAATTACTTGTCTAGTTTAAACCTTCCTGTGTATGGTGCATTTTTAGAAGGTGAGAACATCCACAAAACCGCTCTAAAGCAAGATGCCGTATTACTAATGGGCAGTGAATCTCATGGTATACGTACTGATTGCGAAAGCTTAGTTACTGATAAAGTAACTATTCCGGCATATGGCCAAGCAGAATCGCTCAATGTAGCTATGGCAACAGGTATTATTTTAGATAATTTTAAGCGCCACGCTTAACCTTTTACCCTAAAATGGGTTAAATTGAAGAATAACAATAAAAATCGGTAAAACAATTAGATGCGCTTAAGCACCATAAAATTAGCGGGTTTCAAATCGTTTGTTGAACCCACTAAGATCCCATTTCCTGATCAGATGACGTGTGTTGTCGGCCCGAACGGCTGTGGCAAATCAAATGTCATCGATGCAGTGCGTTGGGTGTTAGGTGAAAGTTCAGCTAAAAACTTACGTGGCGATGCCATGACCGATGTTATTTTTAATGGCTCAACTAATCGAAAACCTATTTCGCAAGCCTCTGTTGAATTAGTATTTGATAACACTAGTGGTCACCTTCCAAATACCTTTGCTGATCGAAACCAAGTAGCGATTAAGCGTTTAGTGACGCGAGATGGCCAGTCAATTTATTTCCTAAATGGCAGTAAATGCCGTAAGCGTGATATTACCGATATCTTTTTAGGCACTGGTCTTGGCCCGCGCAGCTATGCGATTATTGAGCAGGGCATGATCTCGCGTTTAATTGAGAGCAAACCGGCTGATTTACGAGTTTTTTTAGAGGAAGCCGCGGGGGTTTCAAAGTACAAAGAGCGTCGTCGTGAAACGCAAACCCGCATTAAAAGTACCCGCGAAAACCTTGAACGTTTACTTGATGTAAGACAGGAATTACAAACACAGCTTGATAAGCTTGCGGTGCAATCAGTCGATGCTAAAAAATACCGAGAGCTAAAAGCCACTGAGCGCACCTTAAAAGGGCAAATTGCGGTTTTAAAGTGGCAGAAGTTACACCAACAACAAATCGAGAAAGCTGAGCAAATTAATAAACTTAAAGAGCAAATCAAGTTCTTTAAAGAAGCGCATTCTGGCCATGATGATGTTTTAGCAAGTCTTGAAAATCAGGTGCAGCTTGAGCAGCAAAAACTGCAAGACGCACAGCAGGCTCAGCATCAAACACACACTGATTTGACGCGCAAAGAGCAGCAACAGATCAGCTTAAAGCAGCAACAGCAAACACTTAGCCAAAACCTTATCAAACAGCAACAACTGCAGTTACAAAATAAAGAGCTGCAAGAAGAGCAACACGCCTCAGCCGCCATTTTACAAGAGCAGCTACAAGAAGCGATTGAGCAAAGTTTGTTGTGCGCTGAGCAAGTAGCAGAGGTTGAAGAACAAGTTGCTTTGCAACAGCAAAGCACGCAAAGTGCTAATGAGCAATATCAAAGCGTATTACAGAAAAATCAAGCTCATAGCAGTGATATTACTGTCGCAAAAAGTCAGCTAAGGCATTTTGCACAGACACTTGCACAACTTGAATCTCAGCAGGCACAACTCGCCGCTGAAATTAGTGAGCTTGAAGCCACCCCAGTTGCAGCACAAATTGCTGAGCAGCAACAGCATATTCAAACATTGACAAAAGAACTTGCGCAGCAGCAAAGTGCGCTGAATAAGCTAACTCAGAATCTAGAACAAGCTGATAAAGAGCAACAGCACTTAGAACAGGATTTTAGACGGGTTCAACAGCACAGTAATGAAAATAGAGCCAGCATTGCTGCGCTTAATTCCTTGCTAGTAGAGCAAACTGACAGCGGGAGTGTCTCTTTATTAGCGCAGTTAAAAGTTACTTCTGGCTTTGAGCCTTTAGTTGAGCAAGCTCTGCTAGGTCTAGAGCATCTAAAGGTTAATCAACATAAAGAGGCTAACAGTGTTTGGCCTGCGACTGATAGTGCTGCGTTACCAAAAGGGTCATTAGCTAATTATATCGAAACGGGTGTTTACCCTGATTTATTAGCACGGTTTGCTTTTCAACCCCATTTTGATGAAGCTATTTTAGCGGATCCTTTTTGGTTAGCTGTTATTGATGAAGAAGGCCATATTCATGGGCGTAACTTTCACTCTAATGCCAATAAAGACGCCGATAATTCATTGCTTTTAAAGCATGCCCAGCTCAGTGATGCACAGCAGTTAGATGAAGAACTGAACGAGCAATTAGAAACAAAGCAGCAATTGCTAAATGAGCATCTAGCACATAAAAAAACGCTTATCGCTGACAAAGAGCAATACAGAGAGCGAATTCACCAAGCGGCTCAGCAGATAGCATCGGCCAGCACGCGACGTGACATGTTGCTAGAGCAGCAAACGCAGTGGCAAAACCAGCTTGTAAAGTTACAGCAGCGTCAAACTTTATTGGCTGAGCAAAAGCAAAATGCTGATGAGCAGCAACAAACTCAGCAGTGTTTACTTGAACAATTGCTAGAGCAGCAATTAGAACTTGAAATTGAGTTAGAGCAAGCAAAACACCAGCAAACTGAGGCAAATAACCGTTATCGCCAAGTTGCTTCTCAGCTTGAGCAATATAAAACTCAGGCGCATCAAGCAAACTTGGCTGAGCAAAAAGCTCGCAGTGAGTGTCAACTTAGCGAAACTAAATTGCAACACGCCAATGCAGCGCAAAATGCTGCGAGTGAAGCGGTATTAGAGCTCAACGAGCAGCTAGAAGAATTAGTGATCCCGCTTGAAGAGGTGACAGAGCAAATTATGCTACTGCTTGAAAAGCATCAACAAAGTGATGTTGAGCTGAAAAACTTGCAAGCGGCCTTGAGTCAAGCTAAAAAGGAGCTTGCTGATAAGCAAACAGCGCTGAAATCATCGCAATCTGAGCTAGTTACGCTACAAGAGCAGTTGCAAGCATTAGCACTGGATGAGCAAAGTTTAATCGTTAAAGCTCAAGCGGCTTTAGAGCCACTTGCAGAACTGGAACAAAATTTAAAAACAGTACTTGAAGAATTGCCTGACAATGCCAATTTAAATAGCATGCAAACTAGGCTGACAAAAACCACACAAGCTTTAAATGAGCTCGGCGCTGTGAATTTAGCGGCAATTGATGAGTTTGAGCAGGCTAAACAACGCAGCGATTATTTAAATCAGCAACTTGATGATTTAACGCAAGCGCTAAATACCCTGGAAGGGGCGATTCAAAAAATAGACCGAGAAACAAAAAACCGTTTTAAGGCGACGTTTGAACAAGTAAATACAGACTTTGGGGAATTATTCCCGAAAGTATTTGGTGGTGGCAGTGCTTACCTCGAATTGACCAGTGATGATCTACTTGAAAGTGGGGTGAGCATCATGGCTAGACCACCTGGAAAGAAAAATTCGACAATTCACCTGCTTAGTGGTGGAGAAAAAGCGCTGACCGCATTATCATTGGTGTTTTCAATATTCAGGCTCAATCCAGCTCCATTCTGTATGCTAGATGAAGTGGATGCACCATTGGATGATGCGAACGTGGGTCGTTTTTGCCGTTTGGTAGAAGAGATGTCACAATCAGTACAATTTATTTATATTAGTCATAACAAAATTGCTATGGAAATGGCAGGCAGGTTGACTGGTGTAACTATGGCTGAGCCAGGCGTATCTCGTATGGTGGCTGTAGATATAGAACAAGCTGTGCAAATGGCACAAGCATAAAATTTAATTAGGCATATCAAATAATAAAGGTGAGGGGATGGCCGAAGAATTAAGATGGGCTTTAATCGTAATCAGTGTATTTGTCATTGGTGGTTTATTAATTCACGGCTTATGGTCGGTGCGAAAAAAGGACAGTCCAGATGCGCCTTCAGTGGAACGGGTTGAACCAACTGAAACAACCAGTGAAGTTCAAGAACCAACGAAAGCAATGTCACAAGAGCGTGATGAACCAGAGTTTGGTGATTTAAGCTTTTCAGCAGAAAGTCACGATGAACCGGTTGTTTCAGAAGAAGTGGTTGAAGAAACTGAGATTCAGCAAGAAGAAACAGATCAAGAGCAAGCAGATGCTCAAGGACCAAGTGATTTCATTATTGTGCATTTACAAATGCCAGAAGGCTTAACTATGGCTGGCAGCCAACTATTACCAGCTGTTAATATGTTAGGTTTTAAGTACTCTGAAGAAGGTTTCTTTAACCGTCATTTAGACCCAGCAGGCACTGGTCCTGTTTTATTCCGTTTAGTGAATATGTATAACCCTGGCACGTTCGATATTGATAATATGGAACAATTTAGCACTGCGGGAATTAGCTTATTTATGACCCTTCCATGTGATGGTGATGGTCTAAGTGCATTTAATATGTTGCACAGTGCAGCTAAAAAGTTAGCCGATGAATTTGGCGCAACTATTTTAGATAGCAACCGTGAAGAAATGACGGTTGAAAGCGTTCGTGAGTATGTTGAGAAAGTTCGCAGCTTTTCAGCTTAATCGCACGCACAGATGATAAGTATTAGGCCACTTGGCGTTAAGTCGTCTAAGTGGCTTTTTTTATGTAGATTTTTGAGGTTTTCATGTCCAGCCCTATCTTTGAGCAAATTAGCCAACTACGTGCCCAGTTAGAAGAGCATAACCATAATTACTATGTGCTGGATGCACCAAGCATTCCTGATGCTGAATATGACCGTCTAATGCGTGAGTTAAGTGCGCTTGAGCAAGCGAATCCTGAGTTTCAAAGCCCAGATTCACCCACGCAAAAAGTCGGTGGCGCTGCACTTGATAAGTTTGAACAAGTAACTCACCAAGTGCCTATGCTGTCACTTGATAATGCTTTTTCAGAAGAAGAGTTTGCTGCCTTTAATCGTCGTATAAAAGAACGTGTAATGGATAACAAAGAGCTAACCTTTTGCTGTGAGCCAAAGCTTGATGGTTTAGCGGTATCAATTATTTATCGTAATGGCGTTTTAGTACAAGCCGCGACTCGTGGCGATGGCATGGTGGGCGAAAATATCACCCAGAATGTAAAAACGATTCGCAATGTACCGCTGAAGTTACGTGGCGATGACTTCCCCGCAGAACTAGAGGTACGCGGTGAAGTATTTATGGACAGCGCTGGTTTTGCCAAGCTTAATAGTGAAGCTGAAAAACGCGGCGACAAGGTGTTTGTAAACCCACGTAATGCTGCTGCCGGTAGCCTACGCCAGCTTGATTCTAAAGTAACAGCAAAACGTCCACTGATGTTTTATGCCTACAGTACTGGCCTTGTTGCGGATGGGCAGCTACCAGAAGATCATTATCAACAGCTTGCTAAACTTACTGATTGGGGGTTACCTCTGTGCCCAGAAACAAAACTCGTTGAAGGTCAGCAAGCTGCTCTTGATTATTACCAAGACATCTTGACGCGTCGTAGTGATCTTGCCTACGAAATTGACGGTGTTGTTATCAAAGTAAACGACAAAAAGCTACAAGAGCGTTTAGGCTTTGTGGCACGTGCACCACGCTGGGCAATTGCCTTTAAGTTTCCCGCACAAGAAGAAATCACACAATTACTTGATGTTGAGTTTCAGGTAGGTCGCACTGGCGCAATTACACCAGTTGCACGACTAGAGCCAGTATTTGTGGGGGGCGTTACAGTGTCTAATGCAACGCTTCATAACGGCGATGAAATTGCCCGTTTAGGCGTTAAAATTGGCGATACTGTGATTATTCGCCGTGCGGGTGATGTTATTCCGCAAATTACCCAAGTTGTACTTGAACGTCGCCCTGACGATGCTAAAGAAATTGAATTTCCAGCTACTTGCCCAATTTGTGACTCACATGTGGAACGCATTGAAGGTGAAGCGGTTGCCCGTTGTACCGGTGGTTTAGTGTGCCAAGCGCAGCGTAAGCAAGCAATTAAACATTTTGCGTCACGTAAAGCCCTTGATGTTGATGGTTTAGGCGATAAGATTGTTGATCAACTTGTTGATCGTGAGCTTATCAAAACGCCTGCTGATTTATTTATCCTTAAACAAGGGCATTTTGAATCACTAGAGCGAATGGGCCCTAAATCTGCTAAGAACTTAGTTAATGCACTACAAGATGCGAAACAAACAACCTTAGCTAAATTCTTATATTCGTTAGGTATTCGCGAAGTGGGTGAAGCAACCGCGCAAAACTTAGCAAACCATTTTTTAACGCTAGAAAAAATCACTCAAGCAAGCGTTGATGCGTTAACAGAAGTAAGTGACGTAGGTGAGATTGTTGCCAAGCACGTTCGTGGCTTCTTTAGCGAAGAGCACAATATGGACGTGGTTAATGCGCTAATTGAGCAAGGTATTCACTGGCCAGAGTTAACGCCTCCAAGTGCCGATGCGCAGCCATTAGCTGGCTTAACTTACGTACTGACCGGCACATTGAGTGAACTTAACCGTAATGATGCAAAAGCACGTTTACAAACGTTAGGTGCAAAAGTGTCGGGTAGTGTATCGGCGAAAACAGATGCGCTTATTGCGGGTGAAAAAGCGGGCTCAAAATTAACAAAAGCACAAGACTTAGGTATTGATGTGTTAACTGAGGCTGACCTCATTGCACTTTTAAGTGAGCACAATGGATAGTCTATTGCAGGCACTGTCGTCAGTTGCTTTAACAATTGGCAGCTGGCTGCAACCACACCTTTACAATATTTCATTATTGCTGGTGGTGTGCTTTTTATCCTTGTATGCAAACGACATTATTAAAGTGACCAAGCGCTTTGTAGCGCGTCGTCACTTTATTATTCGCGTGCTTTGCTTTGTGTTGGTCACAGGGTTTGGTATGGGCTTACTTGTGGTGTTTGTAACTCCATTTTTAAGTAAGTTGCTACTGCTACTCGGTGTTAAATGGCTGGCGCTTACACTTACGGCTGCGTTTTTTGTACTTGGCATCATTGCTGATAAGAAGAACCAGATATGAATCGCTATGGCCCAGAATACTGGGATAAACACGGTGCTTATCGTACCCCATTGGCGTTTCATTTAACCTTACTAGTGCTTTTGCGAAGTTATTTTATCTGGATAATAGCGGCGCTGAGTCGCCGCCCTGATTTAGATATAATGTCGCTGTTTTTTAAAGCTAAAAGCGATTTCTTTACAGCAATTGCGATTGCTGCGATTGCCTTATTACCGGCAGTGATCTTTTGCTTACGCAGGCCACAAGAAAACGCCATAAGTGCAAAACGTTTAGCGTCTATTTGGCGGTTTATGCGCTGGCCATTAATTTTGTGTGCAATCACAGATTTAAGTTGGTTAACCTATCAGGCTGCGCACAGTCACTATCAGTTTTCGTTTTTCTTAGCCTGTCAAATGGTGCTGGTGTTATGGGTGCTGTTATATTTATTAAAAAGCAGATATCTATCAGTTTTTTTTAATGATTGGCCAGATCCAATAGAGAAAAAATAGGGCAGCACAATGCTGGTAATTAATAAGCTTTTAGCAAAAATATCATTCACAATCGCGCTCGTTTTAATTGCTTTATGGGTATTTACACCACTTTGGCACAGTGCTGCATTCTCGTTGTTTGTGATGTTATGGAGTTTTATAACCCTATCAAGCCTTTATCGAGTTACGCCGTTATTTGTAGCACGCAATCCCATTACTGACTTATTAAAACGTGATGTGAATCAGCTAGCACTAATAAGCTTAGCGGGTTTATTCGATTTCAAACGCAAAGCTGAGTTTGTATTAATTGGCCAAATAAAGCAGATTGAAATTGGTGAAGGTATCATCCATGTAACTGATATCAATGAGCAGAAATCAACCGCAATATTAAGTGTTCGCAGCGATATAATTAAAAGTCATTTAGAGCAACTACTCTCTGAGCGCGAGCGTTCTAAAATAGATATCCGTTTACAATTAAACTAATGTTGCTTGCCCATTGCAGTGCTTGTGTTGTACTGTGCAACTGTTGTATTCAACCCTGAGGGAACACTATGTTAACTTGGCAAGATATTCTAGAGTTTGCCCATAATGGTAACCCAACACCTCCACGTCGAGTCGAGAAGTCGCCATCTGAGTGGCAAGCTGAGCTCGAACAAGACACATTTTATGTTACTCGCTTAAAAGGCACAGAGCGCCCGCACAGCTCTGATTCATGTACATTATTTGAACCTGGTCAATATGCGTGTGCCTGTTGTGACAATTTATTGTTTGACGGCGATGAAAAGTTCGATAGTGGCACCGGCTGGCCTTCGTTTACACAGCCTAGCAGTCTTGAAAGTATTGCTTATGTGGCTGATTCTAGTCATGGTATGCAACGAATAGAAGCTATTTGCAATGTTTGCGACGCGCATTTGGGCCATGTCTTCCCTGACGGTCCACCACCAACTGGTTTACGTTATTGTATGAATGCCATAGCGATGAAAAAACGCGACTAATCTAAATATTGAGCGATGATAAAAATAAGGTGCTCGCGGTAAATTGGCTTACTAATAATGTAGTCTGTCAAAATATTCGATTGCGCCTTATCATCTTTTAGCGTTGACGCTGTAACTGCAATGATTGGAATATGTTTAAAGCGATCATCACTACGAATTAATTGACTTGCCTCTAAACCGCCCATTACGGGCATTTTTAAATCCATAATGATCAAGTCAGGTTGATGTTGCTCCATTTTATTAAGCGCATCTTCTCCGTTGATAGCTGTATCTATAGTAAAGCTCCAGCGTGATAAGAAGGACTCTAAATAGTCTCGGTTATAAGGGATATCATCAACAATTAAAATACGTGCAGGATTGAAATGATAGCTTGAAATGGCAGGGTAATTACGATGCTCAACTTCGGTTTTTGATTCGGCCAATTCAACGTTTGGTAACGATACAATAAATTCACTACCTCGGCCTTTTTCGCTGATCACTGATAAATCACCACCCATTAGCTTGATAAAGCGCAAAGAAATAGCTAGACCTAATCCGGTTCCGCCAAACTCAGAACTACGTTGGCCTTGTACTTGTTCAAAATCATTAAAAATAAGATCTTGTTGATCTTTAGGAATACCTTTACCTGTGTCTTTAACATGAATACATATGTCGATATTACTGTTATCATCGTGAGCTTTAAAGTCAAAATACACTTTGACACTGCCTTGTGCAGTGAACTTAATGGCATTACTGATTAAGTTGGTTAGTACTTGGCGCACTTTATTGCTATCAAGTAATACAGGGGTTGTTAACTCGGGATGAGAGCTTATTTGTAAGTCGAGATCTTTTTGTGCACTGAGTTGTAAAAACATCATATTAAGCTCATGGCACATTTTAGGGATTTCTACACGCTCAATATCGAGTTGCATTTTACCAGCATCGATTTTTGATAAATCTAGAATGTCATTTAGTACATTAAGCAGGGAATTACCCGAGATTGAAATTGCTTCTAAGTAACGACGTTTATTTTTATCTGTTTCGCTATCTTGCAGTAACTGGCTGAAGCCTAACACTGCATTAAGCGGAGTTCTAAGTTCATGGGACATATTGGCTAAAAAGCGGCTTTTAGCCTGATTTGATTGCTCAGCTTGCTCTTTAGCATCAAGATACTCTTGAGTACGTTTAGCAACGGTATCTTCGAGTAAACTATGTTGTTCATGCATGCTGTTAATCTGTTGCCTAACCGCAGCACGCATCATTTTAAAGCCACTGGCAAGGGTGCCAATCTCATCTTGGCTTTTTATGTTAATAGGGCAGTTTAGATCACCAGTGGTCACAGCATGAGAAAACTCAACAAGCTGATCAATTGGCTGCAAGATAATACGGCGAATAATGATGTAGGCGATGATGAGTGCAGTTAAAAGGTAGATTGCAAATAGTGACACAGCATTACTAATGATAGATTTAGTTTTTAATGCTAAGTCTTTATCTGAAAAGCTCACAATAACATAACCGATATTTTCGCCCTGAAAGTTGCTAATTGGTACAGCAACAGCATATTGTTGCTCCATAGCTACAATGGTATTTTGCTTTGGATTAAGCTGCTTTAATAGCATTTGGTTAGTTTCAAGGGTATCAACTTTACTGTTATCAGGATGGGCAGCAATAAAGTTATTTTGATCGATAAAGTAAATCGTCTGTAAGTCATCAAAGGTATTATTTTTTAGAATATTTTTTAATGTTAATCCCTGAATTTTAAGTACCCAACTTCCTACCGTATTGTCTTTAGTTAAGCTTTTTATTTCTGACAACATGGGTGAGACAATAGCGTCAGCTTTTTCACTCATGTTCAAAAGTGTTTGTTCTTTTAGCTCCATAACATGCAAAGACGTACTTGCCCCTAAAATAAGGGTAATGGTAAAGCCGATGATCATTAAAATTTTATGGGCAATACTAATTCTCATTGCTGAATATTGCTCCGTACTTTTAGCGCTTGCATATTAGTGTTTATTTTTTCGTCGGCAGTTTTAATAGATTGCTTTATATCTGCACCATAGAAAATTTGGCTAAAGGTTTGCGAGATAATTTTGCCAATAACAGGAAACTCGACCATACCAGACTGCAGGCGGTCCGGAGTTGCGTGATCAAATACCCATAACATGGTTTTATTAAAGCCAGGCTTGTTTACTAAAGTAAATAGTTTTTCGTGCCACACCTTTTGCCTTGGTGGTGAACCACCGGTACTCAGTAGTGCGGCTGTTTGTTCACTTGTTGCCCATTGAATAAATAACCATGCAGCATGTTTTTCATTTGATTTGCTATTTATCGCGAACGCCCATGCCCATGGCGATGTTTCTCGGGCTATTGGGCCAGCAGGCAAGGGGGCGGCCTCCCATTTATTCCAAATATCAGACTCTTCTGCGGTATCTATTTCATTATAAAAATGAGAGGCCAAAAAGGCCGAGGCAAGTTGGCCCTCTTTAAACAAGTGCCGAATTTCATAAAAATGCAGTAAACGGCTGTTATCAGGGGTGCCGAATCCCGTGACTAGATCACGATACACTTGCAGGCTTTGTGCTGTTTGAGGGCTATCAAAAACAGACTGACCCTGCGCGTCGATAACTTCAGCGCCATAAGCACGCATAACGGGTAATACTGTCCAAGTGTTTAATCCTGCCCCCGGCAGTGTGCGTGAGGCAAATGCGTGCATACCATTCAAAGAAGGGGTGCGGTCAATAGCCTTTTGCAGCTTAATTTTAGTCGCTTGCAGTTGTTCGTAGGTATTGGGTACTTCTAGGTTGAAGCGCTCGAAAAGATCTTTACGGTAAAAATATATCGGCGCAGAAAAATCAAACGGTAACGAATATAGTGTATCGTCGATCTTACAAAGGGCTAGGCTACGCTCACTAATATCTTCTAACTGATACCACGCTTTGTCTGTAAGTCTAGGGTTTTCAATGTATGGCTGTAAAGGGTCAACCCAGCCTTGGCTTTGAGCTTCACCTAAAAATGTGATTCCCATAGGCAGTACATCATAAAGACCTGTGGCTTCGCTTAAATCTTGATGTCGACGAGCACGCATTTGCGACTGTTCTAAGGCATGAAAACCAACAGAAATTCCTGTTAGCTTTTCAAACAAAGGAATGTAGGGTTTTAAAGCCATAAATGCGGGTTGCTCGTCAGCCAAGATATTTATATGGCTACCCGCTTCACTTTGCCAATTTATAGTTGCTTGCTGCCAATGTTGTAACGTTGCTGAGGCAAAGCTACATTGACAAAAAACCAAAAGCGCAACGCTGAGGGGGAGATTTTTAAGTTTTAACAAACGAAACGCCATAAAGAAGTTACTCTGCAAGTTTAATTTTTAATTTTGCAGCCTGTGCTTTAATTTTTTCAAAGCGGATTGCCTGTTCATCTTCTAATGTTTGAGCATCTAACAAGGCAAAACATTTTTTCGCGAGTGCTAAATTAAATGATTGGCCTTGGTTATTTGTATCGAATAAACACTGCAGTAAATTTAAGGCGATGCTGGCATTTTTTGGCATTATTCTAAATGCCTGTGTGAATGCTTCAAGTGCAGTATTTAGCTGGCCTTTATTAAACTGCGTCACAGCGTGGTTATTGAGCTCTTTTGGACCTAACTTAATATCACGCCGCTCAGTTTGTTGCTGTTGAATATAACGTAAATAAACCGGATCGCTTATTGATGGGTGACGTTCACAGTGATTGATAATTTGGTTAAACAATGTTTGTGCTTTGTGGTGGAAGCCCAATTCATGAAACGCTTTCGCTTTATCGAGGGCTCCATCTACCGAACGAATTTGGCTGTCACTTTCATCCAGTTGATTGATGAGTGCTTTGGCCTTTTGATGTTCATCCTTTAAGTAATGCAAACGCGCATTGAGAACGTCAATCTGTGTTTGGTTATTACTATTAGGAAATTGTTTTTTTAGATCACTCAAGTATTGGTTTGTCTGTCTTGATATTCGATTAACTTGATCAGTCTGATCTGTAGTTAAAGCAAAATCAATACCGGCACGAGCCGCATTTAAATACACATCAGGGTTGTCGTGAATAGAGTGCTTTGCGTAACTAGCAATGTCTTTTTGAGTTAGATAATTCTTTTCGTAGTCGTGATTAAGTAACGATACATGACTCAAGGTTTTTTGACGGTCAATATTACGTGGCGCAATTTCAACAGCTTGACTAAAAAACTGCTGAGCCTCATCAAACTTATGCAGCTTTATTTCTAATCGACCGAGTAAATCAAGAGCAACGAGTCGAGTTTCACTGCGCTGCAACATTGTTTTCAGCATACGATGTGCAAGTGTGTGTTCATTATTGGCAATGAGGGCTTCTACTAAACCTACTTTTGCCCATGTGAATTTTTGAATATCGAGCACTGATTTAAAGAATGTTTTTGCATTTTCAAAGCGTTTGAGGCGAAGTAGGGCATCACCTTTTAATCTCAATAGAATGGCGCTGTAACTATTACCTTTGTTTTGCAGCAAGGTATCAATTTGTTTAATTGCTTTGGAGTCATTCCCATCATCAATAAGTTGATAAATTTGATGTAGGTTACTTTTGCGCAATAACACTTTTTCAATACGATTTTTTAATTCGTTAATTGTAAAGGGTTTAACTAAGAAATCATCTGGTTGTAGCTCGAGTACACTGTGAACTAAAGAGCCACTTGTTTCAGCTGAAATAAAAATAAAGCCGGTAGAGTTTTTTATAAGGCGCTTCATTTTCAGCTCTTCATAAAGCTGATAACCATCTTGATGTTTACTTAAGTTAAATGAACAAACGATGAGGTCAAATTGCTCAATTTGACATTGTTCTTTTGCTGCAATGGCATGCTCTGCAAAACGCAATTGACGAAAGCCCAACCCTTCTAAGGATTGTTTCATATAGCTTTGAGCAAGAGGCTGCTCTTCAACTATTAAAATTTTGGCTTTCGAAAAAATCTTTGCAGGCATTGGACTTGCGACTAAGTGACATTAACAACGACTATAATAAACAGTCTAGCTGCTGACAAGGCAAATTACAGCTTTTGCAGCGATTTAAAATTTACTTTTAGGCTATATCAATAGTGGGGGAGGTTGGTATTAGAGTTTAAATCTCAAATGTCAGATAAAAGGAACTAGATACTAGAGGTTTATATGTGGTGGGTCGTACTGGGCTTGAATCATCGAGCCTGTGTTTTGTTAATGGTGGCGATGCTTTTGAAAGCTAAGGGTAAAATGAGGAAATATATTTAATGAAGTGTTTATATGTGGTGGGTCGTACTGGACTTGAACCATCGAGCCTGTGTTTTGTTAATGGTGGCGATGCTTTTGAAAGCTAAGGGTAAAATAAGGAAATATATTTAATGAAGTGTTTATATGTGGTGGGTCGTATTGGATTAGAACCATCGAGCCTGTGTTTTGTTAATGGTGGCGATGCTTTTGAAAGCTAAGGGTAAATAAGGAAATATATTTAATG
>NZ_JAATOU010000011.1:0-149637 GCF_011806445.1 Pseudoalteromonas sp. HF66
CGCATTGCTGCAGAAAAAGCAGAAGCTGAACGTGTAGAACAAGAACGCATCGCGGCAGAGAAAGCACAAGCTGAACGTTTAGAGCAAGAACGTATTGCGGCAGAAAATGCAGAAGCTGAGCGTTTAGAGCAAGAACGCATTGCTGCAGAAAAAGCAGAAGCTGAACGTTTAGAACAAGAACGCATTGCTGCAGAAAGGCGCGATGCTGAGCGTTTAGAGCAAGAACGCATTGCTGCAGAAAAAGCAGAAGCTGAACGTGTAGAACAAGAACGCATCGCGGCAGAGAAAGCACAAGCTGAACGTTTAGAGCAAGAACGTATTGCGGCAGAAAAGGCGGAAGCGGAACGTGTAGAACAAGAGCGCATTGCTGCAGAAAAAGCACAAGCTGAACGTTTAGAGCAAGAAAAAGCAGCTCAAGCCGCTGAAAAACCGAAGAAAGAAGGCTTCTTCGCGCGCCTTAAAAAGGGCTTATTAAAAACTCGCGTTAATATCGGCTCAGGATTTGCCTCTATCTTTAGTGGTAAGAAAATAGACGATGAGTTATTCGAAGAGCTAGAGACACAGTTACTGACAGCGGACTTAGGTGTTGATACAACTATGAAGTTGATTGATAACCTAACAGATGCAGCGGATCGTAAGCAGTTAAAAGATGGTGATGCTTTATACGAGCTAATGAAGCAAGAAATGGCAAGCATGCTCAAAACTGCGGAGCAACCGCTGGTTGTAAGTGGTGATAAAAAACCATTTGTTATCTTAATGGTGGGTGTAAATGGTGTTGGTAAAACCACTACAATTGGTAAATTAGCTAAGCAATTCCAAAGTGAAGGTAAGTCGGTGATGCTTGCTGCAGGTGACACTTTCCGTGCTGCAGCGGTTGAGCAGCTTCAAGTTTGGGGAGAACGTAATAGCATACCTGTTATTGCTCAACATACAGGTGCAGACAGTGCTTCAGTAGTTTTTGATGCTTTTCAGGCAGCAAAAGCGCGTAATGTTGATGTGTTAATCGCTGATACAGCAGGTCGCTTGCAAAATAAAGACAACTTAATGCAGGAGCTTGAGAAAATAGCTCGTGTAATGAAGAAAATTGACCCAGATGCACCGCATGAAGTGATGCTAACTATCGATGCTGGTACGGGTCAAAATGCAATTAGCCAAGTTAAACTATTTAATGAATGTGTTGGTTTAACAGGTATCACTTTATCTAAATTAGATGGTACCGCAAAAGGCGGTGTGATTTTCGCCGTTGCAGATAAATTTAACATCCCAATTCGTTACATTGGTGTTGGTGAAGGTATTGATGATTTACGTACCTTTAATAGTAGTGACTTTATTGATGCGCTATTTAGCCAAGACGAGGATGACGCATAATTAATTAGAGGGAGCTTGCTCCCTTTTTTCGCTGCAAGATGATTGATAACTAAAATGATAAATTTTCAGCAAGTCAGTAAAACATATCCAGGTGGCCATCGTGCCCTTGAAAAAGTCAGCTTTCATATTAAACCTGGCGAATTGGCCTTTTTAACAGGGCACAGTGGTGCAGGTAAAAGTACCTTATTGAAGCTCATTAGCTTGATGGAGCGTCCATCGGCGGGGCAGGTGCTTATTAATGGTGTTGATTTAAATGCAGTTAAATCCCGTCAGATCCCTTATGTTCGTCGCGATATAGGTATCATCTTCCAGAATCATCGTTTGCTAGAACGTTACTCAGTGTTTGATAATGTTGCTTTGCCTTTAATCATAGAAGGTACACACCATAAGCAAATAGCTAAGCGTGTTCATGGTGCGCTTGATAAAGTTGGGTTACTTGATAAAGCAAAGTGTAATCCTGCAACGTTATCGGGTGGTGAGCAGCAGCGGGTTGGTATTGCCCGAGCTATCGTAAATTCACCACCTATTTTACTAGCCGATGAGCCAACAGGTAACTTAGATCCTGAGCTTTCAATGGACATATTACGTTTATTTGAAGACTTTAATAATCATGGTACAACTGTGCTCATTGCAACTCACGATATCGGCTTAATTGCGCGTATGCGTTATCGCAGTCTAACGCTGAAAGATGGTCGCATGATTGAGGACCCTTTAGCTGAGGGGACGCTATGAGTTTATTATTTAAAAGTCGTAATAGCCAAAACGAACGTCAGAAAAAGTCATTTTTAGCTGCGCCTTATTTCTTCTTTATTAACCTTATTCGTCAAGGAGTGCACAGCCTAGGTGAAATGTGGCGAACGCCTCTTGCTTCATTGATGACCATTGCGGTATTAGGTTTAAGCTTAACGCTCCCTGCGACACTTTATTTAGTAGTTAAAAATGTCTCTCAAGTAAGCAGTGGCTTTGAAGATGCTGCAGAGATTTCGTTGTTCGTAAAAGAAACCATGACTGAACAACAAACGCAGACTTTAGTTAAGCGTTTAGCACTCTACCCTGAAGTAGATAAAGTGGAGTTTATATCAAAAGGCGATGCCCTCACTGAATTCAAACAAGTATCAGGATTTGGTCAAGCACTTGAGTATTTAGATGCTAACCCGTTACCTGATGTTGTTATTGTCACACCCACAGCACGATACCGTCAGCCTAATACGGCAAAGCAATTATTACAAAAGCTGGAAGCAGAAAGAGAAGTTGACTTTGGTAAGCTCGATATTGCTTGGCTTGAACGCTTAAACGCACTTTTAAGTTTATTAAAAGAAAGCGTGATTACCATCGCTCTACTATTATTAACCTCCGTTACCCTGATCATTGGTAATACGGTCCGTTTATCGATCATGGATAAGAAAGATGAAATTCAAGTGATGAAGTTAGTAGGGGCGACAAATACCTTTATTCATGCGCCATTTTTATGGACGGGTATTTGGTACGGCATTATTGGTGGTTTGTTCTCTTTTATTTGCGTTGCTTTAATGATGTGGTGGCTTGGCGCTGCGGTGAGTGATGTTGCTGGCGTATATGAAACCAACTTTGACTTAATTGGCTTAACACTGAAAGAGTTTGGCATTTTGGTTGCCCTTGCAACAGGGTTAGGATTTGTTGGTTCTTACCTATCAGTTAACCGCTACATAAAAGAAATTGAACCCGATAAAGTGTAACAATTCGTTGTTACACTTCGTTTTTAGCGATAAATAGTATTCGCGTAAATTTTTAAAAATATCACTCCAAGCTAGAATTCATCGCTTATTCAGCGTGTTAGCGTAGACTAAAAATAGATACAAAAACCACTTGATTTGAACTTTAAAAAAGTTTTTAATTGAAGTTAGCACTCTCGCTTAAAGAGTGCTAAGATGGTTTCAAATGTTTATCACTGAGGTGAAAAATGAGTAAAGATTTATACGCAATGGCACTTACTGCAGGTCAACAGAGCGCAAGTATGGACGGCTACCTTCAAGCGGTTAGCACTATTCCTATGCTTGATGCAGAGAAAGAAAAGCAGTTGGCGACTCGTCTTCAGGAAGAAGGTGATCTTGAAGCTGCGAAGCAACTCA
Organism: Pseudoalteromonas sp. HF66; assembly: GCF_011806445.1. NCBI lineage: Bacteria > Pseudomonadati > Pseudomonadota > Gammaproteobacteria > Alteromonadales > Pseudoalteromonadaceae > Pseudoalteromonas > Pseudoalteromonas sp. HF66. The sequence continues at coordinate 3,477 of NZ_JAATOU010000011.1, forward strand.
TTATGTCGCACCTGCGCTTTGTTGCTCATATTGCGAAAAGCTATTCAGGTTATGGCTTACCGCAAGCTGATTTAATTCAGGAAGGTAACATAGGTCTGATGAAAGCGGTAAAACGTTTCGACCCAAGTGTAGGTGTCCGCTTAGTCTCATTCGCAGTACATTGGATCAAAGCCGAAATTCATGAGTACGTACTGAAAAACTGGCGTATCGTGAAAGTTGCTACAACAAAAGCGCAACGTAAATTATTCTTCAACCTACGTAAAAATAAAAAGCGTTTAGGTTGGTTTAACCAAGCTGAAGTTAGCACAGTTGCTAATGAGCTAGGTGTAAGTGAAAAAGAAGTACGTGAGATGGAATCACGTATGAGTGGCCAAGATATGGGCTTTGACTTAACGGGCGATGACAATGACGACGCACCGACAAGCACATACTCGCCAGTACAATATTTAACTGATGGCAGTGCAGATCTTGCTGATGATATCGAAGAGCAGCAATGGCAAGAACAGTCTCATGCACGCTTATTCAGTGCGTTAAAAACGCTTGATGAGCGTTCACAAGACATCGTAAGTGCGCGTTGGTTAGCTGACGATAAAGCAACACTGCAAGAACTTGCTGAGAAATACAATGTTTCAGCAGAGCGTGTTCGCCAGCTAGAAAAAACAGCGATGAAAAAACTGCAATCAGCTATGAGCTAATAGCAATCGCTATAGCAAACCATCTTTAGTAGACTACAAAGCCTCGCAAATGCGGGGCTTTTTGTTTTAAAGGACGCGGTATGTCACAGATTGATTATCAACACGTATTAGATGAAATAACAAAAGAAGTTCAGCCATTACTGAGCCAAGGTAAGGTTGCTGATTATATTCCTGCGCTAGCAGAGGTTGAACCAAACCAATTCGCAATTGCAATTCATACCGTGGATGGGCAAACTTATTGCGCTGGTGACTGCAGTGCGCGTTTCACGATTCAATCTGTCTCAAAAGTAATGACCTTAACCTTAGCGCTTCAGCGTTATGGCGATGAATTATGGCAGCGAGTCGGAAAAGAACCTTCAGGCACTGCTTTTAACTCACTCACACAGCTTGAGTTTGAGCAGGGCATACCACGCAACCCATTTATTAACGCCGGTGCTATTGTCACCTGTGACGCTTTATACAGTCGTTTATCTGCACCGATGCACTCTATGCTTGAATCATTTCGCCAGTTATCAGGTAATGCTCAGGTTGTTATTGATAAGAAAGTGGCTAATTCTGAATATGAGTTTCGTCACCGCAATGCCGCGATGGCGCATCTAATGAAGTCATTTGGCAACTTTAATAATGAAGTTGATGATGTTTTATGGGCTTACTTTAACTTCTGTGCCATAGAGCTGAACTGCGTAGAATTAGCAAAAGCTTACAGCTACTTAGCGAACCAAGGTAAAGATGCTAATGGGCAAGAAGTACTTAGTGCTAGACAAAACAAGCAGTTAAACTCGTTACTGTTTACTAGTGGTTTATACGATGCTGCGGGGGATTTTGGCTACCGTGTGGGTATGCCGGGTAAATCTGGGGTTTCGGGCACTATTTTAGCTGTGTTACCGAATCAATTTACAGTGGCTGTTTGGGCGCCAAGACTTAACTCATATGGGAATTCAGTTGCTGGGATAGCGGCTCTTGAGCGTTTATCCCAGAAACTGGATATTTCTATTTTTTAGTTGCGGTTACTGATCCCAGTAAACTTGCTCTAAACAATCTTCACGTTCTGGTAAGCCACGAGATAAACGTGGTGAGTGCTGAACCAGTACTTCATAACTCGCACGGTTAGCGTATTTACTGATTTGTGCAAGTGATGAGTAAGTTATTGCAGGTTGTTGATGTTTCGCTGAGTTTGCCACATTTAGTTTGTGGTAAACATTGGCTGATAAGTCATGTAGGACCGCAGCAAGAGCGCAATCGCCTGCGCCATTAGTGTTTTTAATACTATCAGGGCCGCCCATAAATGGTGCTGTGTGGCTGTATGCACGGATAGGGTTTTGGCAGTCCTCTTTACGCATTGCGCGCGAAAATTCATAACGGTTAAAATCAGCAATTGCACCTGGTAATAATGGGTATTCTGTTTCACGCTTGAATGAATCGTCTACGTAACCTGCCATAAATAAGCCTTTTTCGCCGGCAGTACAAATAACTAAATCAGTCCAGTCTAGCGCTTTGTCGGCAGCCAGAAGCGGATCCTCAAAACCTGTAATAGCAAGACCTTCTTCTTCGTTCATAGCAAGAATATCAACATGTTCTTTAACAAAATCAGCCCACCAAGCTGGATCTTGTTCAATTAAGAACTTAGTACCAAGGGTTAAAACCACAGGAACACCTGCATCATTGGCATATTTTACTGCCTGCATAGTGGCTTCTGTCATGGTTTCATCACCTTGAGTACGCATCAGATATGCGCTGATCACTAATGCTGATGAATTTTCAATAAGAGCTTGATCGATTGATTCAGGGCGAAGGTGATTCATAAGCCCTGCACTAATTGCGAAGGTGCGTTCACCTGTCTCGTCAATTAAGGTAAAACAGCGACCAATTGGGCCATCTACAGGCTGAAGATAGTCAAGATCAACGCGGCTAGAGGTGTTACATAAAAAACGGTATGCATAGCTGCCGATTTTGATATTTTCACTCATTACTCCTAACAACACTGAGCGGTCGTCAGCAAGTGTTGAATAGTTGTGCATGGTGTTACCTACCGTACCACCGGCAAACTCATAATCGATCATGTTATCGAGTTTCAGTCTGTCGTATAACGCATTGGTAATATCGTTTTCGATCACTTGCGACATGCCACGGCGCAATTGAAATTCATCTAGGAAAGCTTGATCAACTTTCGCTTCAATATCCACCACAATTTGGTCGATACCCGTAATATAACTACGTTGTAGTCGGTCGGTTGAGTTAAGTTGATTCGTCAGTGGATCTTTGGCTTCCACCGGAAAATAATGTTTATGCCTGCGGCGTCCAGGAAATTTCATTTGCTACCCGTGTTGTAAGCTAAATAAAAAAAGCGCGAGATTATAGCGCAATATGGGTCCATTGAGCCATGAAAAAGCCACTAAATTTTGCGTTAATTTTTAATTGTAGCAGCATTTATTGCCGACATTTTTCACTAACTAGGTATAATTACTCACAGTTTTACAAGATTTGTGTGATATATGAGCGAACAATTTAGCGACGAGTATTGGATGGAGAAAGCATTGAGCTACGCCAATGAAGCGGCTGCGATTAATGAAATTCCAGTTGGTGCAGTACTCGTAAAAGACAATCAACAGATCTCTTATGGCTATAACCGCTCAATTATTGATAACGATCCATCAGCTCATGCAGAAATGATGGCAATCCGTGAAGCAGGAAAAGTACTTAACAACTATCGCCTAATAGATTGCACTCTGTATGTAACTTTAGAACCTTGTTCGATGTGCGCAGGCCTTTTGGTTCATAGCCGTATTAAGCGACTTGTATTTGGCGCTAAGGATGCAAAAACAGGATCGGCAGGCTCAATTATGAATCTTCTACAAGAACCTAGGCTTAATCATCAAGTTGAAGTAACTAGTGATGTTATGAGTGAGCAGTGTGGAGCGGTGATTTCTAAGTTTTTTAAGCGTCGTAGAGAAGAGAAAAAGGCGGCAAAGCTGGCTGCTCGCAACGCCTAGTTAGACAACCGGCGTTGCAGGAACTTGTGCTTCCATTAACTGCATCGCAAATAGGCGGCGACGCCAGATAACTTTTTTGTGTGTATTGCGTAGCATGATACGACGACGTGTAGCCGTTGAGTAAATAACATTTCGCTTGAACTTATGTGTCTTGCGTCTTCTTTTTAACATGTGTGCTCCTTAAGTGAGAGTAAAGCATTATATTGATCTCTACAGGAAGATAATGATCATTTGATGACAAGTAAACAGATTTCGGTGCTTGAAGTTAGTTGTTTTCTGACTTCTGCTGCTCTGAGTTAGTTTGTTGAGTGTTGTCGCTTGGTTTTATTTCGCTTGCCTCTGTTGCAGGTTTTGCTTCTTCAGCTGTTTGTTGCTCGCTCTCGGGATTAGCAATAGCATCATTTTCGTCAAGCCAAACTAACGCATCGTAATAACGACGAATATTATCAACATATTGCACAGCGACATCGCCCCGCGCATAACCATATTTGGTTTTACGATAGTAACGCTTTTTAATTAAAAGAGGTAAGCGCTTTTTAACATCAGCCCATTTGTCAGGGCTTGCACCTTCTTGCTCAGTGATGATACGAGCGTCGTTTACGTGTCCCCAGCCAACATTGTAAGAGGCTAAGGCAAACCAAGTTCTGTCAGGCTGTGGGATGCGTTCAGGGATCCAAGAGATCACTTTGGCAAGGTACTCTGCACCGCCTTTAATATTTTGCTCTGGTTCTAATCGATTAGTTACGCCGACCTGTTTTGCAGTTGCTTGAGTGAGCATCATAATACCACGCACACCCGTTGGTGACTTAGCTCTTGGGTTCCACATTGATTCTTGATAACTCAAGGCTGCCAGTAATCGCCAATCTATGTTGCCAGCGTATTGCTCAAACCAAGGTTGGTATTTAGGTAAGGTCTCTTTTATTGCTTCGATATAAGCTAGGGTGTTCACATAATTAAACTGGCGAACATGGCCGAAGTATTTTTCTTCTAGAACATAAAGCTGGTTGCTTTGTTTTACGTCACCAAAAAATGGCACCATCAAGGCATATAAAGAATCGTCACCATCTTTTCTTAGTAGCCAAGCGATAGGGTCATTACGCGTAACCGAGAAACCTATGCTTAAATTTGGGTGGTAGCGGCGAAACAACGACAAGGTGTGTGAATCAGCTAGGGTATAATCAATTTCACCGTCGATAACAGCTTGCAGAAGCTCTTCTTCATCCATGTCTTCTGTTTCGTTCCAGCTGAGCTCTGGATTCAGCTGTTTTAATTGTTGTAGCGCCAACGAATGGCTGCTTTTTGCTAGAACAGTTAGGTTACCGGTTAAATCTGAAAACTCACGAGGACGAGTACGGCCTTGTTTATAGACCAGCTTTTGGCTAATTGTGCGATAGGTCGGGCCGAAGCGATAATGTTCAGCTCGAATCGTATTATATGTAAGACCTGAAGCTATTATATCTAAATCGCCACTTTCTAAGCGTGCGAACATATCGGATAGATTAAAAAAGGGCACCATTTCAAGCTCAACACCAACATAGTCAGCAAACTCTTGAGCGAGTTCATATTCAAAGCCTTGCACACCTTGCGGTGCTTGATAGTAATTACTCGCACCAGCTAAAGTGCCGACTCTAATTTTGTTCTGTGCCTTGATATGAGCGAGTTGCGAGGGTTGCTGTTGCATATCGCACGCACATAACATGAGCACTAAACTAAAAATAGCGAGTAACTTTTGCATAGATTGTAAATGCCCCTTAAACCATTACGTTACCGTTATAACAAAACTTCAAAGCCACGTCACTTGGCGAATAGTTTTATATATCTATTTAAAAATTAATAATCGTAACCGGGGGAAGATAGATAAGTCATACAGAACAAGAACCTGCAGAAAAATAATGAGTACTAAGATAGTTAATTGATGTGACCATAATAGCGGTTATCGAGATTATTTAAATAAAAGCGTAATTTTGAGTTAAATCTAGACGTTATTTGCACTATAATATGCGCCTAAAATATCGTTCAATCCCTAACCCCGGATGAAAATACCTATGTTGATCCTTCGTGGTGCACCAGCACTTTCCGATTTTAGAGTTCAGAAAATTTTAGCGCGTTGCCAACAGGCACAACTTCCAGTTACTGACGTTTATGCTGAGTTCATGCATTTTGCAGATCTCACTGCTGAACTTTCAGCTGATGAGCAAACAAAGCTGGAAAAACTGCTTACTTATGGTCCAACGATTGCTGAGCACACGCCAGCAGGCACGTTAATTCTTGTAACGCCGCGTCCAGGTACTATCTCGCCTTGGGCATCAAAAGCAACTGACATCGCACATAACTGTGGCTTAAGCCAAGTTCACCGTGTTGAGCGTGGTATTGCATACTACGTTGAAGGTAATCTATCAGCTGATCAAACAGCTGAAGTTGCAGCGTTGTTACATGATCGTATGACTGAAGCAACTCACGCAGATATGGCTGATGCAGCTAAATTATTCCGCCACGATGACCCGCGTCCAATGTCATCAGTTGACATTTTAGGTGGTGGCCGTGAAGCACTTGCTAAAGCAAACGTTGAGCAAGGTTTTGCGCTTGCAGATGACGAAATCGATTACTTAGTAGAAAACTTCCAAAAGTTAGGGCGTAACCCGAACGACATCGAATTATTCATGTTTGCACAAGCAAACTCTGAGCATTGTCGTCACAAAATCTTTAACGCTGATTGGACAATTGATGGCATCGAGCAGCCAAAATCTTTGTTCAAAATGATCAAAAATACTTACGAGCAGAACCCTGAAAACGTGTTATCGGCATATAAAGATAACGCAGCGGTAATGAAAGGTTCGGTAGCGGGTCGTTTCTTCCCTAATCTTGAGGGTGAGTACGCGTACCATCAAGAAAACATCGAAATCTTGATGAAAGTTGAAACTCATAACCACCCAACTGCGATTGCGCCATTCTCAGGTGCATCGACTGGTTCTGGTGGTGAAATTCGTGATGAAGGTGCTACAGGCCGTGGTTCTAAGCCTAAAGCTGGTTTAGTTGGTTTCACGGTATCTAACCTACGTATTCCTGGCTACGAGCAACCTTGGGAAACTGACTTCGGTAAGCCTGGTCGTATCGTTAATGCACTTGATATTATGACAGAAGGTCCATTAGGTGGTGCGGCATTCAATAACGAATTTGGTCGTCCTAACTTACTTGGTTACTTCCGTACATACGAAGAGAAAGTATCAAGCCATAACGGTGAAGAAGTACGTGGTTACCACAAGCCAATCATGCTTGCAGGTGGTTTAGGTAACATTCGTTCTGAACATGTTCAAAAAGGTGAAATCCCTGTAGGTGCTAAGCTAATTGCACTAGGTGGTCCGGCAATGAACATCGGTCTTGGTGGTGGTGCTGCGTCTAGTATGACATCTGGTCAATCAAACGAAGATTTAGACTTTGCATCGGTACAGCGTGAAAACCCAGAAATGGAACGTCGTTGTCAGGAAGTTATCGACAAATGTTGGCAGCTAGGTGATGCAAACCCAATCGCTTTCATCCACGATGTGGGTGCAGGTGGTCTTTCAAACGCATTCCCTGAGCTTGTAGACGACGGTGGTCGTGGTGGTAAATTCCAACTTCGTGACATTCCAAACGATGAGCCGGGTATGGCACCACACGAAATTTGGTGTAACGAATCTCAAGAGCGTTACGTATTAGCAGTTGCGGCAGAAGACTTCGCGCGCTTTGAAGCAATCTGTAAACGTGAGCGTGCAGAATACGCTGTTATTGGTGAAGCAACAGAAGAGCGTCACTTAACGGTTGAAGATAGCCACTTCGGTAACAGTCCTGTAGATCTTCCGCTTGATGTATTACTTGGTAAAGCACCAAAAATGCACCGCGAAGTTGAATCGAAAAAAGCACAATCGCAACCATTAGACATTGCTCACATTGATGCTGCTGATGCTGCACAGCGTTTATTACGCTTACCAACGATTGCTGAGAAAACATTCTTAATCACTATTGGTGACCGTACGGTAACGGGTTTAGTTGCTCGTGACCAAATGGTAGGTCCTTGGCAGGTGCCAGTCGCAAACTGTGCGGTAACCGCTGCTGCGTTTGATACTTACCACGGTGAAGCAATGTCATTAGGTGAACGTACACCAGCTGCACTTTTAAACTACGGTGCCTCTGCTCGCTTAGCTGTGGCTGAGTCTCTAACTAACATCGCTTGTGCTAACATCGGTGGCCTTGAAAATATCAAGCTATCTGCAAACTGGATGGCTGCAGCTGGTCACCCTGGCGAAGATGCGGGTCTTTATGAAGCAGTTAAAGCTGTAGGTGAAGAGCTTTGTCCTGCACTTGGTTTAACAATCCCTGTGGGTAAAGACTCAATGTCTATGAAAACTCAATGGGATGAAGACGGTGAACAAAAATCTGTTACTGCACCATTATCGCTGATCATCACTGCATTTGGTCGTGTTGAAGATGTTCGTAAAACAGTGACCCCACAACTACGCACTGATAAAGGTGACTCATCACTATTATTAGTTGATTTAGGTGCTGGTCAAAACCGTATGGGTGCATCAAGCCTTGCACAGGTTTATAAGCAACTAGGTGATGTGACACCTGATGTTGATAACCCAGCATTATTAAAAGGTTTCTATGACGCAATGCAAGCACTTGTAGCTGATAATAAGTTACTTGCTTACCATGACCGTTCAGACGGTGGCTTATTCACTACGGTTGCTGAAATGGCATTTGCTGGCCACACGGGTGTAACTGTTGACCTTGCAGGCTTAACAGGTTCAGACATCGAAGCGCTTTATAATGAAGAGTTAGGTGCAGTGATTCAAGTAGCTAATGACGATTTAGACGCAGTTAAAGCGGTTCTTGCCGACCACGGTCTAGCTGCTATCAGTCATGAAATTGGTACATTAAACGCTGATGACCGCGTGGTATTCACTCGTGGTGATGATGTAGTACTTAACCACACGCGTACTGAGCTTCGTACTATTTGGGCTGAAACAACTTACCAAATGCAAGCACGTCGTGACAACCCAGAATGTGCTAAGCAAGAGTTTGATGCTAAGTTTGATGCAAAAGACCCAGGTCTTAACGTAAAACTAAACTTTGACCTAAACGAAGATGTTGCAGCGCCTTACATTGCTACAGGTGCGAAGCCGAAAATGGCGATACTTCGTGAGCAAGGTGTTAACTCTCACTTAGAAATGGCTGCTGCATTTAATCGTGCTGGATTTGCTGCGGTTGACGTTCACATGAGCGACATCCTTGAAGGTCGTTTAACACTTGAGCAATTTAAAGGCTTAGTGGCATGTGGTGGCTTCTCTTACGGTGACGTTCTAGGTGCAGGTGAAGGCTGGGCTAAGTCAATCTTATTTAATGAGATGGCTCGTGAGCAGTTCCAAAGCTTCTTCCACCGCGAAGATACATTCAGCTTAGGTGTGTGTAATGGCTGTCAAATGCTTTCAACATTGAAAGAATTGATCCCAGGTACTGAGCACTGGCCACGTTTCGTGACGAATAAGTCAGAGCGCTTTGAAGCTCGCTTTAGCCTTGTAGAAGTGCAAGAAAACCCATCAGTATTCTTTAATGGTATGGCAGGTTCACGTATGCCTATCGCTGTTTCTCACGGTGAAGGCCATGCTGAGTTCGCAAACGCTGATGCAGTTAAAGCAGCGCTTGAGTCAGGTACTGTGGCAGTGAAGTTTGTTGATAACTACGGTAACCCAACTACGCAATACCCAGCTAACCCGAACGGTTCACCAGAGGGTATCACAGGTATTACTTCTACAGATGGTCGTGCAACGGTTATGATGCCGCACCCAGAGCGTGTATTCCGTTCGGTTGCTAACTCATGGCACCCAGATGAATGGCGTGAAGATAGCCCGTGGATGCGTATGTTCCGCAACGCACGCAAAAACGTTGGCTAGAAGTTAGCTATGTGCCTAGCTATACAAGCTAGGTTCATACAAACCGTTTAAACTAAAAAGGCTGCACTATCATGTGTGGCCTTTTTGTTTATAATAATCTGAGAAGCGAGAAGCGAGAAGCGAGAAGCGAGAAGCGAGAAGCGAGAAGCGAGAAGCGAGAAGCAAGGAGAGTTTTTTGAGTTTTAAACGGATAAGCGTAGGGTTGCTAGGTATCGTGCTAAGCATGGTGCTTTTGGCGTATCTGTTCAGATTGCCACTGACATCGTGGTACTTAACACCTATGCTCAGTAAAAATGGCGTTGCGCTTCATTGTATTGATTGGTCATTAACCAGCAAGCTTGATTTAAATATCGAGAAATTATGTTTAACCTACCAAGGACAGCAAATTGAGTTGGCTGGTATTATTGCTAATAAGCAGCAGGTAACAGTTTCTCGCGCTAATCTCACTCTTAGCAATCAGGTAAGTAAACAATCTGACTCTTCACAAACAGAATTCAAAAAGCTCGCTTTAGTATTACCAGAGCAAAGACCGCTAATTAGCATTCAGCAGCTTGATGTAGTCTCACCGTTTACCGACAATCCTGTTAGGTTGGCGATACGGGAAAAACGCTTAAATCATTTTACGATTTCACGTGATATCAGTGCAGACGTTGAAATATCAAATTATGAAGTGAAAGCCAATCTCACCCTTGATGAGAAAGTGCTTGAACGATTCATCAAACTGCCCAAAAACAGCCATTTTACTACTCAGTCACAGGTTAATTTTGATGGTATTACGGTTGCTATTAAAAGCGTGGTAAATGTAAATTATCAGCACGCTTTAGAGCAGTGTGACTTAAGTTTTGCTACTGAAGGGAGCCTGAGTGCAAAGTACCAACTAAATCAACAGCATCTAAACGCGGATTTATCAGCTTTACGGAATCAATTTAGTGCACACCAAGATTGTTTTATCTCTATCGCAAACCAACAGTACCAATCATTTATTAGAGCGCAGCTGCCGCTTGCTTGGCAGTTGCAAATTGCAGAACCGTTAAGTGTTGATGGTGAGTTGCTATCAGTCCCTATAGTTAAGCTGCAAGCAAATGAGGGGCAAAGCGAGATAAAAGTAAGTAATACGTCACTTTCTTTACAGAACCCGCTCACATCACTTAAAAGCCAAGTTGGCATTCATTTTAATAGTGAAGATATAAGTGAATTTAAGCTTGATGCTCATTTAAATGATGGAACTGTTAAATCAGGTTTTCAGCTGTCATTGAATTCATTACCAGCATTTTTAGATTTACAGGCTGACGGGATTCAGGCTAAAGGAATGCTAAATATCGATGACTTATTTACTAGCCCTACAGCTAAACTGAATGCAAATGTAAGTGTTAAAAACGCGCTTATATCGGATGCAACGATAGCTGACTTTACTAGCACTATTGACGCTGAGCATAATGCCCAGCGGCACCTAGTTATTAACGCTAATAGCAAAGTTAAATCATTAACTTATGATGATATGAATGCAGCAAAAATCAGCAATGAGCTTACTCTTAGTACAGATCTCAGTGTGGGGGAGTTATTTGTTGATATTGATGCCAAAACCTCTGCCGCCAAATTAACAACTCCGGAGCTTACCTTAAATAAGTTGTCCGTCGTTACAAAGGCACTACAAAGTCGCGCCTTACAGGCAACGCATCATGTGTTTGCAGATGGCTTTGAAGTGCTAATTAGCCACCATATGTCTGAGGTTGCGCACCCATTTGAACTCGTGATACCAGAGCAGACAATTGCTAAGCTTAACCCTATAATTTATCAGTTTGAGCCCCTTGCTACCGTCACTGATGGGGTTGTTTCGGGCATTATTAAAGGTGATGTAAATCTTCAACAAGCACAGGGTAGTTTGCACATAGATAAATTCAGTGCGCTTTACAACGATTACCTCGCGAACGATTTTGCTGTGGATCTAAACGGGAAGTTTAATTCAGGGCAGCTTAATATTGCAGCGACTAAATTTACACTTAATGAACTGCGTGCAGGTGCAGTGGTGAAAAATATACAGGGTCAGTTGCAGGTAACGGCTAACCAGCCTTGCGCAGCTAATCTAACAGGTCAGGTTATGGGGGGGGAATTTGTGGTGAATAGCTACTGTCCACTGAGTGATAACCAAACCGCGACTGTTAAGTTTGAAAATATTGATGCCAGCAAACTGGTCACCCTTGATGCTGAGTCTGGAATTAGTTTAAGTGGCCGCTTAGCGGGCACCTTACCTGTTGTAATAAGCAAGCAGGGGGTAGAAGTAAAGCAAGGGCAGCTGGTTAATCAAGGTGACGGTAAATTACTGATCACCAATAATGCAGGTTTTGAAGCTGTAAAGGCACAGCAGCAGGAACTGAGCACAACGCTGAGTTTACTTGAAAATTTAGATATTAAAAAACTACGTAGTAGTGTTAATCTCAAACCAGATGGTTGGTTACATTTAGGTGTCAATTTAGAGGGTTATAATGAAGCGCAGCAACAAGCGGTGAACTTTAATTATAATCATGAAGAGAATGTATTTACTTTACTTAGGGCACTGCGTTTAAGTGATGAAATTACTCAAAGAGTTGAGAAAGAGTATGCAAAAAAAGGAAGCAATGATGGCTAAGTGGTTAGTAATGCTGACGGCTGTAGGCATGCTGAGTGCCTGTACTCACCGTGTAGAGGTGGCAGCAAAAGAGCCGATTACAATCAACTTAAATGTAAAAGTTGATCATGAGATCCGCGTAAAAGTGGATAAAGAACTTGATACCTTATTCAGTGATGATAGTGAATTATTCTAAGGAGCAAACATGCGTAAATTACAACTTAAAAAACTAAATGTGATCACCATGATCAGTGCTGTTTGTTTATCTTTCTCTGTATGGGCTATCAGCCTTGATGATGCAAAGAGCCAAGGGCTAGTGGGTGAAAACAGCTCAGGCTATTTAGGTTTAGTGGTTAATAACAGTGAAGCAAAAGCGGTGGTTGAAGAAATAAATGCAAAGCGCAAAGAGCAATATTTAAAACTGGCGAAAAAGAACAACCTCTCTTTAGCGCAAGTTGAAGCACTTGCAGCTGCTAAAACTATCGAGAAAACTAAGCCGGGTCACTACATTGAAGTGAACGGTCAGTGGGTAAAAAAATAACTCACTTTATTAAACGAATCAGTACAAAACAGAAAAAGCCAGCACTGCTGGCTTTTTTACATTTACACGATTGACAAACATTAGCGTTTATCGATGCAGTTTTGTAACAATTGCTGCCAAAAGTCGATGCCTTTGCGCCTTGCAAGTTTAATATTTTGCTCCGGAATAGACTCTGGTTCATTGTAGTTATCTAACGCTTCGCTCATACTGGCTTCACGAATCAAATGCAGTGTCGGGTAAGGTGCACGGTTGGTATAATTTGCAGCATCGCTGTCATCACTGTCAGCAAAGACATAGTCAGGGTGAAAGTTGGCTATTTGATATTTACCTTCATAACCTTGCGCAGCTAAAAGCGCATTGGCTAAATCGACTAAATCTAAGAACTCTTCAAAGTCCTTAAAGCCTTGTTCAAACATCAAAAGGGTTGTTTCGCGCTGTGCTTGCTGATCTAACTCGCTACACTGCTCAAGCATATCCATTACTGCATCATCAAGTGTAATAGACTGACTGATTTGATAATGAATGCAATTACTTTCAACTTCTTTACGGGCAAAGGGGCAGAAATTGTATTTTACGATTACGCTTGATACCCATTCGCGCATTTGTTTTTCTGGGCGATTCATCGCTTGTTTTGCAGTCACATTCTTTCTCTATTCTATTTCTCTATCTTACTTTTCTAAGTAATGCTCAATTAAATTAACCGTTTTACTGATAGCGCCTTGATTGTTAGCAACGCATTTCTGAGCTTGCTGACCGAGCTTAATCGTCTTTTGTACATCAGTACTCAAAGCGATAAGTGTGTCAGCAAGGTGATTTTCATCGGTAACGGTTTTAGCTCCTTGAGCACTAATCAGCTCAGGATAAATATGGTCAAAGTTATAGGTATGAGGACCTGCTAATACCCCAACAGAAAACGCAGCTGACTCTAATGGATTATGGCCGCCTCGCTCTATTAAACTTCCGCCAACATAACTGATGTTTGCCACACCATATAAGCATTGTAACTCGCCTAAAGTATCAGCTAGCACAACTTGTTGGTTGTCATAGTTATCTTCACTACGACGACTAAAGTTCATCGTTGAGCTTTTTAATATCTCTGCGACTTTATCAAATTGCTCTGGGTGACGCGGAGCAATAATCAAAAGAGCATTGGGTAAGGCTTTTAACAGCTTTTCATGAGCACTTAAAATAAGCTCATGTTCAACAGGGTGAGTGGAGCCTGCAACCCAGATAAATCGCTCGTTGTTATATTTGTTTTTAAGTGCTGCGACTTTATTTAATTGCTCATTTGTTGGCGTAATATCAAATTTAATTGAGCCAAATACGCGTGCCTTTTCAGGCTTTAAACCAAGCTCAATAAAACGTTTGGCATCATCTTGATTATGACTGGCAAGGTCGCTAATTGACTGCATGATCACTTTAGTTAAAGGTATTACCTTTTGGTAGCCTTGCTGTGATTTGGCTGAAAGTCTGGCATTTAACACAAGAACTTTTGTGCCGGTGTTGTTGCTTTGAGCCATAAGGTTAGGCCAAAGTTCAGTTTCTAAAATACACAGTACCTTTGGCTTGATAAGTTTTAAAAATCGACGCGTAGCAAAGAAAAAATCAATCGGTAAATAACAGCTGCTAACAGAGTCTTTAAAGTTATTTTTTATTTGTTCGCGGCCTGTAGGGGTATTACAGGTTACTAAAATAGTAAGCACTGGATTTTCTGATTGAACGGCCTTGATAAGCGGCGTTGCTGCTAGCACTTCCCCTACAGAGGCACAATGGAAAACAACATCGTGATGCGACAAATTCGAAAAACCAAAGCGCTCAGCAAAATGCTCACGGTAACCCTTATTCTTTTTGCCACGTAAAACATACAGGTAAAAAATAACCAGTGGACTTAGTAGGTATAAAAGTAAAGAGTATAAAATGCGCGCCATAATTTTTAATATATAGAGTTTTAGGGTAGTTTAACGCTAATCGAGCTGTTGCCAATAGTTAGTCTACATATAACTGTAATTATCCAGTCGATATTCATAAAAGTACGATAAACTGAACACAAAGAAATAAATCTGTGGAATAATAACATTATTACTCCTGCCAAAGTTTGTTCCAAAGAGGGATATTCATGCCTGAATTAGATTCTGTAGCAGCAAGCTACTTAGAAAGTTTGAACCGCCATCAAATGTTATTTGAAACGATGGATACATATCACCCAGAAGTGATGCAATTACTTGAAGTATGTCACAGCGCTTTGCAAGCAGGTGGTAAGGTAATTTGGTTTGGTAATGGCGGTAGTGCGGCTGATGCACAGCATTTAGCTGCTGAGTTTGTCGTACGTTACAAATTGGAGCGCGGTCCGCTGGCTTCTATCGCATTAACAACAGACACCTCAATTTTAACCGCTCACAGTAACGACTATCACTTTGATACTGTATTTGAGCGCCAAGTGCAGGCGTTATGTAAGCCTGAAGATTTGGTGATTGGCTTAACCACATCTGGCACTAGCCCTAACATCAATCTAGCACTGGCAGCGGCAAATGAAATCGGCGCCTTTACAGTCGCATTAACAGGCCGAGATGGCGGTAAAGTAAAAGATATCGCTAAGCTACCTATTATCATTAAAAATGATGAAACAGCGCGTATCCAAGAGGCGCATATGTTCATCGGACATTGGCTATGCGAAGCCATCGATATGGTTGTAGCGGAGCAAAAGTAATGGATTTAGCGTTACTAAAAAACCTTTCAAAGGCACGTATTTTGGTCGTTGGTGATGTCATGCTAGATAGATATTGGCATGGCGATTCAGGACGTATTTCGCCTGAAGCCCCAGTACCTGTTGTTAAAGTCAGTAAATTTGAAGACAAAGCTGGTGGTGCAGCAAACGTAGCAAAAAATATTGCTCGTTTAGATGGTAGAGTGGGCCTACTAGGATTAGTTGGTGAAGATGAAAGTGGGCAAATCCTCGAAACAATTTTAAGTTCAGAGAAAATTGATTCGCAATTAGTGAGTGTTTGCGATTTACCAACTATTTCCAAAATGCGAGTAATCAGCCGTCATCAGCAAGTTGTTCGATTAGACCTTGAAGAGAGCTTTACTGAGCAACACAGCCAATTGTTATTAAACCGTTTAGAGCTGGTTTTAGATGACTACGATTTTGTGTTGTTTTCTGATTACAACAAAGGCTCTTTGAGCTTAATTCAACAAATGATTCAGGTTGCAAAGAAAGCAGGTAAAACGGTACTTATCGACCCTAAATCATCTGATTTAAGCTTATATCGTGGTGCTGATTACATAACCCCTAACTTAAACGAGTTTAAGCTTGCTGGTGGTTTGACGGACTCTGAGCAAAACTTGACTGACAGCGCACGTAAGCTAATTACTGAAGCGGGCATCGCTGCTATGTTGTTAACTCGCTCAGAGCAGGGTATGTCGTTAATCAGCCAAGCAGAAAAACATGATTTTGCGGCCCAGCAGCTTGAAGTCAGCGATGTTACTGGCGCCGGCGATACCGTAATCGCGACGCTTGCCGTGATGCTTGGTGCGGGTATGGCAGCAAAAGATGCGGTTGAAATTGCCAACCTTGCTGCCGGAATTGCGGTGGGTAAACTGGGTGCCGCAACCGTATCGCCAGAAGAGCTAAGCCGTAAGCTTGGTCAATATTTACAGCAAACTGGCGAGCATTACCAAACGCCGTTTGAAGATGTGCTTCAGCATATTGAGTTTGCTAAGCAAAATGGTGAAAAAATAGTTTTCACTAATGGTTGCTTTGATATTCTTCACGCTGGTCATGTGCGTTACCTTGCTCAGGCTAAAGCGCGTGGTGATAGGCTTGTTGTTGGCTTAAATAATGATGAATCAATCACTCGCTTAAAAGGTCCAGAAAGACCGATTAATCCATTGGATGAACGTGCCATGGTATTAAGTGCACTGGCGTCAGTTGACTGGGTTATTCCATTTGGCAGCATTGAAGAAAATGACACGCCAGCTAAGCTTATTGAGCAAATTAGCCCTGATGTACTAGTAAAAGGCGGCGATTACACTGTCGATCAAATTGCCGGTGCCGATCATGTTTTACGCCATGGCGGAAAAGTCGAAGTACTTGAGTTTCTTAATGGTTGCTCAACATCAAATGTAATTAGCAAAATTAAAAGTTAATAAAAAAGCCAACATTTGTTGGCTTTTTTGATTCTAAAAGTTCATTTCATATTTCATAAATGCGGAGGTTTCAGTGTCTGATTCCCCCAATGATTTATTTTTAGCAGCCAGAGCACCGAAAGAGATTCTTCCTTGTAATGCTAACATTCTGTAGCGCAGCTCTAATTGTGTGCTATCAATGGCATTTTTAGTGATTGTATGTCCTAAATCTGGGTTGCTAGGGTAAAGATCTACATTGTCGTTGTTGTAATCAACCTGACGCAGTTTAACTTGCCAATCGTTACCATTCCTATGTTGCCCAAGCACTGTGAGTACCAGAGATTCTGTGTCGTTATCAAATGTAGAACCAATCGTTCTCCCTTGATAGCGATAACCAGAATTGTATTTACCATGCTCGTAATAGCAGTTATAGGAGATCACAGCGCCAGGCACAGATTCATCACCAGAGCATGAAACCACAGTATCAATGTATTCAATGTTTACTTTGATATTTTGATCTGAAAATGGAATTGTTGTCTCTACACCTGCTAAATACGCTCTGTCTGCGGGTTTAAAGTAGCTACTAGCGTCTTCGCCAATCGTACTTACATAAATAGCGTACGGGTATGAATAGAGAGTATCTGACCAGCGTAAATCAATACCTGCCAGTTGGTTGCCTAATTTTGACTTTTCAGCTTCAGTACAGTCTTGCGAACCATCAGGACAAGTACTTTTACCTGTAACCATATCAAAAAATTCAGAGATAGATTGGGGCTCACCATCCCCCCCCCATTGTGCAGACCAGCTCAGAGCTACCTCAAGTTGTTGAATTGGGCGAAAGTTCACTCGGCTACTCCAAAGTAGCGCGTCGGGGACAGCTCGGGTTGATTCAAGCTTAGCCATTTGAGTTGTTAAGCTCCAAGGGCCAATCCAACTCAACCAAGCTGATTCAAAAGCGGTGGCTTTTTCACGACTAATGCTGAAAGCTTGTAAAGGTTTACTATTCGCTGTGAGAATTAAACTGTTGTCAACACCAGGTCCCCAGAATTGTTCAACTGCACCTGCACGAAAGACCCAATTGCCAATTTTATAGGCAAGGTAACTATGGTCAAAAGTAATATCATCACAATCAGTAAGCG
Organism: Pseudoalteromonas sp. HF66; assembly: GCF_011806445.1. NCBI lineage: Bacteria > Pseudomonadati > Pseudomonadota > Gammaproteobacteria > Alteromonadales > Pseudoalteromonadaceae > Pseudoalteromonas > Pseudoalteromonas sp. HF66. The sequence goes on from NZ_JAATOU010000011.1 coordinate 21,502, forward strand.
CTTGATGATCTTCAGCTATGTCTGATTGGTCCATGCCCTCTAAGTAGCATTTTCGACCATCAGAACGATAATTAACTGCTAGTTTACCAGCTAAACTTTCACCTAAATAACTATAAGCGACGGTCGCTTCTGATTTTTGTGTGTTGGTGGCGCCAAAACTCGTGGCTGGTAATGTATCTGTTGATAGAAAAACTTCGGTATGGAAATTGTTCTGTTCGGTATTTTCGGCTTTATATCTGTGCTTTACACGAAGTAAAGCATCTTGAACAAAACTAGGTAATTGCTCTAGTGTGGTGTTATTTAGTTCATCAATAAAGCTATTCCACATTAGCGGGTATGTAGTTACAGGAGCTTTAATCACTCCTGAATCCGCTAATAATTGAATGTCGGCTCGTAAGCCATAATCGTCTGGTTTAACCCAAGGTTCAGCAGCTAGAGGTAGGCTAAATGCGCTAGCGAGAGCGAGTAATAAAAGTGTTTTTTTAGGCAATGCTTAATTCTCGGTTTGTTTTTTGGGACTAGAAGTCTATCAACCCTACATGATGATTGCAGTAAATAATTCACAACGAGCAATTCGTCTAGGTATCGTAAAAGGAACTCAATTTGATGTATAATCTGGCAAATTTTATAATTTAAAGTGTAATGGAAAAAAAACGCCTTTTATTTATCCCCGTGTCATCATCTGAAGGAATAGGTGAATACATGCGTTCGTTATCATTTGCTCATTATTTAGATGAGTGTTTTCCCGATCGTTTAGACATCCACTTTTTATTAAATAAACATACAAATTACGCCCTTGATTGCCCATTTGATACAACACTCATAGAGCAATCAGCGACAAAGGAAACGCGCAAAGTTAATCAATTAATTGAAGCATTTAAGCCTAACTTGGTGGTTTTTGATTGTGCAGGTAGAGCCGCCCAAATGAAAACAGCAAAGCGTGCAGGGGCTAAAGTGGTGTTTATTTCACAGCATAATAAAAAAAGAGCGAAAGGCTTAAAGCTAAATCGTTTAAATTTAATAGATAGACATTGGGTTGCCCAACCTGATTATTGTATTGAAAAAATAAGCTTCAGTGAGCGATTAAAGCTCAAGCTTTTCCCATTGTCACCTCCGGTAAATGTGGGTCCTTTTTTCTCTCAGTCATCAAGTACTGATACGTATCAATTGTTAGCTCAATTAAATCTTACTAATGAAGCTTACTTTTTAGTCAATGCTGGCTCAGGTGGGCACGGTGAAAAAACACAGCTATTTGCTGATGTTTTTTATCAAGCAGCCAAGAAAATAGCTACTGAAACAGGCTTGAAAGGTATCGTTGTTTTTGGTTCTAACTACCCAAATGAACTACCGAAAGATGATAACCTGATCATTTTAAAAAGTTTACATGCAAGTGAATTTGTTGGTGTATTAGCAAATGCTAAATTTGCAGTGTTATCAGCAGGGGACAGTTTATTACAAGCTATTTCACTTAAAGTCCCGACGGTTGCTGCAGCAATTTCAAAAGACCAACCGAAACGTTTGCAAAACTGTGTAGACAGTAACTTAACCTTAGCTGCAGATCCAACGTTAGCCAGTTTGAGTGATGCTGTTAAGCAATTATTGGTACCAGCAACGTATCAAGCAACTAAAAACGTTTTGGGGAAAATAAAACCGCATAATGCCAAAAAAGAAATGCTGCAAGGGGTGTCTGAGTTATTGTTTGGGATTTCTAAATGAAGGTTGCCATAGTTATTGATTCTTTGGTTGGCGGTGGGGCTGAGAAAGTTATGCTGACGCTGGCTGGCGAGCTTTTGGCTCAACAGCATGAAGTTGTCATTCTTAGTTTAGCGAACTCGATTGAATATACCTTACCATCACAGCTAAATGTTGAGTGTTTGTTTGACCATAAAGCAAAAAAAGTTGATAGGTTCTGGCAACTAAAAAAAAGTGTACAACGTATCGAAAATTGGTTTGCACAATACCAATCTAAAAACGGGGAATTTGATCTCGTTTTATCAAATTTAGATCGTAGTAATAATTTGCTAATTTGCAGTACTATTAAACACGTTTTCTATGTCATTCATAACTCAATTACGGCTGAGTTAGATAGACAAAAGAAACTTGGACCATTTGCTTATCATTATTTACTGAAAAGTAAAAAGCGCTTGTCAGGACAAAATTTAATTTGTGTTTCTGAAGGTATTGAAAGTGAAATTAAGCAGCAAAAGTTGATTACTCCCCAAAGTATCACAACAATTTTTAACCCGTTTAATATTCAAAGCATAGTCAAAAAAGCGAGTGAAACTGAGTTAGGATTACCACGTGAGCCCTATATTATTCACGTTGGTCGTTTAGCAAAACAAAAAAGGCATGATGTTTTATTTTCAGCATTTGCAAATTTAAATACATCCCATAAGCTTGTTTTATTATGTAATAAAGTTAATAAAGCCGCCAAACTTGGTCGCCAACATGGTATTGAAGATAGGCTTATTTTGCCAGGCTTTCAGCAAAATCCATATGCTTGGATTAAAGGCGCTGACGCTTTGGTACTGAGTTCCGATTATGAAGGATTACCTACTGTTCTCATTGAGGCGCTCATACTGGGTACGCCAGTTGTAAGCACCGACTGTACTCATGGACCAAAAGAAATCTTAACTGGTAGTTTAGCCAAGTATTTAGTTCCTACAAATAACCCCGAGGCTTTAACTCATGCTATTGAGTCTGTTTTAAACGATAAGCCAGAGGTTGTTGATGCAGAAATACTATCAAAAATATCAGCAACACAAGTTGCTGATAATTATTTAGCATTGGCCCAAAATCGATAACTATTTCAGCAAAGCTTGGTATTCACACAGCAGTGATTGCCAATCACTTTGATGCCAATGCATCACTTCGTTACGGCCTTGCTCTTTTGCAAATGAACGGGCAAGGCGTTTAATGTTTTCTTTTTGCCAACTGGCGTGCGGCTGTTTTATTTCGCCCCGGTCAAAGTCGATGATAAACACCTTTCCTGTATCATCGAATAAGATGTTATTGATGTTTAAGTCTGCGTGATATACCCCGTGATTATGAAACTCGCTGAGAGTCACAGCAATCGCTTTGAGTTCAGGTTGGCTGAGAGAGCGACTGATTAAAATATCTAACACACTTTTAGCCCCTGTCACCGCCTCGGTGATGATATCGCCGCGATAGATAAAGCCACTGGTGGTAATTTTTGCCGCAATAGGGGGTGGCACATTTAGACCAAGCTCACGCAAACGCATCATCAGCGCGAATTCTTTATAGACACGGGTTTGCTCTAAACCAAAATATAAATACTGGTCGCTCAGCAACTTACCTACTAAACCACCACGCCAATAGTGGCGCAGAACACCTGTAAGCTGTTGATGCTTAAAAAACCACGCTGTTGCGCGGCCTTTTTTAGCTCCGACTATTTTCTCTTGTTGTTGCCAATAACTGGCATCAAACCACTGTTGCGTGAGCTCATCTTTATAGGCTGGGTGACACAAAAGTGTGGTGTTTTGTAGATGCTGAGTTTCGAACATAACAACTTCAAGATTAAATAAAATTAGCCCTATCTTACCGTATTTTTAGCTTTTCGCATAAGTGCTTGCATTAGCATCAAGTTAATTTAAGATCGCATATTATTTGCTGTAGCTAAGGGCGCACGTGACTCAATCAACCTCCTATTCAGATATTTGTATTTTAAGGCTTTCGGCTATTGGTGATGTATGTCATGCCGTATCAGCAGTGCAAGCAATTCAAAAGGCACACCCGAAGGCAAAAATTACCTGGGTGATAGGTAAAGTTGAGGCTATGTTATTGGCCGATTTACCTGGTGTTGAGTTTGTTGTATTCGATAAAAAGCAGGGTAAACAGGCTTATCAGCAACTAAAAGAGACTTTCAAAGGTCGTAAATTTGATGTGCTATTACATATGCAAGTAGCACTAAGAGCGAATTTAGCAGCCCGTTGTATTCCAGCAAAAGTCAAAGTGGGGTTTGATTGGGCTCGTTCAAAAGAGTTACATAGCTTGTTTATTAATAAACGTATTGCCCCGCAATCAGAGGCTCATGTATTAGAAGGCTTTAAAGGCTTTGCTCAAGCTATTGGTACGCCTGATTACAAACCTCAATGGCAAATGCCAATTACCGAGCAGCACCAACAAGCAGCCGATGCGCTATTAGGTGAAGAGCGTTTAACCGGGCGTATTTTTGTTATCTCACCTGCGGCAAGTAAAAAAGAGCGTAACTGGTTACCCGAACGTTATGCTGCACTTGCTGAACATGCTTATCAACAAGGCTTTTCGGTGGTTATCACCGGCGGTCCAACGCCTTTAGAGAACGAACTAGCAGATCAAATTATCGCACATAGTTCTGCTCCTGTGCTTAACTTAGTAGGGAAAACCCAACTAAAAGAACTGCTATGTGTTTTGAAACGTGCGGCGTTAGTGTTAGCTCCTGATACTGGGCCTGCGCATATGGCTGTAACGGTAGGAACACCTGTTATAGGTTTGTATGCCCATTCAAACCCAAAACGCACAGGACCTTATTTGTATCAAGATTATGTTGTTGAGGTTTATCACCAAAATTTACTTGAACAAACTGGCAAAACGGCGCAAGAGCTACCTTGGGGAGTACGCGTTAAAGGGGCTGATTTAATGGCGCAAATAAGTGTCGAAAAGGTAATTTCGATGTTTGACTATGTGATACACAAAGAGCAACTGTAATGAGCAACGTTTTATTTTTAGACCGAGATGGTGTGGTCAATATTGATCATGGTTATGTATACAAACCACAAGAATTTGAATTTGTACCCGGTGTATTTGAGGCGTGCAAAGCCTTTGCGGATGCGGGTTATAAAATTGTGATAGTTACTAACCAGTCGGGTATTGGTCGCGGTTATTATTCAGAACAAGATTTTTCTAAGCTCACTGAGTGGATGAAAGGTGAATTTTTACGTCATGGCGTTGCTATTCTTGATGTGTATTTTTGCCCGCATCACCCAACCAAAGCGGAACCTGCCTATTTGCAAGAATGTAACTGTCGAAAGCCTGCTCCGGGTATGCTTTTACAAGCTATCAAAGAACATCAAATCGACCCATCACAAAGTATAATGGTGGGTGATAAGCTTGGCGACCTTATTGCCGCTGAGAGAGCCAATATCGCTACGCGTGTTTTAGTTCGTTCAGGGCAAAGTTATGCAGAATCAACAGAGCAACATGCCGATATTGTATGTGAGTCTTTAGCTGATTTACCTACTTTGATTTTACAATCTTAGCAGGTAAGACCAGTTTTATTTCGCACGCCTCAAGGTGTGCGACGAACTGCAAACAGTGCAATTGTTCGCCTAAGCTTTTACAATAGGCGCAAAATTTAAAGTCATGCTAATCATTCCTGGTTAGGTACAAGAATATGTGGAGATTACAGATGAGAGCATCTGCGTTTTTTAATCAGTTGCAGCAGCAAATTGATGAAGTGAAAGCTGAAGGCTTATACAAAAGCGAGCGTGTTATCACGTCACAGCAACAGGCTCAAATTGAGGTTGCTTCTGGTGATAAGGTCATTAACTTTTGTGCTAATAATTACCTTGGCTTAGCAAATAGCCCAGAGTTAATTAAAGCAGCTCAACAAGGCCTTGACGACCACGGTTTTGGTGTTGCTTCTGTACGCTTTATTTGTGGTACTCAAGATATTCATAAAACCTTAGAGCAAAAGATCTCTGAGTTCTTAGAAACAGAAGATACTATTCTTTACTCATCATGTTTTGATGCAAACGCAGGTTTATTCGAAACAATCTTAGGCCCAGATGATGCAATTATCTCTGACGCTCTAAACCATGCTTCGATTATTGATGGTGTGCGCCTTTGTAAAGCAAAACGTTTCCGCTACGCAAATAACGACATGAGCGACCTTGAAAAGCAACTTATTGCTGCTGATGAAGCGGGTGCTAAAACAAAACTAATCGCAACTGACGGCGTTTTCTCAATGGACGGTGTTATTTGTAATCTTGAAGCGGTTTGTGACCTTGCAGATAAATATGATGCATTAGTAATGGTTGATGACTCACACGCTGTTGGTTTTGTTGGTGAAAATGGTAAAGGTACGCCTGAGTACTGTGGTGTACTAGACCGCGTTGATATCATTACAGGTACGCTCGGTAAAGCACTTGGTGGCGCATCGGGCGGTTACACATCAGGTAAAAAAGAGATTGTAGAGTGGTTACGTCAACGTTCTCGTCCTTATCTTTTCTCAAATTCACTTGCACCATCAATTGTTACAGCATCAATTAAAGTACTTGAAATGCTTAGCAATGGTGGCGAGTTACGCGCAAAACTATGGGATAACGCAAAATATTTCCGCGAACAAATGGAAGCTGCAGGATTTACTTGTGCAGGTAAAGACCATGCCATTATCCCTGTTATGTTAGGCGATGCTAAAGTTGCCTCAGCCATGGCTGACAAATTACTTGCTGAAGGTATTTACGTAACAGGTTTCTCATTCCCTGTAGTACCTAAAGGCCAAGCACGTATCCGTACGCAAATTTCTGCGGCGCATACAAAAGAGCAATTAGATACCGCTATTGCTGCCTTTACCCGTATTGGTAAAGAAATGGGTGTTATCTAATTTTATTTCTTAAACCGAAGCTATTGCTTCGGTTTTGTTTAATTGAGTGTGAATCATGAAAGCATTATCTAAATTAAAAGCAGAACCAGGGATCTGGATGACTGATGCGCCAAAGCCTGAAGTTGGCCATAACGATCTGCTTATTAAAATCCGCAAAACAGCAATTTGTGGAACTGATGTCCATATTTATAAATGGGATGAGTGGGCACAAAATACAATTCCTACGCCAATGGTTGTTGGCCACGAATATGTAGGTGAAGTGGTTGATATGGGCCAGGAGGTACGTGGTTTCCAAGTAGGTGACCGTGTTTCTGGTGAAGGACATATCACATGTGGTCACTGTCGTAACTGTCGTGCCGGACGCGTACATTTATGTCGTAACACTACTGGTGTGGGTGTTAACCGCGAAGGCGCATTTGCTGAATACCTTGTGATCCCAGCTTTCAACGCATTTAAAATTCCAGATAACATTTCTGATGAGTTAGCATCTATCTTTGACCCATTCGGTAATGCTGTACACACTGCGCTGTCGTTTGATTTAGTGGGTGAAGACGTATTAATCACAGGTGCAGGCCCAATTGGCATCATGGCTGCAGCTGTTGCTAAACATGTTGGTGCGCGTCATGTGGTTATCACTGATGTAAATGAATACCGCCTAGATTTAGCGCGTAAAATGGGTGCTACCCGTGCTGTAAACGTGGCTACTGATAACCTTGAAGATGTTATGAAAGAGCTAGGAATGACAGAAGGTTTTGATATTGGCCTTGAAATGTCGGGTGTGCCAGTTGCATTTAACAGCATGTTAAACAACATGAATCACGGTGGTAAAATCGCTATGCTAGGTATTCCACCTTCAGATATGGCGGTTGATTGGAACCAAGTTATTTTCAAAGGTCTAATCATTAAAGGTATTTACGGCCGTGAAATGTTTGAAACTTGGTACAAGATGGCGAGCTTAATCCAATCAGGTCTTGATCTGAAGCCAATTATCACTCACCAGTTCTCTGTGGATGACTTCCAAGCTGGCTTTGATACAATGATTTCAGGCCAATCAGGTAAAGTGATCCTTAACTGGGATTGATACCAAGTTGTTTGATAAGGCGGCTTTGGCCGCCTTTTTAGTTTAGAGAGTACTATGTCGTATAAACATATTTCAGTGAGCGAAACTTTTGCCCTGTTAGATAAAGAATATGTTGTGATTGCTGATATTCGCGATCCTAACTCATTTCAAACTGGGCATATTCCAGGCGCTGAGCATTTATCAAATGCCAACATCAGTGATTTTATGATGCATAAAGAGTTTGATCAGCCAATTATCATCGTTTGTTATCATGGTGTGAGCTCTCAAGGTGCTGCGAGCTACTTAGTAGAGCAGGGGTTTGAAGACGTTTACAGTATGGATGGTGGTTTTACTGCTTGGCAGACACAACTTCCGGAGCATATTGAACGATGATTGAGTTGGGCAGCATAAATAATCCTCGCGCCGCACAAGGCTTTATAGATTACATCAAAAGTAAGGGGTTACATGGCGAGTTGCGCTCACAAGATGGTCAAACCGTGATTATTTGTGTTGCCCCAGAGCACTTTCATCAAGCTCAACCACTTTGGCAGGAGTTTGCTGCTAATCCACATGACGAAAAATACCAGCAAGCTTCATGGCAGGTAGGAAGCACTCAATCGCCACTATTATATCAAGGTCAGTCACTTAACTTAAAAGCTCGCTTTAAAGCATTAAGTTGGCTAAATCGTACTGTTACATTAGTGTCGATTGTTATATTTGTAGCCTTCTTATTAGGTGGTTTTGAAACTATTTATAGTATGTTGCAGTTTAATCCTGCACAGCCCCTAACTTGGTTTACACCTGCCATTGTGCATTTTAGCGCTATCCATCTTATTTTTAATTTGATCTGGTGGATGACACTGGGTAACGATATAGAAAAACGTAGCGGTAAGTTAACTTTAGTTGGTTTATTTTTAGTTACTGCATTCATTAGTAACTGGGCACAGTTTTTAGTTGTAGGGCCGAACTTTGGTGGTTTAAGTGGCGTTGTTTATGGCTTACTGGGTTTTTGTTGGATTTACAGCGTAATGAGGCCATCAGAGCCGTCATTAGTAAGTAATAGCATCGTCGGTTTTATGCTGGTTTGGCTTATTTTAGGCTTTGTTGAATTGTTGCCCGTGAGTATGGCTAATTGGGCACATTTGGCGGGGTTATTAGCTGGAATGGCTTACGCCGTGTCTGACAAGCTGCTATCGCGTAAATAATACCAACCCGCAATAATACTTAATCATTTTGAGGGATTAAACCTGTCGCTAACTGCGTTAAAAATTTCTCATTTAGAACAACTAAATAACGAAATTTTTGCCTTGTTATCAACGAGGTTTTATTGCCTCAAAATAGACTACTTAATTAAGCGGATTGATATAAAAATGGCGGCTAATGCCGCCATTTTACAATTAATGATATAAATACTTAGTAAATAACACTTCTCGGACAATCTCTTGTCCTGTTTCTTGTTTTAGTAGTGATTTTAGCTTCTCGGTACAGCGCTTTCTGATTTCTTCGCGGCCGGTAAGCGATTTAATATTTTCTTCTGGCTCTTTAGAGAGTATTTCAACAATCGCATCACGCAATAGCGGAGTGTGGTGTTCTACCACAGCAATATCTGACATATCATTAAGCATCAGATCCACCGTAATACGTACATATCCAAGCTTTTTATTACCTTGGCCTATGTAGTTGGTGATGATGTCAGGCTCAAAACCAAAGTAGCCAACATTTGATTCAGCCCGCACAGAGCAACTTGTTATTGCACTAACAAGCAGCATGCTTATCAAGTAAATTGATAACAATGACTTTTTCATAGTTAAGAATATTCCACCCTTTCAATGACTTTTAGTCTATACCCAAATTCACCTAAGATACAGGCTGTTCTGTGTTTTTTAACCTTGCTTGAGATTAAATCATGACTTTTTCGAAACGTGCAGCGATGATATCATTTGCATGTTTTTTTTAAATAATGAGTCGTTGTGATCACATTCCCAGTTTCACTAGCTGCAAATTGGCAGCCTGCTTCAGCATTTCCAGATTTGACGCAACAACAGCAAGGTTGGCTGCTTGAAGCCGGGTCATTAACGGCTAAGCTTAAAAGTCATTGTCAGGCTTTTTCAGTTGAAGTTTTAAACGAAGCACCTTTTGACTTAACCTGCGAGCAACAAGCGTTATTAAATACTTCTTTAAGTCAGGCATTAAACCGTGAAGTTTTACTTCTGTGTGATGGTAAACCAATGGTTTATGCTCAAAGCTGGTTGCCAGCGGATGATACATTAAAAAAGCAACAGTTGCTAAGTATGGGAACAAGACCGCTTGGCGATGTTATTTTTCAAGACCCAAGCTTATCGCGAACTGAAATCGAAGTTGCTGAGTTTTCACAGCAGCACGCTATTCAAGCTTTAACAGCTGAAATCGGCTACTCTTCACAACCATTGTGGGGAAGACGCAGTGTATTTAGCTTATCTAATGCTCATTTTCTCGTGGCTGAAGTATTCTTACCTGGAGCGTATATTTACCTATGAAGCTAGCTGCACTTAAGGTCGCACATATACCTTACTATAAACAGTTAATGCGTACCGATAAGCCAATTGGCACTTTACTATTGTTGTGGCCAACTTATTGGGCGCTGTGGCTTGCTGAGCTTGGCACGCCGAGCTTATTAAATTTTGTGGTATTTAGTTTGGGTGTCTTTGTGATGCGCAGTGCCGGCTGTGTAATTAATGACTTTGCCGATCGTAAAATAGATGGCTCAGTTAAGCGCACAGCCCAGCGACCGCTGGCAGCAGGTTTGGTATCAAGTGGTGAAGCTTTGAGCTTGTTTGTATTGCTTATCTTGGTAGCGTTTGGTTTAGTGTTAACACTCGGATTGCCAACCATTTTACTGTCGTTTGGTGCTTTAGCTCTGGCGTTTTGTTATCCATTTATGAAGCGTTACACCCAATTACCGCAAGTTGTGCTTGGTGCTGCATTCAGCTGGGCTATTCCAATGGCCTATATGGCATCAATTGGCTCTGTACCATTAGAAGCTTGGTTATTATTTACAGCTAATCTTGTATGGACTGTGGCTTATGACACCATGTATGCCATGGTTGATAGAGATGATGATTTAAAAATTGGTGTTAAATCAACGGCAATATTGTTTGCCAGCTATGACAGACATATCATCTTTTTACTCAATGTTTTGTTTATTATGATTCTTGCTTACATTGGTAAGAGTAACAACCTTGCTTTGCCTTATTGGCTAGGGTTAATTGCAGCGATTGGTTTTTTACTCTATCAACAAACGCTTATTCATAATCGAGAGAGAGACCCTTGCTTTAAAGCATTTTTGAATAACCACTATGTGGGGTTGGTGGTTTTTATTGGTTTAGCAGCATCCTTGCCACTGCCATTTTAATTACCTTGGTGGGTCGATAATACCGCTGATTGAGGCATTTTTCCTGAACCAACCAGCAATGGAATAGCGAACATCGTGTGCCGGTAATACTTCATGCATAAAGCGCTCACTTTCAAACATAACCAGCAAACCAGCTTGAGGCTTTATGACAATTTCAATGTCTTTACTTTTTGGCTTGTAAATTACCAATTCACCACCTGATTCTGGCGTGTTCAAGTAACAAACCGTTGTGAAAATTCGATTCGAACGGCCTTTGAAAGCATCAAAATGCTTTTTATAAAAGTCACCTTGCTGATACTTTGCATAGTGGCATTCATAGTCGAATAACCCTAAATAAAAGCTACGGTTTAACTGTGTTTTTATCGCTTCCATGGTCGCCAGATAGGTAATTTGTGCTTGGCTTGAACTATCGAACCAAAAAGTTTTATCTTTTCGCACGGTTTTATCTATTTGTTGGTCGGTTAAACGGCCAATACCAGCAGTATGAAAATGTGGGTTAATTCGATAGCAATCAGCAATTAAATCAGCGATTAGGTTTTCATCAATGGCGTTTTCAACAACAGCATAGCCAGCCTGTTCGATGGCATCTAAATAAGAGTCGGAAATTAGTGGTGCGGTCATTCATATGCACAATCAAAAAAAGGTGAGTAAGTGTATATGAAAAAATGTGCGATGCACGCTTTTTATGCAATAAAAAAAAGGGGGGGGGCTAGCCTGATTCATTACAGGCTAACAGCATATAAAATAGCTTTTAGCTTTGGCTTGCTAACGCCGTTTTTTCAATGAGGTCAAGTAAATGACTAACATGAGAATTTTCATTGATTTGTTGGTTAGTTTGGATCACCAGCTGCTCGTGTGCGATACCTTTATTGGTTTTCAATAACAGTAAATCTGGGTCTGAAGAGACAATACTTGTGTGTTCAATACTGGCTATTGCGATGTGGTTTGACTTTTTAAGGCCATCCATTACTTGCTCAATGCTACCTACTTTTATACTTGATGTTTTATCAAAAGATTCAATTGCATCATTCAGCATAGATTGAACCTGTTTTGATTGAGAAAAGCAGCTGTACATTGGGTAGTCAGCAAAGTCGCGTTTACTGATATCGCTTTTATTGGCAAGTGGGTGGTTCTTAGCCACAAAAATAATGAGTTGATCGGGTAAATGAATATCGCTGCCAATGCTGTTCATTGCTTGCGAGCATACGCTGATATCAATTTCACCTAACTGCAGTTTACGTACAAGCTCGCTTTGTTCTTGTAACTGCATCTCGATTTTTACATGTGGATACTGCGCTAAAAATTGGCCGCAAGAAACAGGAACAACCGTGCTAGCTTTATTGGTATAACCGATAACTAATTTTTCGTTAGTGCAACCGTTTAAAGATTCGAATAAACGTTTTTTGGTCTCTTCAAGGTTGTCGAGGGTTTGTTTAGCGTACTCAAGGAAAAGTTCACCTTCTTTGGTTAGCTTAACTGAGCGTGTAGAGCGGGTAACTAGCTCATAGCCAATTTCATCTTCAAGCGTCTGAATACTGCGAGTTAACGCTGAAGTGCTGATTTGGGTTTTTTCTGCAGCTTGGCGAAAATGCCTCAGCACGCCTAGTGCCACAAATTGTTCAAGTTGTTCAAATCTCACTTTAATAGTCCCTTGTTATAAGTAAGCCTTTTTACATATAGGCGGTATTATTATACTTCACGGAAGGCATAGTAAATTATTGTACCTTTTTTGGGAAGTGTTTTACAGAAAAGTTACATCTAATCAGGGTAACGATCTTTAATCTCTAAGAAAAGTGGTAAATTTTCAAGTAATAAGTCGACAAGAATTGGATCAAAATGTTTCCCGCGTTGATCTTTTATAAGCGTTAAAGCCTCATCCAATGGCCATGCTTTCTTATAACAACGGTCGCTGCAAAGCGCGTCAAATACATCTGCTAGGGCGGTGATACGGCCAACTATATTGATATCGTCTGCTATTAAACCTTGCGGATATCCTGAACCATCCCACTTTTCATGATGCTGGTAGGAAATTAAAGCACCACATGTCAATATCTCGTTACTTGAATTTTTTAATATTTCGTAGCCGATTTCTGCATGGGTTTTCATTACTTCCCACTCATCATCAGTGAGTTTACCAGGCTTGTTTAAAATGTTATCGGGAATGCTGATCTTACCTATGTCATGTAAAGGTGAGGCAAGTTTAATGATTTCGCATTGAAATGGGTTTAGTTCTGAAAGCTGAGCAAGCAGTTCACTATATAAGGCAACACGTTTAACGTGGGAACCAGTTTCTTTAGAGCGTTTTTCTACAGCCTCACCGAGAATGTACGACAATTCTTTTTGTGATTCTTTTACCATTTCTCTGAGTTTTAAATTATCGTAAGCAAGCGCGATATTATTGGCATAAAACTCTAACAGTTGATGCTCTGTTGCTTGCAACTTACTACCTTTATGTACATAAAGCATGGTTTCTAGGCCAGCTTTGGTAGGAAAGTAACCAATGTAATCATTGCTTGTTTTTAGTGATGACTTACGCTCATGTGCATCTATAAATAAGTTTTTTACCTCATCTGGAATGGTATTTTGCTGTGGTGTAGGACCTACGCCTGAGGCAGCAAGAAGCTGGAAATCTTTTGCTGGAGACGATTGTAAGTTAACAGCCGCAGCACAATAGATTTGCGCATCATTAATTCCCATCACGTTAGTGACATGGCTTAAAATTGTTGAGGCGAACTCATGAACACTGTCACATTTTAAAAAATTTGCTGAAGCATTAATTATTTGTTCAAGACCATGCTTATGGCGGTCAATAATTTGAATATCACGATGTGCCCTTAAGGCTGAGTAGAGCAGGGTTTTAATTTTAATCGCGGTGAGCTCTGTTTTATTTTTGTAATCGTTGATGTCGTAATCGCGGATAATGGCTTCTTCAGGGGCTTCACCGGGCTGGCCTGTGCGCAGTATTAAACGAATATCGTGGTTTTCTATTTCATCGCGAATGAATTGAATAAGCTCAAGACCAGCATGGTTGGTTTCCATTACCACATCAACTAGGGCAACAGAAAAGGGAATATCTTTTTTTAAAAACTCTTTTGCTTCGGCCGCAGAATAGGCGTCATAAAAGCGCAGACCTTTATTTTCAAAACTGAACCCAGCTAATACTAGTTTCGTAACTTGGTGAATATCTTCTTCATCATCAACAACAAGAATATGCCAGTATTCAGGTTCTTCAGTTTCTACATTATTTTCTTCTAACTGTTCTTCAGAAAATAAGAAATCATCCACAAAAACACCACTTATTGTTGTATCTCATACAATAAGTATAGAGGCAGAAATTTACTCTGCCTTATCTGAAACTGGTTTTTTTTCGATATTCTTCAATTCGATTTCGATAGCGTGGCAGGAAATGTGGATCTCATACAAAGAGGTTAGAAGAGACAAGGCTAAGCAAGCGAGGCTGCTCCCAAATAAAATGATTCCAGTGGTATTAAACTCTATAAATAATGCAAACATCGATAAAGTACACATGAGAAAAGAGGCAACGCCATAGACCTGCATCACCCGAATGAGTTTGATACGTTTTCTTAAGTTGGTAATTTGTGCAACAACCAGTGGGCGGATACTTTCCCCTTCACGTGCATTGAGTTCTCTAATAAGCTGAGCAAGCACCAAAAAGCGGTTGGTATAAGCAAGTAACAGTAAAGAAATTGCAGGGAATAACAATCCCGGTGTTGTTAAAGTCATGTGGTTACCTTGAAATAAGCGTTGCAGCGAAGTCAATTGCTAGCGTAGTTTAGGATTTAAAGATAAAAAAGTAAAAGAGAAGTGATTTGCAAAACAAGAATTTAAATCAACCAAACAAGCCGGACCCATTTTCTTGGGTGAAAGTATTTCAAGCTGAAAATGGCTTAGAAGCAAATATTATTAAAGGGCTTTTACAAAGTAAGGGGATAGAATCTCAATTACAAGGTGAGCTTTTACAAGGAGCGCTTGGGGAGATCCCATTTGAACAAACGGGGGTTGATATACTTGTTTACGCATTAAAAGAGCGCCAGGCGCAAGAAATATTGCTAAACTACCGACAATTAAAACAATCGGCTCCTGACTGGGTATGCCCTAAGTGTCTTGAGCTTAACGGAGCAACATTTGAAATATGTTGGTCTTGTGGGACTGTAAAGAATGACGAAAGCGAATAATTTTCAACGTATTAGAGAATTAAACTATTTGCAAAAAGCAGTGTTAGGTGGAGCTTTACTTGAGCGTATGCTGCCTAATTACAGCTTATTTAGTGAAGCAACAGGGTTTGGTGATGCAGCGGTTTTTCGAAGCGCACTTAGTGTCTGCTGGGAAAAAATATTACTGCCAAAAAGTAAAATCAGCCTTGAAAAGCAAATTGAAAAAATAGAACCGAATGTGCCAGAGCTCACTGACTTTGATATGTTTGGGGCTTATCCGGCAATTGATACTGCTACAGCTCTGCTTGGTATGCTGCACGGTTTAATAGCTAAAGATGAACAAGAGTTTTTGAATATTAGTAAAATTTCACAGGCTTCAGTGGCTCGCTTTATTGAGTACCAACTAACAGTAGATGGTGAAGTGGCAGACAACAAAGCTGTCCGTGAACACCCTTTAATGCAATATGAAATTGATGTGCTTGCAGAGCTTATTGATTTTGTAGAGCAAATGGGCCGAATTACTTCAGAGAACGTAAAAGAGCTTAAACAACTAGCGGTTTCTGATGGCCAAACCAACATTGGTATTGCAATTTAATATTCAGTAATGCGTATTTTCACTGTAAAATGCGCATTTGTTTTTTCTTGGCGGAGTAATTGATGCGAATTTTAGGTATTGAATCATCATGTGATGAAACGGGTATTGCCATTTATGATGATGAACAAGGCTTATTAGCACATCAACTGTATAGCCAAGTAAAAGTGCATGCCGATTACGGCGGCGTGGTCCCTGAACTAGCTTCACGCGATCACGTACGTAAAACTTTACCTTTAATTGATGCGGCATTTGCGCAAGCTGGCTGTGGTCCAGAAGACTTAGATGGTATTGCTTACACCGCAGGGCCCGGACTTGTTGGTGCACTCTTGGTGGGAACCTCAATTGGTCGCTCACTGGCCTATGGCTGGAATATTCCAGCAGTCGCTGTGCATCATATGGAAGGCCACCTACTTGCGCCAATGCTAGAAGAAGACAAACCAGAGTTTCCGTTTATCGCGCTTTTAGTGTCTGGTGGTCATACCATGATGGTTAAAGTATCTGGTATTGGTGAGTATGAAGTATTAGGTGAGTCAGTTGATGACGCTGCAGGTGAAGCATTCGATAAAACAGCGAAGTTGTTAGGCCTTGATTATCCAGGTGGTCCACGTTTAGCAAAGCTTGCTGAGCAAGGCACACCAGAGCGTTTTGTGTTCCCGCGTCCGATGACCGATAAACCTGGCTTAGATTTTAGTTTTAGTGGTTTAAAAACAGCAGCGTCGCTCGCTATTCGTGATAGCGATGACGATGAGCAAACTAAAGCAGATATTGCCCATGCATTTCAAACAGCTGTTATTGATACCCTAATTATTAAATGTAAACGAGCTTTAAAACAAACAGGTATCAAACGTTTAGTTATTGCTGGTGGCGTGAGTGCTAACGTGCAATTACGTGCTCAACTAGAACGAGTTATGCAAGGTATGAAAGGGCGAGTGTATTACCCGCGCACAGAGTTTTGTACAGATAACGGTGCAATGATTGCTTATGCAGGTATGCAGCGTTTGAAAGCAGGTCAATTCGCGAGCCTCGATATGAAAACTAAGCCACGCTGGCCTATTGATTCACTCGAAGCGCTTTAATTTATAGCACTACTCTTGTTCAGGGGCTTTTTTCTTAGCCCCTATTTTAGGTTCTTCCCCAGCCATCAAGCGAGTAATATTTGCTCTGTGGCGGAAAATTATCAGTACGGTTAGAAAGGTAACAGGCAAAGTATACAAGGGCTTTATCCACCAAGTATAAAGAGGCGCTAATGAAACTGTTACCAGTGCCGCAAGTGATGAGTAACGCGTGATAGCAACAATTAAGATCCAGGTTGCAATTAACATCCCACCTAGCGATAAACCAATAGGTAATAAAGTACCAAAGGCAGTTGCAACCGCTTTACCGCCTTTAAAACTAAAAAACAGTGGGTACATATGCCCTAGACAGGCTGCTACCCCAATTAGACCTAACATTAGAGGATCTATTTTTAAAAAGTAGGCACCCCAAACTGGGATCGTCCCTTTTAAAATATCAAAGACAAGAACTAAAACTGCGGGGACTTTTCCGCCTAGGCGATAAACATTTGTTGCACCAGGGTTATTCGATCCATGACTGCGTGGGTCTGGTAGTTTAAACAGCCGTGATACAAGGATAGCGGAAGAGACCGATCCCAGTATGTAAGCTAAAACTAACATTAAAACTTCTAACACGCGCTTCCTTATTTTTTAATCTGCACTTTTGGGCTATCATTGGCGGCAAAACCATCTGCCGCTCTCATCGAGTAGAATGTACGCACCATATTGCAATGCATCTATCCGTTATTGTAGGGGTAATTTTTATATATTAAAACAGTATGACAGCTTATATAGCGCATTATTGAAATCAATAAGCGTTTAGGATGAGTATTGTTTTAAAATATTTATGTCACTTGGAGTATCAATGGACAAGGTATATATATCACAACTACATGTAGACACCATCATTGGCGTGTATGATTTTGAAAAAGAAAGTAAACAAAGCCTGTATTTTGATATCGAAATGTTATGTGATATTTCAGCCGCTGCGGCGACGGATGATATAAATTTAGCACTTGATTATGCCAAAGTGAGCGAGCGAGTTATTGAGCATACTACGGCAAAGCCTGTTGAGTTACTTGAGACCTTAGTTGAGCAATTGGCTGCAATGATCCTTAGTGAGTTTGCGACCAGTCAAGTGACTATTCGTGTGAGTAAGCCGGCTGCGGTACCACAAGCTAAAACGGTGGGAGTCGAAATCACCCGTCGTAAGGCTAACTGATTATGGCGCAAATTTTTATAAGTCTTGGCTCTAATGTTAATAAAGAGCACTACCTGAGACAGGCGCTTATTGCCCTAAAGCCTTACTTTCCTGACTATAAACACTCGTCAGTTTATGAGAGTGAGGCAGTTGGCTTTGCAGGGAACAATTTTTATAACTCTGTGATTGCTGCTCAAACAGATATGCCATTAACCGAACTGTGTAAACTTCTGAAGAAGATTGAACTTGATAACGGTCGCACCCGCGAGGATAAAAAATTTAGCCCGCGCACTTTAGATCTAGATTTATTGTTTTATGATGACATTATCTGCGACTCGCCTGCGCAGTTACCTCGTGACGAAATTACCAAAAATGCGTTTGTACTACAGCCATTAGCTGAAGTAGCCCCTAACTTTTTTCATCCCGTAGCTAAGCTAACTTTAGCTGAACTATGGAATAATTATAACAATCCGCAACAAAAACTATGGAAGGTGGAGTTTTCTAACCCATGAGTATTATTGAGATAATTGTTCTAGCCTTAATTCAAGGATTAACTGAGTTTTTACCTATTTCGAGCTCAGCACATTTAATTTTACCCTCACAAGTTTTAGGCTGGCACGACCAAGGCTTAGCATTTGATGTGGCGGTTCACGTTGGTACTTTAGGTGCCGTGGTACTGTATTTTCGTAAAGAAGTAGTGGATATTCTTGGCGCTTGGTTTAAATCGTTTGGATCACAAGGCGCGACTGATGACAGCCGTTTAGGTTGGTGGATTATTGTTGCGACTATTCCTGCATTATTAATCGGTTACCTATTTAAAGACTTTGTAGAAAGCTACTCACGTAATGCCTGGGTTATTGCAACCTCGACTATCGTATTTGGTTTACTGCTTTGGTATGCCGATGCTAAAGCAAAACAAGTTAAGAATATTTACCAAGTAAACTTTTTTAGTGCGTTATTACTGGGTTTTTCGCAAGTGCTAGCGATGGTATTTCCGGGGACATCGCGTTCTGGTATTACCATTACAGTGGGTTTAATGCTGGGTCTTAACAAGCAAAGTGCTGCGCGTTTCTCGTTTTTAATGTCGATTCCGGTTATTGCAGCTGCAGGTTCATATTATGTGTATCAATTGGCAACAGCGGGTGAAGCGATTGATTGGCATGCTATTTTATTAGGCGCTGCATTATCATTTGTATCAGCGTATGCATGTATTTTCTTTTTCTTAAAAGTAATTGAGCGCATGGGCATGATGCCATTTGTTATCTACCGCTTACTATTAGGCGTTGGTTTGTTTGCATTCTTAATGCTGTAAAATAGGCGCTCACTTCAATTAAAAAACACCTCAAATTGAGGTGTTTTTTATGTTGGCTATTTGGCAAAAGTCTATTGCCGTGTAGTAATGGTAAGTAAAGCTTATATTTGGCATTATAACGCTTTATTTTAACTCTCATTCATTTTGCTCAGGACAGTAGATGCATATTCATATTCTTGGAATTTGTGGCACCTTTATGGGTGGTATTGCCGCAATCGCTAAATCGTTAGGTCATACCGTGACAGGCTCTGATCAAAATGTGTACCCGCCGATGAGTACACAATTAGAAGAGCTAGGTATCACCCTAACCCAAGGTTATGACATTAGCCAACTAGATCCCGCGCCCGATATGGTAGTAATTGGTAATGCTATGAGCCGTGGCAACCCTTGTGTTGAATACGTGCTTGATAAAGGCTTGCCTTACACGTCAGGTCCTGAATGGTTAAAACATAATTTATTGCAAAACTCCTGGGTCTTAGCCGTAGCGGGTACCCATGGCAAAACAACCACAGCCAGTATGCTGGCATGGTTATTAGAATATGCGGGAATGAAGCCGGGATTTTTGATTGGTGGTATCGTTCAAAACTTTGGTGTGTCTGCTCGTGTGGGCGAAACGCCATTTTTTGTTATTGAAGCCGACGAATACGACACTGCTTTTTTCGATAAACGTAGTAAGTTTGTGCACTACTTACCGCGCACATTAATTCTAAATAATCTCGAATTTGATCATGCTGATATTTTTGAAGATTTAAACGCGATTAAAAAACAATTTCACCACTTGATGCGTACACTACCTAGTAGTGGCAAAGTTATTTGGCCTAGCCAAGACGAAGCTCTACAAGATGTGATTGAACGAGGCCTTTGGAGCGAGAGTGAAACACTCTTTGGCGATTGGGATTACCGTTTACTTAAAGCAGATGGTAGTGAATTTGAAGTGTTATTAAATTCACAAGTTCAAGGCGTTGTCAGCTGGCAAGCCATGGGTGAGCACAATGTGAAAAATGCCATTATGGCGATAGCAGCTGCAAGGCATGTAGGCATTGCCGTATCTGTCAGCATTGCAGGCCTAGCTGAGTTCATTTCTCCTAAGCGCCGCATGGAGCTCAAAGCTGACATCAACTCGATTAAAGTGTACGACGATTTTGCCCATCACCCAACGGCAATTGAAACAACCTTAGCAGGGCTTCGTGCAAAAGTGGGCACAGAGAAGATCATTGCTATTTTAGAGCCTCGCTCAAACACCATGAAAATGGGCGTGCATCAACAAACCTTGATTGATTCACTGAAAGCGGCCGATGAAGTGTATTTATTTGAGCCAGAAAATTTAAGCTGGTCGCTAAAAGAATACGCAGATAAAGCTGGGATGCATTGTAGCTCAAGCACTGAGGATATAATTGCTCAAGTCATCGCTAGTATCGCGCCTTCACAACATGTGTTAATTATGAGTAATGGTGGTTTTGAAGGTATTCATCAGCGTTTAATCACAGCACTTGAACAAAACTAATCAGTATCAGGAGCTTAACTGTATGCAATTTAAAGATAAAATAACATTAGCTTTTAGTGGTGCTTCAGGTGCTCCCTATGGCTTAAGGTTGTTAGAAGTATTACTTGAACAGCAGTTTCAGGTATATGTACTGATCTCAAGTGCAGCACGAGTAGTGCTTGATACAGAGTCAAATATCAAACTTTCGGGTAACGAAGAGAAAGCGACAGAACAACTCAGCACGCTTTTTAATGCAGCCCCTGAGCAACTTAAAGTATTTGGCAAAGATAATTGGTTTAGTCCTGTTGCGTCTGGCTCAGCAGCGCCGAAAAAAATGGTGGTTTGCCCTTGTAGCGCAGGGTCTGTCTCTGCAATTGCAGTGGGAGCATCAGATAACTTACTTGAACGTGCGGCAGATGTAGTTATTAAAGAGCGTGGTCAGCTAATTTTAGTCCCGCGCGAAACACCATTTAGCGAAATTCATCTTGAAAATATGTTGAAGCTAGCGCGACTAGGCGTAACGATTATGCCGGCGGCACCTGGTTTTTATCACCAACCTGAGCAGATTTCAGATTTGGTCGATTTTATGGTGGCGCGAATTTTAGATCATTTAAACATTGAACATACTTTGACGAAGCGTTGGGGTTATGGAGAGGGCAAACAGTGAGCGAAAAAACGATCGCATTAAATATTGAAGGCCTAAAAAAGGTTTATAAAAATGGTGTTGAAGCTGTAAAAGGTATTGATTTACAAGTTCAGCAAGGTGATTTCTTTGCCTTACTTGGCCCAAACGGTGCCGGTAAATCAACCACCATTGGTGTTATCTCATCTTTAGTGAACAAAAGTGCCGGTCGTGTACAGGTGTTTGGTCACGACATTGATACAGATTTGGAAGCCGCTAAGTCTGAACTTGGCTTAGTGCCGCAAGAGTTTAACTTTAGTCAATTTGAAACACTTAACCAAATTTTGGTTAACCAAGCAGGTTATTACGGTGTACCAAGAAAGCTGGCCCATGAGCGAGCTGAAAAGTACTTAAAGCAGCTAGGTTTATTTGAGAAAAAAGATAAGCAAGCGCGCACCCTTTCAGGTGGTATGAAACGCCGTTTAATGATTGCTCGTGCACTGATGCATGAACCTAAATTACTTATTTTAGATGAACCAACAGCAGGTGTTGATATTGAGCTACGCCGCTCTATGTGGGATTTTCTTCGCGAGATTAATAAGCAAGGTGTCACCATCATCTTGACTACCCACTATCTAGAAGAAGCTGAGCTGTTATGTAGAAACATCGCGATTATCGACAGCGGCGTGATTGTTGAAAACACCACCATTAAAGCCTTACTTGCCAAGCTTGATAAAGAAACCTTTGTACTTGACTTAAAGCAGCCTGTGCAGCCAATTAGCATTGCAGGTTACAAATATACACTGACTGATGACCACACTTTAGAAGTTGAAGTGGCGAAGTCTCAGGGCTTAAACCATGTATTTAGTGCACTGAGTGAGCAAGGTAACACAGTGCTTAGTATGCGAAATAAAGCAAACCGTTTAGAAGAGTTGTTTGTAGGACTATTAGAACAAGGGCGAGGCGAATAATGTTTAAATATGGAGTAGCGCTAAAAAGTATTTGGATCAAAGAGTGTATTCGCTTTTTACGTATTTGGGTGCAAACCTTAGTTCCGCCTGCAATCACGATGAGCCTGTATTTTGTGATTTTTGGTAATCTGATCGGTTCTCGTATTGGGGATATGGGTGGCTTTACTTATATGGAGTTTATTGTACCGGGTCTGATAATGATGTCGGTGATCACCAATTCGTACTCAAATGTTGCCTCGAGTTTTTATTCTACTAAATTCCAAAAAAGCATTGAAGAGCTATTAGTTGCGCCAGTGCCGAATTACATTATCGTACTAGGCTACATGGGTGGTGGTATGACGCGTGGCATGCTGGTTGGTTTAATTGTTAGCTGTGTCTCTTTGCTATTTGTTGATATTCAAATTCATAATATTTTTGTGATTATGGCTACGGTTATTTTAACGTCGGCTGTGTTTGCGTTAGGCGGACTTATTAACGCAATTTATGCTAATAGCTTCGATGATATTAGTATTATCCCGACCTTCATTTTAACGCCGCTGACCTATCTAGGTGGGGTGTTTTACTCTATCAGCCTGTTGCCAGAATTTTGGCAAGGTGTATCGCAAGTAAACCCAATTATTTACATGGTAAATGCATTTAGATATGGCTTCTTAGGTGTGTCGGATGTCGACTTATCGGTAGCATTTGGTGTACTTGCTTTATTTATTGTGGGTTTATTTACTTTAGCATTAACCCTTATTAAACGTGGTGTGGGGCTTAGACACTAATGACGGATGCAAATTCGAGAAGTATTGTATCGAATCAACCTGGCTTACATGAAAAGCTAGACGAAATAGTTTTAAAGCACTTAAGTGCTGAATTTAAAAAGCCGATTGCAGAGCATACGCAAGCGGCT
This sequence comes from Pseudoalteromonas sp. HF66, assembly GCF_011806445.1. Taxonomy (NCBI): domain Bacteria; kingdom Pseudomonadati; phylum Pseudomonadota; class Gammaproteobacteria; order Alteromonadales; family Pseudoalteromonadaceae; genus Pseudoalteromonas; species Pseudoalteromonas sp. HF66. The sequence continues at coordinate 44,863 of NZ_JAATOU010000011.1, forward strand.
TTTGATCAGGTCAATGAAAAGGTGCAAGCGTTTAGCGGACCTATCATTCTTGACTCGTGTTGTGGTGTTGGTGAAAGTACCGCTAACTTAGCAAAACATCACCCTGATGCGTTAGTGATTGGAATTGATAAATCATCACATCGTTTAGATAAACATGATATCGAATATAAGCAAACTGATGCAGGGCAGTATATTTTAGTGCAAGCTGACTTAAACGACTTTTGGCGTTTAGCGGTCGCTGCAAACTGGCAACCAAGCCATCATTACCTGTTGTATCCAAATCCATGGCCGAAAGCAAAACACTTGCAAAGAAGATGGCACGGCGCTGCTATCTTCCCGTTTATCATTAAACTAGGTGGTCGTTTAGAGCTTAGGAGTAACTGGGATATTTACGTAAAGGAGTTTGCTCGCTCACTTGAACTTGCAGGGCATAAGTGCGATGTCCAGCAGTATGAAAGCGATACTGCAATTACTCCGTTTGAACGTAAATATTGGGCTAGTGGTCAACAAAGTCATCGTTTAGTGATTAATCTTTAATGAATGTAAGGAGTCGGCGGTGCAAAGTGGCTCCCTTGCATTAAAGTAACACCTGCTCGAGCAAGTGCCTGTGCTATTTGCTCGTTATCAACTTGCTCAGCAATCACATCTAACTTTAGTTGCTGAGCATATTTTACCAAGTTCTCAATAAACAGATAGTTATCTGTATTAGTATGAATTTGGCTCACTAACCCTTTATCAAGTTTTAAACCATCAATTTCGAGCTTTCTGATGTGTGGCAAGCTTGAAAAGCCCGTGCCGAATTCATTGATAATAACCTGAGCCCCTTTATTTTTTAGAATATTAATAAAGGTTTTTACTTCACTAAAGTAAGCAATGGCATCACGCTCATAAAACTGAAAAATAATATTGTGGGGCTGCGGGTAGCGCCTTAGCTGAAGTTCTAAAAACTCGCTTAAACTTGGATCAAGAATATCTTGTGCGGTAATATTGATACTCCAGCACACATTGGTTTTTCTAAACTGCTCAATGCATCGGGTAAACATAGTACGCCTTAAAAGACCATCCATACGTGAGCGTTTCAGCACCATCATAAAGTAATCAGGTGTATGGATACGACCTGTAGCACTGGCCATTCTGGCTAGGCACTGGTAATGATTAATATGTTTCCTTTGGCTGTCATAGACTGCTTGAAAATAAGGCACGATGCGATTGTTATCGAAGGCTTCTTTCACTTCTTTGGCAAGCGTAACGTTATTTCTAAATTGCTCTTCAACTTGTTTAAAGATATTTTCATAACGCACAATACGTTGATTATTTAGTTTTGCTTGCTGTAATGCAACGTGGGCGTTCTCTATAAGCATTGATTTATTACCTGTGGCAATTCCCGCATACAAGCTCACGTAGATATAAGGCTCTTTTAACGCTGGAATAGCATAGTTAAAGGCATTAATTACATCATCTATATTGCGTTCATCACTATGAGTTTGCAATAACGCAATTTTATTGGTTGCTAAACGATAGACAACTCCTTCGCTAGGTATCCTTAATTGAAAATAGCCAAGCAAGTTAGCCATCACTTTGTCGCTAACTTCACTGCCATAAAAACTGCTAATATCTTCTAGTTCGTTAATAACAATTACTGCCAGTTCCATGCGATGCTTGGTGGTTCTTTTTATGTAGTATTCAAGTGCTACATGATTTGCAAAACCTGTACGCGCATCAGTTGAGAGCGAGCGTTTTAACTGTAAAAAGTAGAGCCCTGCAATTAATGCTGCAATAAAGAAAAAAAAGCAGCCGGTAATCATCGCTCGTGAAACACTTTGCTGCAGTTGCTGGTTTAAATCGCTAATAGTTATATCGGCCCCGGTGATATAGGTGTGACCATTATTATCGACAAAAGTCACAAAGATACTTTTAAAATAGCCCCATTGATCTTTTGAAATTTCGAATACAGGCTCAGTAGAAAAAAATGCCTCTTTGTTAAGTTCAGTCGCTTCAGGATAGGCATCTAAAAATTGTGTAACACGACCATTATTTTGATCTTTTTGTGTGTAACTAGATGCACTAAAGTACACTTTGTCATCACGAAGTACCATAGCGTAAACATAGGCAAGTTGCATTTGTTTTGCATATTCAGAAAGGGCACGACTTTTTTCTTTATACATTGATGCGGAGATAGGTAAACCTGCATTGACTATATTGTGGTAGTCATCACCGAGGATATGTCTGACACTGACCGCGGCATTGAACAATTTACTATCGATATTCGCCATGATCTCGCTACGCGAAGTTTCATAGGTGTAATAGATATAGCCAAATAAGCTAATAAAAAATGCGGCGAAGCCATATAGTAGCCAACTGGTTTTTTGCAATCCTTTGGGCATAGACGTTCCCTTAGCAGTTATCACTTGATTATACTAAAAAAACATTTGTCTGATAGTAGAAAATAACCGTAAATTTCATTAACGGTTCACTTTTTTGTCATCGAAATTAGGGCTTTTTTGCTTTATACGAGACATTTTCGTGATATTCCAGTAAAGTTAGCCAATTTCGTAGAAACAGTGCCGCAAAAGTGCTCTCTTAGGTGTTCCATCATCGGGTGCATTTTTAGCTGCTAATTATGGGTATTAGGATGGATCAAAAGCGTTGTGCCGTCGCCTCTAAAGAAAGCTTGATTCGTATTTTTACGGTGCCAGAAGCACCAGACTCGACATTAAGTAAAATCGAATCTGAAATTTCTAGTAATTTAGCTGGGTTCTTGAATGAGAACATAGCTGCAATTGAAAAGCCTTTGCACGAAATTGAAAAAGACTTTCAAACGGCCACTATTCCAGAAGAGCCAACTTTTGTTTCTGATTATGCTCAAGACATTATGGAGCAGTTAGTTGCTCATTCTGTTCATACGGCTGCACCAAGCTTCATTGGTCATATGACCTCAGCGTTACCGCATTTTGTATTACCGCTTTCTAAGTTAATGGTAGGTCTTAACCAAAATTTAGTAAAAATTGAAACCTCAAAGGCATTCACCCCACTTGAAAGACAAGTCTTAGGGATGATGCATCACCTTGCTTATGGCGAAGCTGAGAGTTTTTATAGCAAGTGGATGCACAGTGCAAAAACCTCTTTAGGCGCATTTTGCTCAGGCGGAACCGTAGCTAACATTACTGCGTTATGGATTGCTCGCAACCGCTTATTGAAAGCCGATGGCGATTATAAAGGTATTGCAGCACAGGGATTAATCGCTGGGATGCTGCACTATGGTTACAAAGGCTTAGCGGTACTGGTTTCTGAGCGAGGTCACTATTCATTAGGCAAGACTGTTGATTTGCTAGGTATTGGTCGCGATAACATTGTCGCAATTGCGACAGGCGAAAATAATAAAGTTGATGTCGATGCTATGCGCAAAAAAGCCCATGAACTGGAAGCGTCTGGTATAAAGGTAATGGCACTCGTTGGTGTTGCTGGGACGACAGAAACTGGCAGCATAGACCCGCTAAATGAAATGGCTGATTTAAGCGAAGAGCTTGGCTGTCATTTTCATGTGGACGCCGCATGGGGTGGGTCAACCTTACTTTCTTCAAACTATCGCCATCTTTTAAGCGGTATTGAACGTGCTGACTCAATTACTATTGATGCGCATAAACAAATGTATGTGCCAATGGGCGCGGGTCTTGTGTTATTTAAAGACCCCGCTGCGACAGATGCTATTGAGCATCATGCTGAATATATTCTTCGTAAAGGCTCTAAAGATTTAGGTAGTCATACATTAGAGGGAAGCCGCCCAGGTATGGCAATGTTAGTGCATGCTTGCTTACGTGTTATTGGCCGTAAAGGCTACGAGATGTTGATTGACCGTAGTATTGTTAAAGCGCGCACTTTTGCCGAAATGATCAAACAAGATGAAGATTTTGAGTTAATCTCTGAACCTGAGCTGTGCCTATTAACATATCGTTACGTTCCAAAAGAAATTCAAGCTAAGCTCAAAGGTGCTAACGAAGAAACTAAATTAGATATTTACGCTTCGTTGAATCGCTTCACTGCAAGTATGCAAAAGCGCCAGCGTGAAGCTGGACGCTCTTTTGTATCTCGTACTCGTTTAACACCAGCAAAATATGACCATCAACCCACCGTAGTTTTTCGTGTCGTATTAGCCAATCCATTAACCTCAAAAGCTATTCTAAAAGATATTTTAGCGGAGCAAAAAGAGCTAGCGAAAACTGACCCAGTATTTAAAAAGTACTTAAGTAAATATATGAGTTAGTGATAAAAAAGGAGCATGATGCTCCTTTTTTAATTAGTCGTTAAAGCAGCTAGCTTTGATCATGTTACTGATAATCGCTTGCGAAGGTTTGATTTTTTCCATCGCTAAAAACTCATCTGGTTGGTGAGCTTGGTTAATTGAGCCTGGCCCCATGACAATTGTTTCGCAGCCAAGTTGTTGAATAAAAGGGGCTTCTGTACAATAGTTTACAGCGACAGCTGGCTGACCGGAGACTTTTTCGGCCAGTTTCACAAGTGCAGTATCTGTACTTCCGCTAAACGCAGGGATTGGTTCATGCATATCGATAACACTCACTGCGTTGGGGTATTGAGTATTAATTTCCTCTGCGGCACTAAGCAAAATCGCTTGTAGTTCTTGTACACTTAAACCGGGTAACGGTCGCATATCAATATGCATTTCACAGCAGCCGCAAATGCGGTTGGCATTATCACCGCCATGAATATGGCCAAGGTTCAAAGTAGGGTACGGAATTTCAAAGTGTTCTACTGAATATTTATTCTTTAATTCTTCTTTTATGATTAACAATTTTGTAATCATTTTATGCATGACTTCGATGGCGTTCAAACCTCGTTCAGGATCTGAGCTATGGCCCGAGCGACCAATTACGCGAATAGCTGTACTCATATGACCTTTATGTGTAAATACCGGAGTCATATCTGTTGGCTCACCAATAATACAGCGTGCAGGTTTTAAGTTCGGGTGACGGCAGATTTGCTGTGCACCCGCCATTGTAGTTTCTTCGTCGGCTGTGGCTAGAATTAATAGAGGCTCAGTTTGCTTGCTTGCATCAAGTTCGCTAATAGCTTGCAGTACGAAAGAAAAAAAGCCTTTCATATCAATACTACCTAAACCATAAAGTTTATTGTTATCTTCGCTGAGTTTGAACGGATCATAATTCCAACGACTATCATCAAATGGTACAGTGTCAGTATGGCCGGCAAGCATTAAACCGCCGTCTCCTTCACCACGTCTAGCTAATAAGTTGTAACGCCCTTTACCGTTTTCAAGCTCTGTGATTTCACATGTAAACCCAAGGCTTTCGCACCACTGTGCGAGCAAGGTAATAACCCCTTTATTGCTCATGCACAAAGAATCTTCAATCGCGCTAATTGAAGGAGCAGCAATTAGCTGCTGATACATAGATAAAAAAGAGGGTAGCGACATAAAAAAATCCAAAAATAATTATTCAATCTAATTGCATAACAATATAAAAGTATTTATGATGAATATCAATTCACTTTTTAAGCATAAATATTAGTAAAGCTTTACGATGAACACGAAACGACGATAACCTGATTTCATTACTTTAGACAGTGTTTTTATTCGCATTTGAGCGAGTATTTTTAGGCGTATCGATAAATAGATTGAATAGGTAAAAGTAAGCAATGAATGTAGTGATTATTGGCGCAAGTGGTTATAGCGGCGCAGAGCTAGCAAGTTTAGTTGCTAAGCACCCAAAACTGACCCTGAAAGCATGTTATGTATCTGAAGGAAGCTTAGATAAAGGCAAATTATTAAGCGATTTATATCCAGAGCACCTTGGATTGTTAGAGTATCCACTACAGCCTCTGACTGCCCAAGCGTATAAGGATATCGAAAGTAATGCGGACTATGTATGTCTATGTACAGATCACAAGGTAAGCGTTGACCTTGCACCACAATTTTTAGCCATGGGTAAAAAAGTATTCGACCTGTCTGGTGGTTTCCGTTTAGCTGGGAATGAGGATTACCTAACTTATTACGGTTTCGCACATGAACACCCTGAGCTTTTAGAGCAAGCGGCTTATGGCTTAGCTGAATGGAATAGCGATGCTATAAGTACAGCAAAGCTTGTTGCTGTAGCAGGTTGTTACCCAACAGCAGCACTCAATTCTTTAAAACCACTTAAAGAAGCTGGTTTATTAGCTGAGCAAGCCATTATTGTTAATGCTGTGTCTGGAGTTACTGGCGCAGGTAGAAAAGCCAGTGTTAATACGCATTTTTGTGAAGTATCACTTGCCCCTTATGGTTTATTTAATCACAGACACACACCTGAGATTGAGCAGCACCTTGGTCACCCTGTGTTATTCACCCCTCATTTAGGTAATTTCCCCCGTGGAATTTTAGAAACTATTTATGTGCAATTAAAGCCAGGTGTGACAGCAGAGCAAGTGGATGCAGCATATCAAGTGTTAGCTAATGAGCCTTTAATCCGTTTACTTGGAAATAAAGTTCCGAGTATTAAAGGCGTGGCTAAACAACCATTTGTTGATATTGCATGGCAACAAAAAGGTGAACAACTCATTGTTATGTCAGCAATTGATAACCTATTAAAAGGCGCGGCTGGGCAAGCATTACAGTGTATTAATTTAGCTATGGGTGAACCTCACCACACTGGTTTAGTAGGAGCGCTGTAATGAAAACTTGGATCATTAAAGTCGGTGGTGCTGTGCTAAATAGCGCTGATGCTGCAAAAGCTCTTTTTGATGTTTTAGCCACTGAGCAACAAGATAACTTTGTCATTGTGCATGGTGGTGGAGCCTTGGTTGATGCTTGGCTTAAAGACGCAGGCTTTGTAACAGCAAAACATCAAGGCTTACGTATTAGCCCAAATGAGCAAATGCCTTATATTGTTGGCGCCCTGGCAGGTTGTGCCAATAAACAATTGATGAGTCAAGCAATCAGCGCTGGCCACAAACCTGTGGGTTTAAGCCTTTATGAAGCGGGTGTACTGGTATCTGAAAAACTTAAAGTATTGGCGCAAGTTGGCCAGTGTTCAGGTAGTTGTGACAGCGTATTGCCAAGCTTACTTGGGCAAGGTCGTTTACCACTGGTGAGCTCTATTGGCTTTGGCGAAGATGGTCAATGGTACAACGTCAATGCGGATGAAGCCGCGGCGGCTATTGCTAAAGAACTCGATGCAGAACTTATTTTTATGACTGACGTAGAAGCTGTGCTTGATGCAAATAAGCAGCCACTACATCACCTTAATACGCAGCAAATCGAAACACTAATCCTTGAAGGAGTTATTCAGGGCGGGATGGAGGTCAAAGTAAAGACCAGCCTTCTTGCTGCCCAACATTTACGACGTGGTGTGTATATCTCCAGCTGGCTAAAGCCAGAAAATTTAGTCGCCTTATTAAAAGGCGAGCATGTAGGAACAAAAATTACACCATAGGTATTTCATGTTAAAAAATTTCTTAAACGGTCTTGAATTAGATCAAAAGGGCGCTCTTAAATTACTTAATTTAGCGCAAAAAATTAAAGCAAATCCAGCAGACTTTAGCCAAGCATTAGCAGGCAAATCTGTCGTTACACTTTTTGAAAAGCCAAGTTTACGTACACGTTTATCATTTGATATAGGTATTAATAAACTGGGTGGTCACGCGGTTTATCTAGATTCACAAAACGGTGCTATGGGTGGTCGTGAATCGGTTAAAGACTTTGCTCTCAATATGTCAGCTTGGGCTGATGGCATTGTTGCTCGCGTGTATGCACACAAAACATTGACTACGCTTGCTGAGTATTCATCTGTGCCTGTAGTGAATAGCTTATGTGATTTATATCACCCATGCCAAGCACTTGCAGACTTTTTGACGCTACAAGAAGTACATGGCGACGTAAGTAAGCTTAAGCTTGCTTACTTAGGTGAAGGTAACAACGTAACACACTCTCTCATGTTATTAGCTGCCACGTTAGGCACTGATTTTGTAGCTGTTTGTCCTAAAGGTAGCTCACCGGATTCACAAATTCTTAAGCAAGCAGAGCAAATTGCAGCGATGAATGGTGCTTCGGTAATGGTCAGTGACAGAATTGAGGCGGCAGTCGGAGCAAATGCAGTCTATGCTGATACCTGGGTTTCAATGGGTGATAAAACACCGCTTGAGCAGGTGAAAGCTAAATATATGCCTTATCAGCTCAATCAAGCCCTATTAGAGAAAACGGGTGCGCAAACTGTACTGCATTGTCAGCCAGCGCATCGTGAGTTTGAAATTACCTCTGAGGTAATGGATGGCCCAGCATCAAAAATTATTCAACAAGCAGAGAATCGTATGCACGCGCAAAATGCTCTACTTGTCACATTATTAAATCCAAATTTTGTTTAAGGAACACCAATGAGTTCAATTAAAAAAGTCGTATTAGCCTATTCTGGTGGTCTTGATACATCGGCAATTGTGCCATGGTTAAAAGAAAACTACGGCTGTGAAGTAATCGCGTTTGTTGCTGATGTAGGCCAAGGTGCTGAAGAGCTTGAAGGCGTTGAAGAAAAAGCAATTGCTTCGGGTGCCTCAGAGTGCCACATCGTTGACTTAAAAGACGAAATGGTAAGTGATTATATTTACCCAACATTAAAAACGGGTTCTATTTACGAAGGCACTTATTTACTAGGTACGTCTATGGCACGTCCGATTATTGCTAAAGCACAGGTTGAAATTGCCCGTAAAGTAGGTGCTGATGCGCTTTCGCATGGTTGTACAGGTAAAGGTAATGATCAGGTACGTTTTGAATCATGTTTCGCTGCCCTTGCACCAGATCTAAAAGTCATTGCACCATGGCGTGAGTGGGACTTATCAAGTCGTGAATCATTACTTGATTACTTAGCAGAGCGTAATATTCCGTGCTCTGCATCTGCGACAAAAATCTATAGTCGTGATGCTAACGCATGGCACATTTCTCACGAAGGTGGAGAGCTTGAAGATCCATGGTGTCAACCAAGTGAGCAAGTATGGACTTGGACAAACTCACCTGAGCAAGCGCCTAATGAAGCAGAATATGTGACATTAAATGTTGTTGAAGGTGAAGTGGTTGCTGTAAATGGCGAGTCACTTAAACCATATGACTGCTTAGTTAAATTAAACGACATTGCTGCGCCACATGGTGTAGGTCGTGTTGATATTGTAGAAAACCGTTTAGTCGGTATGAAGTCTCGTGGCTGTTATGAAACACCAGGGGGCACAGTGATCATGGCTGCTCTTCAAGCGATTGACGAGCTAGTATTAGACAAATCAAGCCGTAAGTGGAAAGAAGTACTTGGTGGTGAGTTCTCTCACTTAGTCTACGACGGTCGTTGGTTTACACCATTAAAAGACTCGATTCTAGCTGGTGCTGAATCACTGTCTAAGTTAGCAACCGGTGAAGTGGTGCTTAAGCTTTATAAAGGCCAAGTAACTGCGGTACAGAAAAAATCACCGAATAGCTTATACAGTGAAGATTTCGCAACCTTCGGTGAAGATGATGTATATGACCAATCACATGCAGAAGGCTTCATTCGTTTATTCTCGCTATCAAGCAGAATCTCAGCACTAACGAAAAAGTAATTTAATTATTGCCCTGCACGGCAGGGCAATAGCCGAATTTGGAGACAGTTCAATGGCACTATGGGGCGGACGTTTTTCTACGGGTCCAGATGAAGCGTTTAAACAATTCAACGATTCACTTCCTTTTGATTATCAACTTGCAGAGCAAGACATTATTGGTTCAGTTGCTTGGGCTGGAGCGTTAAAACAAGTTAACGTACTTAATCAGCAAGAATACGATGACCTAGTTGCAGCACTTAATAAGCTGCTAGATGAGGTTAAAGCAAATCCACAAGCAGTAGCTGTCGCAGGGCATGAAGACATTCATTCTTATGTTGAGTCTGCGCTAATTGATAAAGTGGGCGACCTAGCTAAAAAGTTACATACAGGTCGTAGTCGTAATGACCAAGTCGCGACCGATTTCCGCTTATGGTGTCGTGATACAGCTGAGCATATTCTTGAAGCAATCGCAGAGCTGAAAGGTGAGTTTATTGCCTTGGCTGAGCGTGAACTAGGCACTATCTTACCAGGTTACACACACCTACAGCGTGCACAACCTGTATTATTTAGCCACTGGTGCATGGCCTATGTTGAAATGCTTGAACGTGATGAAAGCCGTTTAACCGATGCTAAAAATCGTATGAATTATTGCCCTCTTGGTAGTGGTGCTTTAGCTGGAACGGCGTACCCAATTGATAGGCAAATTCTTGCTGAAGGGTTAGGTTTTACCGGTGCAACACGTAATAGCCTTGATGCAGTATCTGATCGTGACTTTGTGGTTGAGCTACTAAGCTGCGCATCAATTTCAATGATTCACTTATCGCGTATGGCAGAAGACTTAATTTTCTATAACTCTGGTGAAGCAGGCTTTATTGAGCTTTCTGATGGGGTAACATCAGGCTCTTCACTTATGCCGCAGAAGAAAAACCCAGATGCTCTTGAGTTAATCCGTGGTAAAACAGGCCGTGTTTTTGGTGCATTCAGTGCCATGATGATGACACTTAAAGCGCTACCACTTGCTTATAACAAAGATATGCAAGAGGACAAAGAAGGCTTATTTGATGCAATGCCGACCTGGTTGGCATGTATTCATATGGCACAGGCGTGTATCAAAGGCATCAAAGTTAATGCTGATAAAACATTAGCAGCAGCAAAAGGTGGTCACTCAAATGCGACTGAACTTGCTGACTATTTAGTGGCTAAAGGTATTCCATTTAGAGAAGGTCATCATATTGTTGGTACGCTCGTGCAAATGGCTATTGCACAAGGGAATAACTTAGAAGATTTAAGTTTAGAGCAATTTAAGTCTGTGCATAGCATTTTCGAGTCAGATGTATATGCTGTATTAGAAATAGACGCCTGCATTAAAGCAAGACAAGCACAGGGTGGCACCTCTATCGAGCAAGTAACGAGTGCCATTAAATACGCAAAAAAAAACAGCAAATAGCGGTACGTGACGCAACCTTAAATGATGTTGAGTCTATTGCTAAGCTAATTCAGCATTGGGCAACGGTAGGTGAAAATCTACCACGGGCTAAGAGCGATATGATTCACTCAATTAATGAGTTTGCTGTCACTGAAGTTGAAAACCAAGTGGCTGGCTGTGCCTCGCTATATATTTACGATACAGGTCTTGCTGAAATTCGTTCGCTTGGTGTGAGCCCTGAATCACGTATTGCTGGGCAGGGGCGTCGACTTGTTGAACATTTGCTTAAAAAAGCTAAAAGCTTGGCGCTTAGTCGCGTAATTGTTCTGACGCGGGTGCCAGAATTCTTTGCAAGCCAAGGCTTTATCTTTTGTAGTAAAGATAGTTTGCCAGAAAAAGTGATCAAAGATTGCGAGCTTTGTCTTCGCAAAGATAATTGCGATGAAGTAGCGATGGAATATATTTTAAAGCCAAGTAATAGCGCGGTGATCCCGTGTAAACACCTGGCTTAATTTCCCTGGATAAGAAAAACGCACGGTTACCCCTGTGCGTTTTTTTATGCCTGAAATTTTGGTTTATTAACTTTTATGATCAAAAAAGATCACTTTTAGAAAAGTTGGATCGTTAATTGCTTTTATTATCGACGCGGCGACAATGTCGCGTTAAAGTATAAAAAAGCGTCAAAAAAATGAGAACGCTTAACTCAGCTTGCAAGCTATTGTAAGCTGTACTGAAAAAACAATTAACTTAAAGGAATTAACTCATGCAAATTTCAAACAATAGCCAGTTGCAAATGCAAGCATACAGCCAAATGCAACAAACAAAGCCTGCTTTGGAACAAACTACTAGTAATAAAACCCTGCAATCTGATACAGTAACTTTATCAAGTGAAGCCTTGGCTTTATCTGGTGGTGCTGAGATCCAACGTGGTGGCGGCGGCCTAGTTTTCCCAGATAAAAAAGAGACATAATTTTTGGAAAAATAAGTTAGATGTATTTTGATTTAAGCTCGCTCGGTTTACATTTCGACACGATTATAGTTTTGGGAATGCTGATGGCGTTCTTACTTAATTTGTTTTTCTATGTAAGTGAGCTTAATCAAGATAAGTCTTTGGTAATAACTTCTTTCTTCATGGCTGTTTCATACTTTAGCAGCAACCATTTCATTGAACTTGAAAGCTCAAATACAAATTTATACATAGAATGGTTTGTGTATGATCTTGTCACTCTTATTTTTATAGTTGTTTCACATCGATTCTTATCAAAAACTTCTATTGCTGCTAAGTATATTTACGTTGGGTTAATTATTAATAGCGTTTTGTACGCGCTCATTCATATTGATTTAATTGTACTTTGGAATCGAGAGGTTTGGTGGTTTTGGACCTTTTATTCTATTGGTGTCAATGTTGTAGATTTTTTAATGATTGTTGCCTTAATTACTAATAAAGACTTTTTATTTGTTGGTAAAATTAAGAACTACTTATTTAAAAAGCAAAGAAAAAGTAACCTTGGATACTAGATAACAAAAAGCTATTCATAAATATTTTTACGTTTCACCTATTCCCTACCGTCGATTTAATTTCTAGTTGTGGTCTTAATCTAATTATGAATATTAGTAATTTAATAATAACTATTCAGCAAACATTAGGCACATATCTAGCCACATTAATTATGTGGGGTTTTTTGATGACTTTTTTATTTAATATGGTCAGTCGTTCCTCAATTGTTAGTAAAGATAAGACGTTGATGTGGATCTCGTTAGCGATATTTCTTTCTTACTTACTAACAGACCCACTAGTATCTATGGCTTTTGAGATAGAGTCGTTGAGATATGCTTCTATTTTTATTATTTGGTGCCTTCTAGATTTGGCATGCTTGGGTATCATTCTTCTTATAACTAGAAACAGTTCAATAGAAAAGTTTCCAGCCAAGTTGTATGTGATTATTGGTTTGCTTACGAATAGCTGCTTGTTTTTTTGCTTATACCTAGATGTTAGTGTCTACGGAAATGAAGAAAGGTGGTGGTTGTGGGATGTATATACGGTCACAGTAAATGTGATGGATTTAACAATGCTGGCTGCCTTGTTAACTAATAAAGACTTCTTTAAATTAGTAGCATTGTTAAAATTTTTTGGGATTAAATGTACCACTCAGCGAGAGTTAAATGCTTAAACTAATCCAAGACAATTTTGGAGTGTACCTCGCAGCATTTATCATGTGGGGTTTCTTGATGTCCTTTCTTTATAACATGGTAAAGAAATCATCTGCGCCAAATGGTGACAAAACAGTGATGTGGATCTCACTTGCACTGTTTATTTCTTACATGATGAGTGACCCATTACTCAATATAGCGCTTGGCTATAATATTTTAGATTCAAGTTTTGCCTATGTGATTTGGGCGCTATCTGATTTAACAATACTATTAGTTGTGTGGTTAATTACTCGAAAGCGAAATCTTACTCAGGCTCCTGCAAAGCTTTATGTATACATTGGGCTTTTAGTTAACTCATCACTGTTTTTAGGCATGTATTTTGATATTAACTATGCCTATACAGGAAGCTGGTGGTTTTGGAATGTCTATAGTATCACAGTGAACCTGATGGACATTATGATGCTCATTGCACTTTTCAGTAATAAAGATTTTCTGGGTTTTGTTAAGCTTTATCGGAAAGTTCAAGGCCAAGCTGGAGCAGCTTGACCTCAATTCGTTAGAAACGGTATTCCCAACTGGTTCTAAGGGCTGTGTTTGTTTCTGACTCATCACCTATTTCATCTTTTGAAATAAGCCCTGTCACTTTCCACAAACCATTAAACATAGATTGTTGATAACCGAGCTCTAACTGTAACTGACTCATCTCAGATGCGACCTCAGCGTGTGTGGTTTCGCTTTCAATCCAACGTAACTTTGCATGGCCACCATAGCCATTTAAAGTGTGGTAATAGGCACCAAGGATAGCAGATTTACTTTGCAGTGGTGTTGAGCTGCCAAGTAAACGTGAGCGTTGTGTATAGCTGCCAGAGCCATATACGCAATCGCTAATTTGCTCACAAGTTTGCTCTGTATTTGAGTATTCAAAATAACTCTTTAGTAAATCCTCTGTTGAACCAAAGTAGCTTTCAACACCCAGCGTATAGAATGGCTCGCTCGGTGCTAAGCCACTTTCATTTCGACCCATTACTTCAGCATAAAATGCCACAGGCTGCGTCATTAGAGTTGTAGAATACTTAACATCTAAACTGGTTAATCGGTGTGTTGATTCACTGCTTTCGAGTGTAACAGGGTCAATTTCTAAGCTAGTTAAATAATCAGAGCCAGCACTATTAATAGCAACTTCAAGCCCTGTTAATGGTGTACTTGCAAACCTTAACGCCCAAAAGTCACCGTCTTCGGAATTATTAAGAAATGGCTTTTGTTTGGCGTAAATTCCCGTTAATTGCCAGTTACCTACAAACGATAACCAACTTGGGCCTACATATTGCGTATTCGCTCTCGTAAAGCGCAGGCCTTTCATTGGCGCGGCATTATTTGATAGCAGTAGGGCGTTATCGTTACTTGGCCCCCACCAATGACTTACTTGTTCAGCACTGATTGACCAATTACCTAGTAAAACTGCTAAATAGCTATCTTGATAGGTCACATGTTGTTTATCAAGTGCATCATCGGCGTAATTAACACTGACCTTAGCACTTACGCGCTTCCCTGTGATAGAACCATAGCTATTTATGCCACTTTCTTGCTGGTGGCGTTTACCAAACCCTTGCTGGGTGAGTGGTTCGCTGTTGTAATTCAGGCGAATGCCTGAGCTCGACTTTTGTTTTGCATTATCAAGGGCATGCTTAACATGCTGATAAGCAAATAAGCTCTGCTCATCAAGTTGACTGGTATCTGCAATGTTTAGATCACGTGCAATACCTTGCCACATTAAGGGGTAACTATTAATAGGTTGTTTTATGACACCTTGGTTAAATAGCATTTCGATTGAAGCACGAAGTAAAGGGTCGTCGCTTTCTATCCATGGTTCTGCAAGACTTGGCGCAGAGCACATTAGTAATGCAGTTAAGCTAATTAACTTTTTTAATTTCATCCGTGAATTTTTTCCTGTAGTGCTTTGGCTACGATAGGGTCAACAAACTCGCTTACATCACCATTGTGGCGTGCTACTTCTTTGACTAGAGTAGATGAAATAAATGAATTTTTTTCTGCAGGTGTCAAAAATACACTTTCTAGATCTGGATTTAGTCGACGATTCATATTTGCTAACTGAAATTCATAATCAAAGTCAGACACTGCACGAATACCTCGAATAAGTACTTCGGCTTTATGCTCGCGAGCTAAATCAGCTAATAAGCCAGAAAAGCCAATCACACTTACATTATCAAGGTGCGCTAAGATTTTATTGGCAAGCTCAACACGCTCATCGAGTGTAAAGCACGGCTGCTTACTAGGGTTATGTGCAATAGCAACAATAACTTTTTCGAACATTTTTGCAGCTCGATGAATTAAGTCGGTATGGCCATTTGTAAGGGGGTCGAAGGTACCCGGATAGATTGCAGTAACGTTCATAACTATCAGCGATTTATAAATTTGCCTGCTATATTAACAGTGTTTTCTCGACTATGCAGCTTAGAAAATACGCGTATCGGATTAGGAACCTTCACCTATATAAGGTAGTAAACCGATTGAGGTTATTATTTTTCAAGGTAGTATTTAATTGCCACGCATTTGTTTATACTGCTTGGCTGGGGAACGTAATAATCATAAAAAACAGAGTAAATAGGCTATGAGCACAAAGGACAAAATCATACACACCAGCATTGAGTTATTTAATCGCCACGGTGAGCGTGCCATAACAACCAACCATATCGCCTCGCATATGGGGATAAGCCCAGGAAACTTGTATTATCACTTTAAAAATAAAGAAGATATTATTCGTCACATATTTGCTTTGTACAGCGACCATCTACACACTCATTTCAAGCCACTGACTCCTGATGACGATGCGCTTGAAAACCTAGCGGGTTATCTTGATTCGTTGTTTGAACAAATGTGGCGCTTTCAGTTTTTCTACGACAACTTAGGCGATATTTTATCTCGTGATGAAGAGCTGAAAAAAGGCTACATTGCGTTTCAAACTGAGCTTTTAGAGCAAGTTAAAGATGTACTTTTTGCATTACGTGAAGGCGGTGTTATTTGCATTGCAGACGAAGATGTTACAGAGCTTGCGCATATGCTTAAAATGACTGTGAGCTTTTGGACGCCTTATATCAAAGCTCGCCGCTTAAGTGGTGAACTTGCCAGAGCTGATATTTATAACGGTATTTTAAAAGTATTACTGCTATTAAAAGCTCATTGCACAGAGCAACATCTAGAGCAAGTTAACCAATTAAGAGCTAAGTATTTAGCCCTTGCTGAAACAGAGCAAAGCGAACAATAATCCCGCAAAGCAGTTTATTTCCTAGACGCTATAATTTTTGTTATAATCGCGCGCCCTTGAGGTTGCTTAACCTTGGGGCGTGTGAAATCCACAGTCTAAGAGTGAACTATGCTTAAATTTATCGTCAAACTACACCCTGAAATCGCGATCAAGAGTAAATCTGTTCGTAAACGTTTTACCAAGTTATTAGAAAATAATATTAAGATCGTTTTGCGTCGCGTTGACGAAAAAGTTCAGGTAAGAAACAACTGGGATAATATCTCTGTTGTCAGTTTGCTAGACTCTGAGCAAGTTCGCTTAGATATTATCGATGGCTTAAAACGCATTCCAGGTATCGTACAGTTTATTGAAGTAACAGAAACAGACTTCGACTCAATCGACGATATTTACCAAAAAGCACTTGAACTAATCGGTCATACCATTGCAGGCAAAACATTCTGTGTGCGTTGTAAACGTTCAGGTAAGCATGATTTCACCTCAAGCGATGTAGAGCGCTACGTAGGTGGTGGCTTAAACCAGCATGTTGAAGGTGCACGCGTTAAATTATCTCACCCAGAGGTGACAGTTCGTTTAGAAGTGCGTGATGATAAAGCTTATATCGTTACTCAAACTCACTACGGTATGGCAGGCTTCCCGCTACCAACACAAGAAGATGTACTATCGCTAATGTCGGGTGGCTTTGACTCAGGTGTTGCAAGCTATCAAATGATCCGTAAAGGTGCACGTACTCACTTCTTGTTCTTTAACCTAGGTGGTGCGGCTCACGAAATCGGTGTTAAGCAAGCGAGTTACTACATCTGGAAGCAGTTTAGCTCTACTCATAAAGTGAAGTTCGTTACGGTTGATTTTGAACCTGTAGTCGCTGAAATTTTAGAAAACGTTGAAAACAGCCAAATGGGTGTTGTTCTTAAACGTATGATGATGCGTGCAGGTAGCCAAGTTGCAGAAAAGCTAGGTGTACAAGCACTGGTAACTGGTGAAAGCATTGGTCAGGTATCGAGCCAAACGCTTGCTAATTTAAGTGTTATTGACCGTGTAACTGAAACCTTAATTATTCGTCCGTTAATCCAACACGATAAACAAGATATTATTAATATTGCACGTCAAATTGGTACGGCTGAAATGGCAGAAAGCATGCCTGAGTACTGTGGTGTTATTTCTAAGAAGCCAACAGTTAAAGCAAAAATCAAAACGATTCTTGCTGAAGAAGCTAAGTTTGACTTCGACGTGCTAAATACGGTTGTTGAGAATGCCCGTGTGATGGATATTCGCGATATCGACACCGAAGCAAAAGAAGAAGTGAAAGAAGCTGAGTCTGTATCTGACTTACCAGAGGGGGCAGTTGTTGTTGATATTCGCTCACCTGAAGAAGAAGATGCAAATCCATTAGAGCTTGAAGGTATTGAAGTTGTTCATTTACCTTTCTTCCGCTTAGCGACTAAATTTGGTGACTTACCAAAAGATAAAGAATATTACTTATATTGTGCTAAAGGTGTGATGAGCCAGCTACAAGCGCTGATCCTTCACGAAGAAGGCTACAGCAACGTAAAAGTGTATCGCCCGTAAGGGATAGTGATAAAAGCGCGACATGTTCGCGCTTTTTTAATGCCGAAAATAATTGCGAGAAACGAAAGCTAGTAACTTTACTCTTTCCCTTAGCTAACTTTTTATTTTTATCATGCTAAGCATTGCTTGATTATAAGGTGTTTTTACGCCTAATTTAGCGCCTTGTTCACACACATAACCACAAATTGCATCAATTTCAGACTCTCGATTATGGCTGATGTCTTGCTGCATAGAAGAAAAGTTTTCAGCGGTTGCCGTCATCACTGAATAGGCTTGGTCCAGTGCCTCGCTAAGCTTTACGTCAACACCTTGTTTATTGGCAACAAGGCATGCTTCATTGAGCAAGTTAATGATACGAGTACTAAATTGCGGTGCACGTAATTGGCCATTTTTAATGTTATGAATCGCTGTTAACGGGTTTATGGCAATATTCACTAACAGCTTTTGCCAACGCAATGAGTGGATATCATCACTAACAGAAAAGTGTGGTAAATAGCTAAACTGCTGCTTTAGCTCATTGAGCTTTCCACTAGCAGCGATATTGCAAGCACCCAGCACGCTTTCGCCATTACCAGTATGGCTCACACTATAAGGCGTTGTTTTAAAGCCAGCTAAACGCGTTGTTAAAAACGCTAACCCTTGAGAGTCTAACAACAGGGCATTAACTTCATCAACATTACCCATACCATTATGAGAAATAACGATTTGGCATTTTTTACTAAGGTAAGGTTTTACTTGCCCAAAGGCAGCTTGCACCTGAAATGCTTTAACTGTGATTAATACTAAGTCAAAGGGGGCGAATTGACTAAGCTCTTTGTGGTGAATAAGGCGAGCTTTAATTGGATGTGATTTACCATTACTGGCTTGATAAAAGCGCGTGGTCAGGGTTGGCTTACGGGTCAGTAATGTAATGTCATGTTGTGCAGATAAAAAATGGCTAAATAACAAGCCAATCGCACCGTCGCCAACAATTAATATGTTAGCCATTACGTTGCTTACTACCTACATGAAAACCAAGTTTTATAATAAAATAGCTTACAGCACCGATAAAATCAGCGACAAAATCCCCAACCGAAGCTTGACGGTAAGGCAGCATATCTTGCATAAACTCTATGGCCGCACCATATCCGGCTAATAGTAAAATTTGCACCAAAAGAGGCAATTTAAAGGCTTTGTCCATCACCATAGCCAGTACAAAGAAAATACCAAAATGCGCCACTTTATCTACGTGTGGAAAGAGGTTGCTCACCCCTTTAATTTCTTTGGCAAATAAAATTGTAAAGCCAATAATGCTGGCTAAAAAGATAACTTGGTAAACACGCCTTGTCACAATAAACCCTAAAAATGCCGAAATTGAATGGTCAGTATATCAAACAATTTTTGCATCGCACCTGAACAAATCGGATAAAAATAGAAAGAATCGACAAATAAGCGTTATAATTGCCAACCATAAATGAATTTAAAAAAGACTATGTTAGGAGAACCCCATGCCTTCATTTGATATTGTTTCTGAAGTAGAAATGAACGAAGCGCAGAATGCAGTAGATAATGCAAAGCGTGAACTAGAGACGCGTTTTGATTTTCGTGGTGTTGATGCATCAATCGAACTAAGTGATAAAGTAATCAAGTTAAAAGCAGAAGCACCACAACAAGTTATGCAACTTTTTGACATTCTTGCTGCGAAAATTTCAAAGCGTGGCTTAGATGTATCTAGCTTAGAATTAAGAGATGAGTCGCGTAGTGGTAAATACGTAATGCGTGACGTTGCGCTTAAGCAAGGTATTGAAAAAGACGTAGCGAAGAAAATCGTTAAATTAATCAAGGACTCAAAAATCAAAGTACAAGCCGCTATTCAAGGTGAAGAATTACGTGTAACAGGTAAAAAACGTGATGATTTACAAGAAGCAATGCAAGTTGTTCGTACTGCTGATTTAGGTCAACCATTCCAGTTCAAAAACTTCCGCGATTAATACTCTGTGTTTATAGCTTTGAGCTGTAGGTTTTAAGCTATAAACCTGCAAGTTTCTGAACTTTACAAGGAGCGTATTTTGAGACGAATATTAGGTTACAGAGAAAAAGATATCTTCTAGCTATTTTCAGCTAGAGGATATTTATGTCAGTAAAGAACAAAACAATTGACCGTAATAAACACGGTAAAATAAACAGAAAATACACAGGCCCACACAGTACTTATTTTTACCAACAAACACCAAGTTGGTGGGTGAAAATGACGATGACCAAGCCAAGAAGACGCTTAAATAAAGCTCTTTGCAAGCTTGTGCTGAATGGTGCTGACCCAGAAGGAATTGTTTTTCCGTTAGGAAATTCAAAACCTCACGAGTACTTCTGGTAATCATTGTTTTATAAAAGCCAATCACCATGCTGATTGGCTTTTTTGATCTGACTCCACTTACAGTTTGAAGCTTTAGGCTTAAAGCTTTGCTTTAGAAGTATAGCCGTCCATTGACTTTCTTCCCCAAAATCATCACAATAACGGCCTATTTTCGAGGTGCTTGCTGTATCTTCAGATACGTTATATTTCAAAGGGTGAAATAGTCGCAAGATAATCGGGAAGTCGGTGCGTTTTCAGGGAGAAAACAATGCCAACACTGCCCCCGCAACGGTAATGTATATGCCATGCATGTACAGAGTCCGGAGACCGGCCTTGAATTAACTTACTATTCGCGTGTGCGGTGGGCACAGGCTAGGGGATATCATGCTAAATAAATCTGCGTTATGCGTAGCGGTTGCTGCTGCGTTATCTTTTTCTGTATCTGCTGACGAGCAATCAATAGAGCACATCACAGTTACTGCCAATAAATTCGAACAATCAATTAATGATGTATTAGCCAGTGTCACTGTTATTGGCCGTGCTGATATTGAAGCAAGCTATGTGCGTGACTTACCAAGCTTACTGGCGACTCAAGCTGGCTTTCAAATTAATGCTAATGGTGGTTTTGGGCAAAGCTCAGGTGTTTCTTTACGTGGTGCAAGCTCTCGTCATACGCTTATTTTAATTGATGGTGTACGTACAGGCTCTGCAACACTTGGTTATAAAAGTATTAGCAATATTCCTTTAAACAGTATTGAGCGTGTTGAAGTAATTAAAGGCTCACGTGCTGCTGTATATGGCTCTGATGCGCTAGCAGGTGTGATTAATATCATTACGCGTAAAGCACAAAACACGACCTTAGACGTGACTTTTGGCTCAGACTCTTATCAAGCGTACCAAGTAGCGACGGGTGGTCAGTTTGCGGGTGTTGATGTTGCTGTTAATGCTGGTTATGAAAAAACAGATGGTTTTGATGTTCTTCAAGGTCTAGCGCCAGATGAAGACGGCTACGAAAACAAAAACCTTGGCTTTAATCTAGGTTATCAAAATGAGCAATTAGGTGAATTTTTAGCTCAAGCACAGTACTCAGAAGGCGAAGCCAAATACGACAGTGCTTATAGCCCAGCAAACAGTACCGTAGAAAAAGGCGAGTTCGAAAATTACCAAGCTTCATTAGGTTGGAAAAAAGCCTTCGAAAAACACAGCCATGCCATCGATATTGCCATATCAAGTGATAGTTCAGATGACTCACGTATTGATTACACTGGTGCAACGGTGGTTGATAAGTTTGAAACTGAGCGTGAGCAAATCGATTACAATGGCCAATACTTTTTCAATCAAGCACTGTCTCTTAGTGGCGGTTTGAATTGGTATAAAGATGAAGTGAACACTAACTCAGGTACATACTTAAAAGACAGCCGTGAAGTATTCGCTGTGTTTGTTGGCGCATATTATGATGACGAACAAGTACTCGCTAACCTGACAGTTCGCCAAGATGATGATCAGCAGTTTGGTGATGAAACAACATACACTGCAGCTGTAGGCTATCACTTAAATGACATCGCCACATTCCGTGTTAGTCAAAGTACTGGTTTTAAATCTCCAACATTTAATGATCTATATTACCCAGGCTCAGGTAATCCAGAGTTAAACCCTGAAACATCAGATAACCAAGAGCTTGGTTTATCACTCAATGTGAATGATATTAGTCTTGATATTGCGATTTTCCGCAGCGAAATCGACAATAAAATCGCTTGGGCACCAAATGCATCAGGGCAATGGATCCCAACCAATATAAACGAAGCTCGCCACGAAGGTGTTGAGTTTAGTTTTAAAAACCAAGTATTTGGCTTTGATCATAGCTTTAACTTTACCTACCTTTCAGCGGAAGATACACAAACAGGTCAGTCACTCACCTATGTGTCAAATCACAGTGTGAATTGGTCATTGCACAAAGCATGGGGTGATTTTGATGCCGGTATCGATATGCAATACCGCGGTGATCGTGATGGGAAGTTAACGCACTTACCTTCTTATACGTTATGGAACTTAGTCGGTCACTACCAAGCGACTGACAACTTAACTGTGTCACTACGAATAGAAAACCTATTCGATAAAGAGTACAACGCCGTTGATGCCTATGGCACTGATTTAGATGGTGACTTTATCAATGACGAATTTTATTACTACAACACGGCTGAGCGTCGCCTGTTTGTAGGTGCCCGTTATCAGTTCTAATAGCCTTTAAGGTCAACTGAGCTGTTTGCTTAAAGCGAGTAATTGACATTAATTTGCCCATTCATGTCATTTGTATAAGTAAAAACAAGCTCAGCTTCATTATTAGTTCTGCGTCTAAAAGCTCGCTACCTACTTAGCGGGCTTTTTTCATTTTAGTTTATCAGCGAAATATTGCTCGAACTTAGCAAGCTTTGGGGCAATAAGTATGCTGCAATAACCTTGATTCGGGTTTTCATTGTAATAGTCTTGGTGGTACTGCTCTGCAGGATAAAAGTTTGATAGAGGGCTGAGTTCAGTCACAATGGGTTCACGAATTTGCTTTTGTAAAGCATCAATCATGGCTTGTGACTCAGTTTTTTGTTGTTCATCATGATAATAAATCACACTGCGATACTGCGTGCCGACATCATTACCTTGACGGTTTAACTGTGTGGCATCATGTAAAGTGAAGAACATTTCAAGTAGGGTGTTATAGCTCACAACACTGCTGTCGAAATCAAGCTGAACAACCTCGGCATGACCTGTTAAGCCAGTACAAATTTGCTGATAACTTGGGTTTTCAATCTCGCCGCCAGCATAGCCAGAGCTGACATTAAGTACTCCTTTCACACGTCTAAATGCTGCATCAATACACCAAAAGCAGCCGCCGCCAAAAGTAGCTATTTGTATGTTGTTATCCATATTTAACTTCCTTACCTTTTTGCTGACTATAGCTGAAAAAACAAAACGCCGTAAATACGGCGTTTTGTAACATCTTAAACTCGTTTAAATTTCTTCTAACGGCTTATCTTTTGCCTGTTGTTCTAACTTGCTTTGTAAGTACTCAGGCGACTGGGTATTTCTGGCTAGCGCACTGTATGCTGCAGGTACTACGAATAAGGTAAGTAAGGTTGCAACAATAACACCAGTAAATACCACCACACCAATTACCATACGGCTTTCTGCACCTGGGCCACTTGCAAGTACTAGCGGTACCGAGCTCATTACAGTGGTCAGTGAGGTCATGATAATGGGGCGTAAACGCTGCGTAGCTGCTTGAGTAATCGCTTCGTCAAATTCAACGCCTTTATCGCGTAGTTGGTTAGCAAACTCAACAATCAAAATACCATTTTTCGCACTCAAACCAATTAGCATTACGATACCAATTTGGCTGTAAATATTCAGAGTGAGATCTGTGTACCATAAGCCAAATAATGCGCCGACTAAACCAAGCGGAACGGTAAGCATGATCACAAACGGGTGAATGAAGCTTTCAAACTGGGCTGCAAGTACTAAGAAAGTTACAGTTAGTGCAAGAATGAACACATAGGTCATTGCTGATGCGCCTTCATAGAATAGTTGCGATTCACCTTTGTAGTCAATTGCACCGTCTATGTCATTTTCTTCAGCCGCAACTTGATTTAAGAAGTTCAGCGCTTCTTCTAAGGTATAGCCATCTGCTAAATTCGCACTTAACGTAATTGCGCGCATACGGTTATAGCGGTTCAAACGAGACGCTGTGGCTTCTTCTTTTAAACTAATTAAGCTATCTAGCGGAACCAATTCGCCACTGCGTGATTTTAAGTAGATATTTGAAATATCAGTCGGGTTAGCAAAATCTTCTTTGGTCCCTTTTAAAATTACATCGTATTCTTCACCGCGGTCGATAAAGGTCGTTACGCGACGTTGGCCTAACATGGTTTCTAGCGTGCGACCTACATCAGATACAGAAACACCTAAATCTGCAGCTTTGTTTTTATCAATGTTGATTAAAAACTGCGGGAAGGTTTCTTTGTAATCATGGTCGATTCTCACCAAACCAGGGTTTTTCTCTGCACGCTGGATAATACGGTCTCGCCAATCAGCTAGTTGATCGTAATCGTTACCTTGCAATACAAACTCAATTGGGCGTGATGAACCACCGCCACCGATACCTCGGCGCATAATCGCAAAAGCCCGTACATCGGTCACTTCCGTCATCTTACCGCTAATTTCATCCATTACTTCCCAAGTTGAGCGCTTGCGTTTATCCCAATCAGCCATTCCTATGATAGCCACGCCACCTTGACCACCCCAACCCGGGACTCGAATAAGCACGCGACTTAATTCACCAGATTCAGAGTAAGGCATCAAACGCTCTTCAATTTTTGCCATGTTAGCCGCATTATTCTCATAACTAGCGCCTTCTGGGCCGCTCATCATGATAAAGAATGTTCCACGGTCTTCTTTTGGCGTCAGCTCTGATGGCACTTTTTGAAATAGCATAAAGCTGGCAACACCAGCCAAAATCATCATTAGTAGTAAGCTCCACTTACGACTCATATTTGAAGTAAGTGAATTACGATAGGCGTTTTCAATTTTGTTAAATGTTCTATCCATCCACTGGCTAAACTTACTTTCTTTTTCTGATGGCTTCAGTACTTTTGAGCAAAGTGCCGGAGAAAGGGTTAAGGCTGTAATACTAGAGAAGAACACTGCGGCGCTTACTGCCATAGCAAATTCGGTGAATAGTGCGCCGATACGGCCATCCATAAACACCAGTGGTACGAAGACCGCAATTAGTACGAGCGTAGTGGCGATAATCGCAAAGCCAACTTCACGGGCACCACGAAACGCAGCAAGAAGAGGCGGTTCACCTAACTCTATTCGGCGGTGAATATTTTCAAGCATTACAATTGCGTCATCTACGACTAAACCTATCGCAAGAACGAGAGCTAATAGAGTCAGTAAGTTGATTGAGTAACCCATAGCAAGCAAGAACATAAAGCTACCAACTAGCGCTACTGGTACCGTGACTGCAGGTACGAGTGTTGCACGAATATTACCTAAGAATAGGTAGATAACCAATACAACCAGTGCCATTGAAATTCCAAGCGTTCTATATACTTCATCAATTGATTCTTTGATAAAGATAGATGAGTCATAGCTGTCTTGAATGGTTGTGCCTTCTGGCAGGTTACGCTTGATTTTTTCAAGTTCTGCGCGGGCATTATCAACGACGGTAAGAGTATTGGCTTTGGCCTGCTTTACAATGCCTAAGCCAATCATATTTCTGCCATTACCGCGAAACAGACTTTCGTCGTCAGCGGCTTCTAAGTGAACATCAGCCACTTCACCTAAACGTACTAAATAGCCATCTTCACCACGTTTAATAACCAAGTTTCTAAAGTCTCGCTGATCTTTATAACTACGGGCGGTACGTACTGTAAAATCACGGTCGATAGACTCGATTTCTCCAGCGGGTAATTCAACGTTTTCAGTTCGTAACGTGTTTTCGATATCGCTACTGGTTATACCGCGTGCAGCCATCGCTTTACGGTTTAACCAGATTTTCATTGCGTATTTACGTTCACCACCAACACGCACGTTTGAGACACCGTCAACAACGGCTAATCGGTCAACAATAAAGCGTTGTGCATAATCAGATAACTGTAATGAATCCATGGTAGTACTGTTTAGTACGAACCATGCAATTGGGCTTTCATCGCTGTTTGATTTAGATACCTCTGGCGGGCGAACTTGCTCAGGTAAGCTATCTAGGGCACGGGCTACACGTTCGCGTACATCGTTTGATGCAGCATCGATATCACGGCTGATATTAAACTCAATGGTGATATTTGAGCGACCATTACGGCTCGATGAATTAATACTTTTGATGCCTTCGATACCCGAAATGCGGT
The DNA here is from genome assembly GCF_011806445.1 of Pseudoalteromonas sp. HF66. Classification (NCBI taxonomy): domain Bacteria; kingdom Pseudomonadati; phylum Pseudomonadota; class Gammaproteobacteria; order Alteromonadales; family Pseudoalteromonadaceae; genus Pseudoalteromonas; species Pseudoalteromonas sp. HF66. The sequence continues at coordinate 71,076 of NZ_JAATOU010000011.1, forward strand.
TTTCGAGTACTTGGGTGATTTTGGTTTCAATAATCTCTGCGCTGGCACCAGTGTAATCAGTGCTAACGCTGACAATCGGTGTTTCAATATCCGGGTATTCTCGCAGTGGGAGCATAGAAAATGCCACCAAACCAAAGGTAAGTAATAACAGGTTGATTACGATCGCAAAGACCGGGCGTTTAACGCTAGTATCAGTAATTTTCATGGTTTAGCCCTTGATACTTACTTTGCTGCCAGTACGGATCTTAATAATGCCTTCAGTCACAACTTGCTGACCACTTTCAAGGCCTTTATCAATGGCTACCCAGCCATTGTGACGACCTGCCACATGTACTTCTACTTTGTTAGCAACGCCATCTTCAATTTGGAACACATAGTGTTTGTCTTGCTGAGGGATTACGGCTTTCTCTGGCACCATTAGCGCTTGGTTTGAACTTAACTCTAACGCCGTGTTCAGCAACATGCCTGGTCGCAATAAACCACTTTTATTAATAAAGCTTGCAGTTACTTCAACGCTACGTGTTATAGAATCAATACGAGAACTAATGTGGGTCACTTTACCGTTAAAGGTTTTTTCTGGGTAGGCATCATTTTGCGTCATCACTTTCATACCAAGCTGCAACTGAGCTAGGTATTTTTCTGGCACCTTAAAGTCGACCTTAATAATGCTGATATCATCAAGTGTGGTAATGTTTGTTGTATTGCTAACATAAGTACCAATTGAAATTTCGCGCTTGCCTAGCAAGCCAGAAAATGGCGCTTTGATGGTCATTTCTGCCAGCTTTGTTTTAGCACTTTCAAGTTGTGCTTCGGTTGCGTCAACCCGCGATAATTGCTCTTCAAGTAATGATTTAGCAGTCGCTTGTGAGCGAGATAACTCAGTGAGGCGCTCAAGTTGGCGGCGTTCTTCGCGTAAATTAATACTTAGCTCTTTTACTGCTAATTCTTCTTCTTGAGATTGCAATTGAACTAGTTTTTGACCTTTACTCACTAAGTCGCCATCATTGAAAAAGATATCGGTAACATAATCGTTTTGCGCGCTGCGAATATAAATCGCTTGGTTAGCACGAGCGCTACCAATTGCTTCAATGAGTACTGCATTTTCCTCGGCTGTAACAGTGTGCGCTGTTACTTGTGTTGCACGGTTGCCAAAGTTGCTTTGCTCCCCTTGGCTTGAAGGTAAATACAAATAAATACATAACCCAAGTAAAAGGGTAATAATAAAAGGAAAAAGTGCTTTACCAGATTGTGTAGAATACATCATCGTGTTACCAGAAAATTAGTTGAGTGTAGTGTACAAAATTAGTACGTGCCCCGTATGTCAGGTATCTCATAAATTTGTGCATTTGGCGTAAAAGTTAAAAGTTCGGCTAATTTGTTCCTTTATTGTGACTAAAAGAGAGGTTTTAGTATGGGTAAAGAACCAAAGTGTAATTATTGTTTAACGCTTAGAAAGATAGTTTTGGTCACAATTGTGATGTTTATTTTTTACTTTTCAGTATATGGATAAGAAACTTCCTGCACTCAAAGTGCGTGCTCAAGCATCTCGCCATGGCAGCGAGTTTTTAATTGTTGGCGGTATTGGGTTAATCATTATTATGTTGGTTAACTTATTGAGGCCCGGTGAAATTAGCATTGTTGAGATTTTTTTAGCAACAACCTGTATTGCCGCAATTTTTATTGGCTTTTTAAAAACTCAAGAACCATACTTTAGCCTAACATTTACTCAGAATTTACTTATTTATCATCATAAAATTGGGAATTGGCAGCTAAATCGTGCTAATTTTCATCATAGTGGTATACCAAAAGTGGAACAAGGCTTAGAATACCTTGAGTTAAACGCAGTTGGTATTAAACTCAATAACATAGATGAATTTTTAACTCAGATTTCCCCGAGAATTGCTGGACGATTACTGATAGAGCAACGTCATTTATTTATGCAAGTCATTCAAAAATATTGCAAAAATGGTGATTGCCCATCAGAATGGTTAATAGAAGAGACGGACTACACTGCCCCTAGTGGTCAGCTTTACAAAGGATTGATTGCCATGTTTGCTAATCGTACGCAGCATTTAAGGCAATTAACAGGATACGATTTATTATTGCCAGCCAATGTTCTTGATGTTGATATTTGGCAATTTAGTGCTGATTTAAATCGTTGGAAACTGAATCCTAATGAGTTTATTGAGGCGCGTTTACAGAAAAAGTAAGCAGTTAGGTGCAGTAAGTAGCAGGATAAGACTATGAGTCAAGAACGTTCTTTTATTAAAAGCGGTCGAAACACAATAATACACAAAGATAAAAAACTCGACTTAGTGGTTGTGAATGGTGAGAATCACCCACGCATTAAAGTTACTCAAAATGGTTTAGAGCCGTTTAAAGAAGACCTGCCAAAAAACCGTCGTGAAGCCAAAGAGCGCTACTTAGAGATGGTGTATGTAGCAAGCCCTGATGTATTTGCAGAAGAAAAACGTTTGTTGTTTATCCAAGCCCTCGATGGCAGAGAATACAAAGTCGATTACAGTAAAGTAGGTACAAAGCTTTTCGTTCGTATCCATCAAGAAAGTTATTTATAAACCCGAGTCTGGCACTTTAATTGCTTATTATTAGCTTATTTGGCAGTCGGCCATGACCGACTTTGCATTTTAAGGTGGTAAACATGAGATTAGTGCCTCTTACCCTAGTTGCATTAACGACATTAACAGCCTGTGGCGGCGGTGGTGGTTCGAGTGATTCGAATCCAGTTGCAGCAACAGTTAATGCAGGCTCAGATCAGCAAATTATTGAAAAAAGTGAATTTACTGTCTCTGCCAAAGGCTCTCCAGCAGATGGCACTTTTACCTGGGAGCGAGTCAGTGGCCCAGCAGTAGAAGGTTTTCCAGCTGAAGGCGCAGAACAAACCATTACCGCTCCTGATATTAAACTCGACTCTGAACTTGTTTTAAAAGTTAATTATCAAACTGATGGGCAACTTGTTTCCGATCAAGTTAGTATTTTTATTACCTCTAATAATCAACTGCCTGTTGCAGTGATCACTCAAACCGCGCCAGAAGAGTTACCATCACAATACAATGATGTGATTACATTAAGTGGCGAAGAGTCTGCTGATATCGATGAAAATGGTTCGGTTGATAGCTACTTATGGACTCAACTTGATGGTCCTGAATTAACGGCTGATAGTTACGACAAGCAAACCATTAGTTTCACTCACCCACTACTTGAATCAAATACAGCGATGACTTGGCGCTTGACTGTAACTGACGATGAAGGTGGTTCAGCAAGTACTGAAGCGTCGTTTACATTAAATAAAACGGTTGAAGTAATTATTGCTGATGCGGGCGTTGATCAACAAGTTATTGAGTTTGATACCGTGACGCTTGATGCTAGCAATAGTGAAATCGTGACGGCAACAAAATCATGTTTTTGGCAGCAATTAACAGGCGAAACAGTGACTTTGGCAAACCAGAACCAATGTATCACAACTTTCGTCGCTCCTGATGTTGATACCGATTCAGAGCTGAGCTTTGAAGTTACCGTGACAGATAGTAAATCACGTAGCGACACGGATATTGTGATTATAGATATAAGTCCAAAACCTCTGGGTTTAATTAATGATACCGGCATGAGTGATTGCTACAACAACTCACAAAAAATTAATTGTGACAGCGAAGACTTTCCAAGCCAAGATGCTGATATAGGTCGTGACAGCGTCGCAAATCAACTCGATAAAGTTGGTCAGGGTGACTTGGCGTTTGATTTTACGAAAATGAATGAATTTGCCGATGAACTACCTGATGATGCTACTCGCTTTAGCTGCGTACGCGATAACGTGACAGGGCTAATATGGGAAGTGAAAGAAGCAAGTTCAACATTGCCACCGTCAACCACCGAGCGTGCTGGATCAAATCATTATACTTGGTATCTAAATGGTTCAACTGGAGTGCAAACTGGCAGTGTGCAAGGGGCTGCGGGCTCTTCATGCCCAAGTACTAGTAACTGTGGCTTGCAAACTTATATTGATGATGTAAATAGCCGCGACTTTTGCGGTGGTACAAACTGGCGTGTGCCCACTTACACTGAATTATTAGGGCTATTAGATTATGCCAAACAAGGTGAGTCTACGTTACTTAATACAGACTTTTTCCCTAATCAGCCTAGTGATACTCAGCTAAGTACTAGTAGCAGTTCGTTTATGCCATATTGGACCTCACAAACAGCGGCAGATGGTACAAGTCTATCGCAGGCCTATATTATTGATATGAGTAGTGCTAATGATTTAGCGTACCCCAAAAATAACACCGCCTTTGTGCGCTTAGTCAGAACGCCGGGAGAGTAATATGCGAAAGTTACCTTTAATTACCGCACTTACCGTTATTGCTTTGCAATCGGGTTATGTCGCAGCGCAAGTATGTTATAACGCCGTCACAGAGACCACCCCTGATAGCCGTTTTGTGATTAACGAAGATGGTACAGTCAGCGACAGCGCAACGGGCCTTATGTGGCAACGTTGTACATTTGGTCAAAGCTATAATAGTGAAACGGATACCTGTGAAGGGACCAGCCAGCAACTTACCTGGGGTGAGGCACTGCGCGGGGCCGAAAATGCAACCTTTGCTGATTACAGCGATTGGCATGTGCCAAATGTTAAGGAGTTAGCAAGCATTTTAGAGCACAGTTGTGTGCAGCCTAGTATTAACGAAACGGCGTTTTTATCAACTAAGCTGCAAAACTATTGGAGTAGCACTTCAGGGATCAGTCGCACTGATCTTGCTTGGGTGTATCAATTTGATAAAGGCATAAATAGCCTTCATGCAAAAACATCTGATGTTTATTTGCGTTTGGTGCGCTACGAAAAGTAATTTTTAATAACCTCTAACCGCGCTTGCTCAAGCGCGGTTTTTATTTCTGCCCCTTTAATACCTTGCGCAATAAACTGCTGCGGATTAACTGCACGCGCTTGCGCTGCTGCTTTTATTAGTGACTCATAGCAGGCAACTGACTGTTGATGACTAACCTCTAAAACCTTTAATACCTGTTCAAAGCGTTCTGGGCGACGCCATAAATCAAGTTGATTAAAGCTGCTAAAAATAGCCTCGCTAGTCGGTTTTTCTGCGCTTAACGTTGTTTGATGTATTTGACTAAATAGCGCTAAATCACGCACTTCATTAGGTAAGCGTATGCTAGTTGCAATGGTCTTTATCTCGTCACTTGAAAGCGATAAGGTGATTTGACTGAATAACACTGCAATGTCATTAATTTTCAGTTTATTAGCATAGGCAAAGCGTGCTTGTAGCGTGTTGTAAAGCTCATCGCACCACTTTTCTTCAAGCTCCGCGCTTACGACATGCAGACCGCCAATACTAGCAAGCACATTTAGAAACTCGCTAAATGCACCGTCACTGAGAGACTTTTCGCACTCTAACCACACTCGTTCAGCGGTGAGAGTGTTAAGTTCACCCGCCTGCACCATATCAATTAAAAGAGCTTTGGTTTCTGGAGCAATAGTAAAACCTAGGTAATGATAACGAGCTGCAAAACGGGCTACCCGTAATATTCTCAATGGATCTTCACTAAAGGCATCAGAAACATGACGAAGTAAGCGATTTTCTAAGTCTTGTTGGCCAGAAAAAGGGTCAATTAAGCTGCCATCTTCAGCTTGTGCAATAGCATTTACAGTGAGATCTCGGCGAATTAAGTCTTGCTCTAGTGTCACATCCGGCGCGAAATCACAAATAAAGCCGTTATAGCCTTGGCCTTGTTTTCGCTCGGTGCGAGCTAGCGCGTATTCTTCTTTACTTTGAGGATGTAAAAATACCGGGAAGTCTTTACCAACTTGTTGATAGCCTTGACTAATAAGTTGCTCAGGCGTTGCGCCAACCACCACATAGTCACGCTCTTTAATGTCACGACCAAGTAGGGCATCTCTGACTGCGCCACCGACTAAATAAACCTGCATAAAACACCTCTAATTTTGCCTTTTGGCTATTTTACGTTATTTAACCAATAAAATGTAAACAAGGTTTTAAGTAGCGAGGTTTTTTGCCATTATAGACCGTGATTTTAAACGCAAGGAATAACACGGTGTATTTAAGCTATTTTGGCTTGTCAGAAAAACCCTTTTCAATTGCCCCAAATCCTGAGTATTTATTTCTTAGTGAGCGTCATAAAGAGGCATTAGCACACCTTACCTACGGATTAGGTGAAGCGGGTGGCTTCGTTTTATTAACAGGTGAAGTCGGTACAGGTAAAACAACACTAACGAGAAGCCTGCAAGAGCAGCTACCTGAAAATACTCAAGTAGCACAAATTCATAACCCTGCTTTGTCACAGCTTGAACTGCTTGCCAGTATTTGTGATGAATTGAATATCGACTATGACAGCACTAATGCGACCTTAAAGACCCTCACTGATGTAATCAAAAAACACCTTGAGGCAAATAATCAAGCAGGCGGCCATACCATCTTAATTATTGATGAAGCACAACTACTCGCGCCAGATGTGTTAGAACAGTTGCGGCTGTTAACCAATATCGAAACAGATCATAAGAAGCTGCTGCAAATTGTGTTAGTAGGGCAACCGGAGCTTCAAGAGCTACTAAAACGCACTGAATTAAGACAACTTGCTCAGCGAATCACTGCGCGTTATCACTTATTGCCACTAACTGAAGGGCAAGTGTTTGCCTATGTTAAGCATCGTTTGTTTAAAGCGGGGACAGAACAAGCTTTATTCTCGGGTGATGCATTAAAAGCGATTTATCAAGTTACTCAAGGCGTTCCAAGGTTAATCAATTTACTGTGTGAGCGTTGCCTAGTCGGCGCGTTTTCTCAACAAAAGCTGAGTATTGACAGTGAGCTTGTGATGCGCTCTGCCGCCGAAGCACTACCGCCAACCAGCACTCCTGTTGCTGCAGTAGAAAATAAAGAGCCGAGTTATGTTTGGCTTTACCCAGTTTCATTTTTAGCCGTATTAGGGATGGGTATTGGTTTATCCTACCTAATATAACGAGTTTACATTTATGTCATTATTATTAGATGCAATTAAACAGTCAGGTCAGCACGAACAAACCGCGGTTGATCACGATCAAGCTGCACTAGCGCTCAAACAACAGCAAGAACTTAAACGTTATCGTCGATTAGCTTTTTTATTTGGCCTATTACTAGCGGCAATATTAACGCTTATGGCTGGATTTTCGATTGGTAAATGGTTACAGAAAACTAAACCATTTGCCGAGCAACCAAAGGTCGTTAATAACAACAATGAAGTGACCAAAAGCACCCCGACTGAGATTAAGACAAGCCCTGAAAACGAACAGCCTGCTAAACAAGAGCAAGTAGCACAAATTCAACCTCAGCAAGCTACAAATAATGCAGGACAAGCAGCTGCGATTCAGCAAGGTCAAGTAATGCAACAAGCAGCGGTACAGCAACAAATGATGCAGCAAGTTCCGGTGCAAGGTCAGCAATATCAATGGGTGCAAGTGCCAGTTAATTCAGCTCCTGTGTACGCCAATCAAGGCTATCAAGTACAACCTCAGTACCAGCAACCGGTATACCAAAATCAGCCTGCGTATCAATCACAGCCACAGTTCTCGCAACCAATGCAGCAAATTAATCCTCAACAAATGAGTAGTAACGGTGTCGATTTAAGTAAATATAAGGTGCTTGGTAAACCACTCGGTAGTCAGCCAGTTCAACCTGTTTCTACATCATCAGCCAATGATGAGTTAAGAGATGTGCCAGATACATTGAAAGACGCTTTTGCTAAGGCTGTTGAAGATGTTGACAGCAAACGTAGTGTCGATATTACTCGAAGTACTAAAAACACGTCCTATGCAGAGCCTATTGAACTCTTGCCAGATGCATTACAAAGCCTTATTCCAACAATTAAATACCAAGCACACATCTATGCTTCAGAAACGTCTAAGCGTTGGATAAAGCTTAATGGCCGAGAGTTATATGAAGGAGATAACATCGGCGTGTTATCTGTGGTTGAAATCACCCCAGAGCAAACTTTATTAAGCTACGATGGTTATGAGTTTACATTAAAAGCATTACAAGACTGGCCTGAATAGCCAGTCTTACCAAGGGCTAAGGTAAAATAGAGTTCTTAAAGAAGCGGATCAGATCGATATTAAAGTCAGTCGGTCTGACAGCTGCTTCTAAGCTATCGTGACAGCGGCTGTTTGCTAAATCGATATCTTGTACTTCGGTATAGTGTGCATGTTTGGCATTATAAAAAACCTTTACAGAGGGCTTTAATGGGCTGGTAGGGTTACTACGTGTTACCACTCCTAATTTTTGGCTTTCAAGTTTTACCAAGGTGCCAACAGGGTGAATACCGATACACTGTATAAATTTGGTTACTAGGTCTCCATCAAAGCTATCTGGGCAGCCATCTTTAAGTATCTTAAACGCCTTTATTGGCTCCATACCAGCTTTATAGACCCGCTCAGCGGTTAATGCATCATACACATCAACAATTGAAGCCATACGTACGTACAAGCTTATTTCATCAGCGCTTTTACCAAATGGGTAGCCACTGCCATCTAGGCGCTCATGGTGGAAGCCAGCTATATCAACAGCAATCCCGCTCAAGCCTGCTTGCTCTAAAATCTCTTTACTAAAGCGAGCATGATCTTGAATGGTTTTATATTCGTCATCTGTTAACTTGCCTGGCTTATTGAGAATTTCATCCGGAATATTAATTTTGCCGATGTCGTGCAGTAATGCACCTGTGGCAATTTCTTGGATTATCGATCTTTCTATCCCTAAATGTTTGGCAAAAATACTCATTAAAATTGATACGTTGATTGAATGCTCAAGTAGATAAGCATCTTTCTCACGCATACGAGTGATACAGGCGAGGGCGTCTTGATTACGAAAAACCGAATCAATAAAACCGTTTGCTAGGTCTTTAAAAGGAGCTATATCAATTTTATTACCATCACGTATATCGTCAAAGGCTTTGTTTTGTAATGACTTTGCTTCGTTATATAAGCTATTTGCCTTACTCATTTCTGCCGACACACTATGAGTGGTGTGCCAGGGATCAAAAGCAGTGGTGTCGTCAGCAGGTTGTGGATTATTTTGCTGCTCAACCACTTTATTCTCACTGTCTAAAGTCAGTGTTTTGTTTGGGTCGATAGCTATTTCTAATATGCCAGCCTTGATCAGCTTGTCTATGCTTCCCTGTGTTTTTACCCAACCTTGGTTTTTAATACGGATCTTGCCAGTCTGTTTCGTTACACTTTGGACAAACATGCCCGGCTTAAGTTGATTGATAGGGAGTGTTTTCAAGGCCTTTACTTCTAATCGAGTTCAATACTATAAAACTAGCAGAAAATCTGTATCTCGGTAAACAAGAATAATGAAAAGGTATCTTTAAAAATCAAAAAGCCCTCGCAATTGCGAGGGCTTTTATTTAGCTCAGGAGGGGTTAATTTCCTTTAATCAATACGATTACTCGTCGTCTTCAACCAATGTCATTAGTGATGTGTTACCACCAGATGCGGTTGTATCAACACTAATTGTTTTCTCAGTTAATAAACGCTTGATTAGCGTGTCGTAGTACTCTGAGCTGATCACTGGCAGAATCGCACCTTTACGCTGTGCTAGCTGCTGGCTGAAGTAGCCTAAACGTGATGAGCGTGCAGCTACAACAGCACCAGCAAGGTGAGGATGTGCTAAAATTGCTTGTAACTGATTAGGTTTAGCAACTTGGAATACACCCTCAGCAATACCTGTTGAAATAAACTTATCTCTAAATGCAACTGCTTCATCAAAGAATAACTCAGAAGCAACCGTGATTACTGTGTTACCAGCAGCTAATGCTGTGATAATTGAAATTGCCCAGAAGTTAAACGATGTGCTCTTGTCGGCATAACAAACTACACAACCACGAGGCTCTAAGTGCAGCGTATTAGACTCACCCGTTGGCCCAGGCAACACAGTGTGTTTACGCATGTGTTTTTCAAGACGGTTAAGCTGTGCACGTGCATCAGCTAAGGTTAACGCTAAGTCATCAGCAAGTTCATCAATGATTTCAACAGTCGCTACTTTTGCAAGTAATTGACGAACAGCAGAAACTCGGTCGTTAAGTGGTGTTGCACGCCAGATTTTTTCATCACGTAATGAGTTATCCATCAGCTTAGCAACTTGCTCAGCAGCACCTGAGTAGTGGTGAGTATCTAACTCATCAGGTGTTAGATTTGTCATTTGTACGTTATCTGGTGATGCTTTTTCTTTCACAAGACGTTGTAAGTAGTTAGGGCCACCGGCTTTAGGGCCTGTACCAGATAAACCACGGCCACCGAAAGGTTGTACGCCAACAATCGCACCGATCATATTACGGTTGATGTAAACGTTACCTGCACGTGACATTTTCGCTAAGTACTCGCAGCGCTCTTCGATACGTGAGTGCACACCCATGGTTAAGCCAAAGCCAGTGCCATTGATTTGATCAATCACATTATCAAGCTCTGTGCCTTTGAAGCGGATGATATGTACACACGGGCCAAAAACTTCGCGTTTAAGCACCGATAAATCTTTGATCTCGTATAAACGAGGTGCAAAGAAATAAGCACCGTTTTCGCTGTTATCAGGAATTGCACATTCATAGTGAAGTGTTGCATTACCTTTTAAGTACTCAACGTGGTCAGTTAAGTTTTTAAGTGCTTTTTCGTCGATAACAGGACCGATATCCGTTGAAAGTAATGAAGGGTCGCCAACGTGAAGCTCTTTTAAAGCGCCTTTAAGCATCTCAATGATGCCATCAGCAACATCTTCTTGTAAGAATAATACACGTAGTGCAGAACAGCGTTGACCAGCACTTTGGAAACCTGAACTGATCACATCATCAACAACTTGTTCTGGTAGAGCTGTTGAGTCAACGATCATACAGTTTTGACCACCGGTTTCAGCGATAAGCGGTACTTGAATATCGTTACGCGCAGCAAGTGTTTGCGAAATGAGAGTCCCTGTTTCTGTAGAACCTGTGAACATAACAGCTTGAATTCGCTCATCAGGAACGATAGTTTTACCTACTTCGCTACCACGAGCAATAACAGGTTGTACAACATGCTCTGGTAAACCTACAGATAGCATAAGTTCAATGGTACGAAGAGCAATTAGGCTGGTTTGCTCAGCAGGTTTAGCAATAACTGTGTTACCAGTTACGATTGCTGCGGCAACTTGACCTAAGAAGATAGCAAGCGGGAAGTTCCATGGGCTGATACATAAGATCACACCACGCGCTTCAAAGCGTTCATCTTCTGATAGTTCCTCAGCGCGTGCTGCGTAGTAGCGGCAGAAATCCACTGCTTCACGAACTTCATCGATACCATCTTGGGTAATTTTACCTGCTTCTTTAATACAAATAGCGACAAGTTCATCGTGGTGACGCTCTAGGATATCAGCAACGCGGCGTAGTAAGTTTGCGCGCTCTTTAACAGGTGTCTGTGACCATGATTCAAATGCTTTCTCTGCATTTTCTAAAAGTGCAGTCATCTCTTCTGATGATTGTAATTTCACATGACCAATGATTTCTTTATGGTTTGCAGGGTTCTTCACAGGGATAGAACCTTCAGGCACATCGCTTAATTCAATACGATGCTCTTCAAACCACGTATCAAGGTTTTCTTTAAATGGTGTGATTACATTGATGTCAGTCAAGTCCATGCCTTTTGAGTTAGCACGTTCTTCACCATATAAATCAATTGGCATTTTAATTTGCGTATTGTATTTATTACGTAAACCTTGCAGCGTTTCGACAGGATCAGGTAATAGTGATTCAACAGGCTTAGTGGTATCAACTATCGCATTTACGAATGATGAATTAGCACCGTTTTCTAATAAACGACGTACTAAGTACGCAAGTAAGTCTTCGTGCTGACCAACTGGTGCGTAAACACGACATTGAATTTTTTCTTTCTCAACGATTTGATCAAATAATGACTCGCCCATACCGTGCAAGCGTTGGAACTCAAAACCTTCGTTGTCGCCTTTCGCGACTTCTAAAATTGTTGCTGCAGTATATGCGTTGTGTGTAGCAAATTGCGGATACAGAACATCACGAGCTTCAAGTAGTTTGATAGCACACGCTTTGTAAGAAACGTCAGTGGTCGCTTTACGTGTGAATACAGGGTAGTGATCTAAACCATCTTGCTGAGTCGTTTTGATTTCGGTATCCCAGTATGCGCCTTTTACAAGGCGAACCATTAATTTACGACCAACGCGACGAGCAAGTTCTGCAACCCACTCAACCACAAAAATAGCGCGTTTTTGATATGCTTGAACTGCTAAACCAAAGCCGTTCCAGTTACCTAAATCGTCATCGCTAAATACTGCTTCAATCACATCTAGTGAGATATCTAAACGGTCAGCTTCTTCAGCATCAACAGTAAAGCCGATATCGTAGCTTTTCGCTGCAAGCGCAAGCTCTTTTAACTTAGGTACGATTTCAGTGATAACACGCTCGCGATGAGTGAATTCATAGCGCGGGTGAATTGCAGATATCTTAACTGAGATACCCGGGCTTTTGATTGGACCACGGCCATTTGCCGCTTTACCAATTGCGTGGATAGCAGTCATATAGCTTTGGAAGTAACGCTCAGCATCTTTCATGGTGCGCGCGCCTTCACCTAGCATATCGTATGAATATACGTAGCCTTTTTGCTCTTTATCCGCTGCACGTTCAATTGCTTCGTCAATAGTACGACCCATAACGAATTGCTTACCCATGATCTTCATCGCGAAGTTCACAGATTTACGAATAACAGGCTCACCTAGACGACCTATTGTTTTCTTAAGCACACCGAACTGTTGCTCTTTCGATTTGTCGCTGTAATTAACCATTTTACCGGTTACTAACAGACCCCAAGATGAGGCGTTTACAAATAAAGAATCGCTGCTACCTAAATGAGAGCTCCAGTCACCTTTAGCAAGTTTGTCACGAATTAGTGACTCTTGCGTCGCTTTATCTGGAACGCGTAATAGTGCTTCTGCAAGACACATTAAAACAACGCCTTCTTCACTTGAAAGTGAAAACTCATTTAATAGTGCATCTACACCGCTTTGACCATCCTGATCGCGACGGATATTTAAAACCATTTGACGAGCACGTTCCCACGCTCGGCTACGCGCTTTCACGCCTACTTCAGCCAAAGGCAAAATGTGATCAATAACCGCATTTTCGTCAATACGGTAGAAATCACGGATCTTTTGTCTAATTGGACATTCAGTTGTCAAATCGCCATTAAATAGCATATGTAACCCTCTGGTGTGTGGAGTCTAAAAAATGAACTAATTGCATTTCTTACCATTGATATAATTCGTGCATTCTAATTAAAATCCAGCAGAATATGCTGGTTAAATTTTTCGATTTACGATAATTTACAGGGCATACCGTTAACTTAGCCGCATAAAATTCTGTTATGACCAGTCCGAATAGATTACGCATGTTAGATCGCATCGATTTAGCAATTTTAGACGCTCTGCAAAAAAATGGCAGAATATCGAACGTAAACCTCGCAAAACAGGTAAACCTGAGCCCAAGCCCGTGTCTAGACCGTGTAAAACGTTTAGAGCAAGAAGGCTACATCGAAGGCTACTACGCAAAGCTTAGCGAAGGTAAACTTAACCAGAGCTTGTTAGCACACGTGCAAGTATCCTTGGTGACATCTAATACATCTGTTTTTAAAGTGTTTCGCGAGTATATTTTAAATATTCCTCAAGTCGTTGAATGTGACATGGTTGCTGGTGGCTATGACTATTTATTAAAAGTGCGAGTCTCAGATATGGATGAATACCGCCAAGTGCTTGGAGATTTAGTTGATATTCCGGGGGTTGGTACACATCATACTTATATGGTTATCGAAAAAATTAAACAAGATACCGGACTTAGATTCGATATATAGATACAAAAAAAGCACCAATAGGTGCTTTTTTGCAGTTTTACCGGTTATGCCCAGCCGTCATAGCGTTTACGGCGAGATAACACTACAGTTAGGATAATGCCTAACAGTAAACCAATAAATGCAATGGCACCGCCATAAGTTAATAGCTGGCGTTTCTCTTTAGCACTTGCGGTTTGTTTTGCATTACGCTCAGACTCGATGGTGTTCTTAAGGGTTTCGATTTGCTTGCTAAGTGCTAGGTTTTGATCTGTCAGTGCTCTATTTTGTTCTTGTAATTGCGGCAGCTCAATCTCTGCTTGACGAAGTTGCTCTTGCATTAACGTCATATCATTATTTAGGGCTTGAAATTGTTGTTGGATACCTGCATTTTCGGTTACGAATTTTGCTTCTACCCAGCCTTCACGATCTTTATCATCACGAATTTTAAAGTAACCATTATCTTCATCCGATAACAACATAACTTGTGTACCTGCATCGACTGAGCCCAGTATACGGTAGTTTTTGCTTGGACCAGAGTGCATAAAGGTGTACAGGTTATCGACTATATAGGCGGTGTTTTGGCTGTCGCTGCTTGGCGCTTCTTCTGCGTAACTAATAAAAGAGGTGGCCGCAAGGAGCAACCCAAAAATACACTGTTTTAACATCAATCTACCTTGTTAATGTGATCTTGCCTAGAAGTGGCTAAATTTATAATTTCTTTAAGTATAGAGATAGTAGGGATTTCAACTATCAATAGCAAGGCTGATATTGTAATCCGTGATTAGACTTGGTCGCAAAAATCAGGAAAAAATTTGCATTAAGTAGCTGCTTTGTTTATTTTGAGCACTTATTTATTTTAAATGTACTCCGCAAAACGAATGGATACTGAGATAGAACTGAAGTTTTTGGTGTCAGATGCCGTTGTTCCACTGATCCCCGCATTAATTACCCAATTTGCAAAAACCGTTACTAATAAACCGTCGCGAAGCTTACAAAATGCTTATTACGATACGCCAAGCCGAGAATTACGTGCTTTAGATATTGGCCTACGTACTCGTTGTTGCGATAGTGATTGTGAGCAAACCATCAAACTTGCCGGCGAAGTGGTTGGTGGTCTTCATCAGCGCCCTGAATACAACTTGCCACTCACAGGTAATCGCCCTGATTTACTTGCTTTTGATGCCGCTATTTGGCCGCATGGAATGCAAGTGTCTGCCATTGCTGAGAATCTATACCCAATTTTTAGTACAAATTTCATTCGCCGTACATGGTTACTCGAAACCGAAAATGGTGCAAAAATTGAAGTGGTGTTAGATAAAGGTGAAGTTGCTGCATCGGGTCAGGTTGAGCCAATTTCTGAACTTGAAATCGAACTTATCGAAGGTAGCCGCAATGAACTGTTTGCATTAGCGGATAAATTAGTTAGTGAGAGTCATGTTCGCTTAGGTCTTTATTCTAAAGCTGCACGTGGTTATGGGCTTGCCGATGACAAGCCATTAAAAGCAAGTAAATCAATCGGCTTTGTGCCGTTAAAACGTGATGCTACGCAAGAGCAAGCATTAATCGAAAGTATCAACTACGCGATTCGTTTTGTACAAAAACATGAAGCGTGTTACTTCATTAAACCGAGTTTAAAAACGCTTAAGCGTGTGACCGACGGTATTCGTTTAATTCGTCATACATTTTGGCTTTTTGACGACATTGTTAGCAAAGACGACACTGAATCATTGCGCACTGAGTTAAAGTGGTTATTAAGTGAATTAGCTTGGGTTGAAAATGCAATTCAGCTAAAAACGTACACCTCAAAGCGCCATGCATACTACAAAAAGATCAACAGTGCGCCAGAGCTCACACAGGTTATTAATGACTTAAAAGAACTACAGCCAAGCATTGACGATATTGAAACACTATTCCATAGCACCCGATACAACCGCTTGCTATTACAGCTAACGACGTGGTTAATTGAAAAGCAATGGCGCAAATCATGGGGGCAAGCTGAGTTTCAGGCTGCGGAAAAACCGGTTGCCGATATTGCTAAGCGTTTATTTGCTAAAGATTGGCACGACATGCACGAGCTCATTCCTGAGCAGCAAGTGTTTACAGATAAAGATTATTTGGCACTGCGCACGCGTCTTGAAAACTCATTACTTAGCGGCAACTGCTTAGGGGCTTTGTTCGATAGAGAGGATCGAAATGAGTTTCGTATGCCGTGGGTCGATATCTCGCATGGTATTTATGAGTTAAGTACCCTTGAGTACTTAAAGCAATTATGTGCAGGACAAGACGACTTAGAGCTGACAAAAATTCAATCATGGCTTGATCAAAAGTCTGAATTTTTAGTGAGTGCAATGGAGCAAAGTCGCCACGCTTCATTTAATACAGACCCTTACTGGCTGTAAATCAATGCGCTTTGGCCTATGGATTGGGTTAGCATGGTTGAGTTTATCGGCATTTGCTAATCCTATCGAATGGAAAACTTACAAACAGCAAGACGATATTAAAGTTAGCTATAAAAAACACGACACTGGCATTGTAGAAATTAATGCCTCTGTGCTGGTTAAAAATGCCAAAGCAAGTGACTTTATGGCGTTGTTAAGTGATACCGACAATGCACCAAATTGGCTTGAAAATGTAAAAAGCGTGACCTTAATGGAGCGCTTAAGCCCCTCGGAAACGCTTGTTTACACCCATTTTAATTCGCCTTGGCCGGTGTCAGACCGAGATTTAGTGAGTTACTCTTGTTATCATGCTTTGGATGAACACAAAACAGAGTTACAAATCAAAAGCCAACCGTATGCAAAAGCCGAAGTTGCAGGCATTGTGCGTATTAAAGACCTTACCGCTTATTGGCGTTTAGAAGAGCAACAAAGCAATTTGTTGGTACGCCATCAAGCCTATGCAGATCCAAGTGGCTCAATTCCCCGCTGGTTAAGTAATAAAGTGTCGTTAAAAAGCGTCTATAAAACTCTAGAAGCACTCCGAGAACAATTAGCTAATAATCAATTTTCTCGTATCAAATCACCCAGCCGTATCGGTTCATGCCCTCATTTTGAGTAGTAATACAAAAATATTACATATAATTACAATAGATTGATTGAATTCGTTCCTTTTTTAAGTACACTCTGTTTCGTTGTTATTACAGGGATATTGTATTTATGGAACTTAAGCCGTTTGCTACAAGTCGGTGGTATGCCTTTGTTGAGGAAAATACTCGGTTGGCAATGTTATGGCTAGCTGGTGTCACTTTATTTATGGCATTTAGAGTGTTTTTCTTATTCTATTTTTATGACCATCTTAGTAGTCCTTTAACACTCGATACATTTGCAACGACATTAAAAGCAGGCTTTGCCTTTGATTCTGCTGCTGCTGGTGTTTGCTTAGCAATTCCATTTATTTTTAACTGTTTCTTACAACCAATTCGAAAATCGCATTGGGTTGCTAGTGTTCGTCATTACAGTGCTCAGATATATCTTAGTTTAAGCGTGTTACTATGTGTTGTTAGTGTGACCTACATAGCTGAGTATGGTAGTCAGTTTAATTACTTCATGTTTGAAGGGCTGCATGACGATCAGGCCGCAATTCTCAAGACAGTCGCTATGCAATATAAACCATGGGGTAGTGTCATTACATTATGTGTTTTATTGTATTTTTCATTTAACATTTGCAATTGGATTAATCGGCATCAGCTTCATGTACTGAGTAATTTGTTTACGGATTGTAAAGTCAAGCGCACAGTGCTTGTTATAATCATGGTTGTTTTAACAATTTGTGCTGTAAGAGGGTCTTTTGAATCTCGCCCTGCAATGCGCAAATGGTCTGCAGTGACACCAGATCCTTTCGCCAATAACTTAGTCATAAATCCGTTGAGAAGCTTTATATACGCAATCAGAGATTATAATGAACTTCAGAGTCATGGCGCTAACTCCAAGAATCCTTATTTAGCTAATGATCAATCTATTAGCGAACCGCTAATTAATTTAAAGCATACTACAACTGGCGTACTTACTACGCAGCCATCGAGAATATTTCTTATCATAATGGAAAGTTATGATTCGTGGCCATTGCAAGAAAAGTATTTTGGGCTAGGTCTTACAACACAGTTACAAAAACTGGCTGAAAAAGGTTTGTATTTCCCAGATGCATTGCCTGCAGCGAGTAGCACAATGAACTCGCTTTCAAGCATCTTATCCGGCATTCCTTATGCAGGCGTTAATATGAGCAAGATTGGCCCACAAAAACCAGCTAGTCCAATGTCGTTATTCGAGCAATTGGAACAGCAAGGCTATCGCAGCCAGTTTTTTTATGGGGGGTTATTGTCTTGGCAGAATATTGGGACATACGCAAAATCACAAGGTGTTGATAGATTATATTCAGCAGCAGACATGGGAGGTAAAGGTTCAGCAGGTGTGTGGGGTATAGATGATCAACAACTATTCGAACTGGTTGCTAATAAAGCGAAAGAAAATACCTTTAATGTTGTAATGACAACCAGTTATCACGGACCTTTTAATTTAAATTTAAAACAGTATGGCTACCCCTTGGAGTCTATTGATGATTACCCTTCAGCATTACGAGAGTTAAACTCAGAACTTTTGTCGCCCTATACACTTGGCCACCTTTGGTATGCGGACCATATGCTTGGAGAGTTTGTTGATAAGATGGAGTCGCAATACCCTGATGCACTTTTTGTTATTACTGGCGATCATTACAGCCGTCGTTACATTCATGACCAGCCTAATTTATATGAACTCACTCATGTACCCATTGTTTTTTATGGTCAAGCTATACAGCAACTAAAGGCAGAACCGCAGCTGGCCAGCCATATGGATATTGCTCCTACTATTTTGAATTTGGTGGCAAAGCCAAATAGTGCATTCTATAGCGTTGGTAAATCACTATTATCACCAACAACAGACCGGACAATTTTTGGCTTTCAGACAGCTCGCAAAGGACAACAATTATGGCGAGGTGACTTTTCGGGGATTTATGAATATCATTTGATCAACGAAAAGCAGCGATATGATGTGCGTTACAACAAACAAAGCACACCTTTTGCAAAAATAGATAACGCAACATTCAACGCATATAACCAATATATGGGCATAGCGTGGCACTTGTTGCTAAAAGGCGAGCAGTAGGAAAAGCATGAAAGAACCAAAAATTCCCTTGGTTAATAAGCCAAATGGTATTGGTATTGGACGCATTTTTAAAGCAACTAAATGTTCAGTTAAAGGATTTAAAGCGGCATTTAAAGAAGAGTCCGCATTTCGCTCTGAAATCTACCTAGGGGTGTGTTTATTACCTTTATCAGTCGTGCTTGCACAGTCGTTGAATCATTGGTTAGTGCTGTTTATTCCTTACTTATTACTATTAATCGTCGAGTTACTTAACTCGTCAATAGAAGCACTGACTGACCGAGTAGGGATTGAGTATCATGTATTATCAGGGCGTGCTAAAGATATGGCTTCAGCGGCAGTGACATTGGCGTTGCTAATTCTAGCCTTAGTCTGGGGTGTGGCAGTTTACGAAAAAATTATAAGTTATCTTTAAATCAGATAAGCCAGAAATAAAAAAAAAGCGCCGAAGCGCTTTTTTATTTTATCTAACCTATTACAGACCAGCTGCTGCGCGAAGTGCGTCTGCTTTGTCTGTGCGCTCCCAAGGGAACTCTTCACGACCGAAGTGACCGTAAGCCGCAGTCGGTTGATAGATAGGACGCTCAAGATCAAGCATATGGATTAAGCCGTAAGGGCGAAGATCGAAGTGCTCACGTACTAATTCGATTAGACGCGCTTCTTCTAATTTACCTGTACCAAATGTCTCGATACTGATTGATGTTGGCTCTGCAACACCGATAGCGTAAGAAACTTGTAGCTCACATTTATCAGCAAGGCCAGCAGCAACCACGTTTTTAGCAACGTAACGTGCAGCGTATGCAGCGCTGCGGTCAACTTTTGATGGATCTTTACCAGAGAATGCACCACCACCGTGACGAGCCATACCACCGTATGTATCAACGATGATTTTACGACCTGTAAGACCACAGTCACCCATTGGGCCACCGATTACGAAACGGCCAGTTGGGTTGATGAAGAACTTAGTTGCGCTTGAGATAAGCTCAGCAGGAAGAACCGGTTTAATGATAGTTTCCATTACCGCTTCAACTAAGTCGTTTTGTGAGATTGAATCACAGTGTTGAGTTGAAAGAACAACTGCATCAATGCCAACAGGCTTGCCATTTTCGTATGCAAACGTTACTTGAGATTTTGCATCTGGGCGTAACCAGTTAAGCTCACCGCTTTTACGAACTTCAGCTTGACGCTGAACTAGACGGTGTGAATAAGTGATTGGTGCAGGCATTAAAACGTCAGTTTCGTTACATGCATAACCGAACATTAGACCTTGGTCACCAGCACCTTGCTCTTCAGGACGAGCACGGTCAACACCTTGGTTGATGTCTGGAGATTGCTTACCGATAGTGTTTAGGATTGCACAAGAGTCAGCATCGAAACCCATGTCAGAGTGCGTGTAACCGATTTCACGTACTGTTTTACGTGTGATTTCTTCGATATCAACCCAAGCGCTAGTTGTGATTTCACCACCAACCATCACCATACCAGTTTTAACGTAAGTCTCACATGCAACACGGGCATGAGAATCTTGCTCTAAGATAGCATCTAGAACCGCGTCAGAGATTTGGTCCGCGATTTTATCCGGATGACCTTCAGAAACAGATTCAGAAGTAAATAAATGTTTTGCCATTGTATTTCTGCTCACAAATATTGCGCTTCACAAACGTCGGTAATAGCGCTAAAAAATTAAGGGGCGTATTTTATCGAAAACAAATATGTTTGCATAGTAATTTTACGCCTAGACGTCCATTTAAAATTACTAATAACGTATTGTTCTTAATAAACGCCCATAATTGGTGCATTTAATGCGGATTTTTAATTGCACTGTACCCTTACAATAAGTAAGAATGGGGCTTCATAAACAACCAGCGCAAATACATAAAGGTAGGAGAATTCATGCCATCACGCAAAGAACTTGCAAATGCTATTCGCGTCTTATCAATGGACGCAGTACAACAGGCCAAATCTGGCCACCCTGGCGCCCCTATGGGCATGGCAGATATCGCGGAAGTACTATGGCGCGATTATCTAAAGCACAACCCTACGAATCCAGAGTGGGCAGACCGCGATCGATTTATTCTTTCGAATGGTCACGGTTCAATGCTGATCTATTCTCTACTGCACTTAAGTGGCTATGACTTACCACTAGAAGAAATTAAAAACTTCCGTCAAATGCACTCAAAAACACCAGGTCACCCAGAGTATGGTTACGCTCCTGGTATTGAGACTACTACGGGCCCATTAGGTCAAGGGATCACAAATGCAGTGGGCATGGCAATCGCCGAAAAAGCGCTAGCTGCACAGTTTAACCGTGAAGGCCACGATATTGTTGATCACTTCACGTACGCATTCATGGGCGATGGCTGCTTAATGGAAGGTATTTCTCACGAAGCCTGTTCATTGGCGGGTACATTAGGCCTAGGTAAACTAGTTGCGTTTTGGGATGACAATGGCATCTCAATTGATGGTGAAGTAGAAGGTTGGTTCAGCGATGACACACCAGCACGCTTCAAAGCATACGGCTGGCACGTAGTAAGCGATGTAGATGGTCATAACCCAGATGCAATTCGCGCCGCAATCGAAGAAGCTCGCAGCATTACTGATAAGCCATCACTCATTTGTTGTAAAACAGTGATTGGTTACGGTTCACCTAACAAATCAGGTAGCCATGACTGTCACGGTGCACCACTAGGCGAAGACGAAATTAAAGCATCTCGTGAGTTCCTAGGTTGGACTGGCGATGCATTTGAGATCCCTGCTGATATTTACAGCGAGTGGGATGGCAAAGAAAAAGGTAAGCAACTAGAAGCAAGCTGGGACGAAAAATTTGCCGCTTACGCAAGCGCATACCCTGAACTTGCTGCTGAGTTTAAACGCCGTACAAATGGTGAGTTACCAGCTGATTGGGCTGAAAAGTCACAAGCTTACATCGAAGAGTTACAAGCAAACCCAGCAAACCCAGCAACTCGTAAAGCATCACAAAATGCATTAAACGCGTTTGGTCCATTATTACCAGAATTCATGGGTGGCTCTGCTGACCTTGCTGGTTCAAACTTAACACTTTGGGATGGTTCAAAAGGCTTAGAAGCAAACGATGCAAGCGGTAACTATATTTTCTACGGTGTACGTGAATTTGGTATGTCAGCGATCATGAATGGTATTGCACTGCACAAAGGCTTTATTCCTTACGGTGCTACTTTCTTAATGTTCATGGAATACGCTCGTAACGCAGTACGTATGGCGGCATTAATGAAGCAGCCGAGCATCTTCGTATACACGCACGATTCAATTGGTTTAGGTGAAGATGGTCCAACGCACCAACCAGTAGAGCAAATTGCTAGCATGCGTTTAACGCCAAACTTAGTGAACTGGCGCCCATGTGACCAAGTTGAGTCTGCAATTGCGTGGCAACAAGCTATTGAACGTAAAGATGGCCCAACGTCACTGATTTTCACTCGTCAAGGCCTTGAGCAACAAACGCGAACTGCACAGCAGTTAGCTGATGTGAAAAAAGGTGGTTACGTACTTAGCTGTGACGGTGAGCCAGAACTTATCCTTATCGCAACGGGCTCTGAAGTACAGCTTGCACAAGATGCCGCTGCAGAACTTCGTTCACAAGGTAAAAAAGTACGCGTGGTATCTATGCCTTCAACTGATCTATTTGATGAGCAAGACGCTGCATATAAAGAAAGCGTACTACCAGCAAGCGTAACACGCCGCGTAGCAATCGAAGCGGGCATCGCAGACTACTGGTACAAATACGTAGGCCTAAATGGCGCAGTAGTAGGTATGACAACATTCGGTGAGTCAGCACCGGCAGGCGAACTATTCAAGCACTTTGGTTTCACTGTTGAAAACATCGTAAACAAAGCAAACGCTTTGTTCTAAGCTTTAGCCGCTAAAATTTAAAAGCCCGCCCTGTATAACCACAGCGCGGGTTTTTTATTGCGGTTAGCTAGAGCAAAGTGAAACCTAACGGTTTTAGCTCAGCTTTCAGCCGTCAGCTTTAAAAATTCCTCACCGTAGGCGTGAAATTTATTTGGCGGGAAAAGTCATGTTTCTAAGTTAAATACCAGAAGTCAGATTTGAGTTTGCTACTTTCGCCTTTTAAATGAAGGCTATGCGCCAAAAATTGGATTCACATCCATACTTTTGTGGAGAATACGGATAATCTCAATATTTTGACTGCCGATTTGACGATAAAAGATTACGTGGCTTCCTTGTGGAAATTTTCTGTAGCTATCGCGAATTTCGTCACAGTCTTTATCAATTTCAGGGTTTTCGGCTAATAGCCAGAATATGTCATCAAACTGTTTTAGATAAATATTTCGCTGTTTACGACCCCTGCGTCGAGATGTAAACAAGGCTGCATCTTTTAAATCAGATTTTGCCTTGTTAGTTAACTAAAATGGCCTCATTTTATTTCATTTTTATCTAATTCATTGATAAACGAATCAAGGTCATAATCCGCAACTCCACTATTTTCACCTTCAATAAGTAATTGGCGTAAAGTGTTCATTTTCGTTTTTTGGCTTTCAAGTAAACGTAAAGCGGCGCGTATGACTTCACTTACTGAGCCATAGCGGCCGCTTTGGAGTTGATTAGCAATAAAACTGTCAAAATGGTCACCCAAAGTAATGCTAGTGTTTTAGCCATGATATAGCCCTTAATACCAATAGATACCTAAATATGGTATCGGTTTGAGCTTGGATGCAAGGCGCGTTACAAAGCGTTAAAGCCATATTCTTTGAGGTTCCATTATAACGATCCATTCAGATACTCGCGCTAAAGCCTGTCCTACAACAATTGTACGATCTTACAGCTAATCCGGCTTGATTATTTCTCACCCAGCCCTACTTGAATACTAAACCGACAACTGGCAATGTTTATACGTTAATAACAAAACATCTCAGGAGTAAGTATGACTCAGTTTGACAGTGTAAGTGTTGTAAAAAAAGCGAATGTCTATTTTGATGGAAAAGTTTCGAGCCGTGTTGTGCTATTTGCCGATGGCAGCACTAAAACATTGGGCTTTATGCAGCCAGGAGAATTTGAGTTTGGCACAAATCAAAAAGAGCACATGGAGCTGCTAGCGGGAGAGTGGCAAGTATTACTGCCTGGCGAAACACAGTGGCAAACCATGAAGGCGGGAGATTCATTTAATGTAGACGCGAACGTTACCTTCCGTGTCAAGGTAACTGATTTCGCAGATTATTGTTGCTCGTACACTTAATGAGCAGATGTTAACCTCTCTGAACAGCCCGTGTGGTGCGGGCTTTTGCATACTTTATCCGCAACGCATGATCTAAATCATCAGTGGTTACAATCAATTACTAATTATCTGCAATTTTCGCTTGTGTTAATTCAATTCGCCCCCAATACTAACTGTGAGGTAACAATAAAAAAGGATACCCTATGAAGATTAATATTTCTGGTCATCATGTTGACGTTACTGACTCTGTAAGAGAGCACATCAACGAGAAGTTCTCGAAAATTGCAAGCCATTTTCCATCACTAATATCTCTTGATATTATTCTTTCAAAAGAACATCACAAACATCAAGCTGAGATCAGCACAACCTATGAAGGTGCAAGTTTATCAGTAAAAGCTGAGGATGATGTGATGTACCCAGCAATTGCAAGTGCCGCAAAAAAACTAGATGCATCTCTGAAGCATCGTAAAGGGCAAATGAAAGCCAAACTACACGAAAAGCCGGTCAGTACTACACCGGAAATTGCCCACGAAATCATTCAGGAAATGAATCTGAGCTAATTATAATTCGCCAGTCCAAGTGACTAGCCTTAAAACTTAACCTAAAAAAGCCAACCGTTGCGAAACGCTTGGCTTTTTTAGTTTTATTATTCAGCCGTCAGCCGTCAGCCGTCAGCCGTCAGCCGTCAGCCGTCAGCCGTCAGATTGAAGTTCCAAAAATTAGCGAGTTGCTAGGGGAAAGAGTAAAGTTTGCGAGATACGAGACGTAGGAGGCGTTTTAACGCCGAACAAAAATGGAGATATTAGATATCAGTCGTTAGAAGTCAGATTAAAAAAACCAACGAGTAGCGAGTTACTTGACACAAGTGATAGGTAGTCTAGTGTTGCTAACTTGCTAACTTGCTAACTTGCTAACTTGCTAACTTGCTAACTTGCTAACTTGCTAACTTGCTAACTTGCTCTGCTTCCAATCTCACCTAAAACGCTGTAAGTTGCTTGTAACTAAGAATAAAATACACAAAGCGTATGCAATCAGCAGTATCAAATTGGCAATCTAAATTAAATGCTCTAGGGCCGGGTATTTTAATGGCTACAGCCGCCATTGGTGGCTCACATCTAGTAGCCTCAACACAAGCAGGGTCGTTATTCGGCTGGCAGCTATTTTGGCTAATCATTGTAGTAAACGTATTGAAGTACCCATTCTTTCGATTTGGCATGGAGTACACACTCGCGACTAAGCAAAGTTTAGTTGAGGGCTATATGCAAAAAGGGCCTGGGTATTTCTATAGTTTTATTGCGCTTAATATTGTTGCCGCTGTGGTGAACACTGCAGGGGTTTTATTATTAACGGCTAGCCTGCTGCACTACGCATTACCTATTACTATTTCTGTAACCTTATTATGCTGGCTGATTTTGGCTGTATGTTTGCTTATTTTGTTATTGGGGCACTTTAAAGCGCTCGATAATGTTTCTAAGCTAATTATGGGGCTGCTAACGGTTACAACAGTAGCTGCGTTGATAGTAGCGATTAATAATGGCGTTATGAATAATGGAACAGCGGCGTCTGTTGACTATGTGGGCCCGTCGCCTTATGAACTTGCCATGCTTGGCTTTATGGTTGCTTTGATGGGCTGGATGCCTGCACCTATCGAAATATCAGCAATTAGCTCACTGTGGCTAAAAGAAAAGCAGCAGCAACAAGCGGTGACAAAACAACAA
The DNA here is from genome assembly GCF_011806445.1 of Pseudoalteromonas sp. HF66. Taxonomy (NCBI): domain Bacteria; kingdom Pseudomonadati; phylum Pseudomonadota; class Gammaproteobacteria; order Alteromonadales; family Pseudoalteromonadaceae; genus Pseudoalteromonas; species Pseudoalteromonas sp. HF66. Next base: position 97,029 of record NZ_JAATOU010000011.1, read on the forward strand.
GGCTTGTTTGATTTTAATTTGGGTTACTGGCTTACCGCAGCACTGGCGCTCGTGTTTTTCTCACTAGGTGTATTAGTGCAATATGGCCAAGCACAAGCTGTGCAATTAGGTGGCGTGGCCTTTGCTAAGCAGCTAATTGATATGTATGCCCTCACTATGGGCGAGTGGGCAAGGCCGCTGGTTTCGGGTATCGCTTTTTTATGTATGTTTGGTACTACGCTAACAGTGCTTGACGGCTACGCCAGAACATTAAATGAGTCGCATAAACTGCTATCGATTAAACAATCTAAACATAGTTTAAATATGTGGTTATTACTGCAAGCATTTGCTGGCATGGCAGTGATTTTATTTTTTAAATCAGCCCTTGGGCCAATGCTTACTTTTGCAATGACCCTCGCTTTTGTAACGACTCCCGTATTTGCATGGCTGAACTTTAGTTTAGTGCGCTCAGAACCTAGCATTCATCACTCACCCTTATTACGTACCCTAAGCTGGCTGGGTTTGCTTTATTTAGTTGGCTTTGCACTGGTGTTTTTGGTTTGGAAGGTAATGTAAAGGGAGCTATCAGCTTTCAGCCGTCAGCTGACGGCTCTAACTCAACTCCCTAATGGCATTACTAATCCCGTCTAGCGTGAGTGGGTACATGCGGTTGTCCATTAGCTGCTTTATAAAATCAATCGATTGATAATAGCGCCAGTGTTCAACAGGTTGTGGGTTGAGCCAAGCGACTTTATCAAAGTGATTAGTTATGCGATTTAGCCAGGCACTGCCAGGCTCTTCATTCCAATGTTCTACGCTGCCACCGGGGTAGGCTATTTCGTAGGGCCCCATAGTGGCATCGCCAACAAAGATCACCTTGTAGTCGCTGGTGAACTTGTTAATCAAGGTCATGGTATCAATCACATTTGAGTGGCGACGTTCGTTGTCTTGCCAAACATGTTCATATAAACAGTTGTGAAAATAGTAAAACTCAAGGTGTTTAAACTCGCTGTGTGCAGCGCTAAATAACTCTTCACAGGTATGAATGTAATCATCCATTGAACCGCCGATATCAAACAGCATCAATACTTTTACTGCATTGTGGCGCTCTGGAGCCATTTTTACATCTAGCATACCGCCTTGCTTTGCCGTTGCGCGGATAGTTTCGGTTAGATCGAGTGTATCGCTGGCACCAGTGCGGGCAAATTTACGCAGTTTTTTAAGAGCAAGTTTAATGGTGCGAGAACCTATTTCACGGTCGCTATCAAGGTTCCGGTAGCTGCGTTTATCCCATACTTTCACTGCACGGCGATGTCGATTACCGTCTTGACCTATTCGCACACCTTCTGGGTTATAACCATAGGCGCCAAATGGCGAAGTGCCACCAGTACCCACCCACTTATTACCCCCAGCATGGCGCTTTTTTTGCTCTTCAAGGCGTTGCTTGAGGGTTTCCATGAGTTTATCAAGGCCGCCTATGGCTTGTAATTGCGCTTTTTCTTCGTCGCTTAAATACTTTTCAAACTCTTTACGCAGCCAATCATCAGGCAAGGCATGTTGTTGTTTTAAGCTTTCGAGAAGATCAAGGTCAGCGACTCCACTAAAGTAATCAGCAAAGGCTTTATCAAAACGGTCAAAATGGGTTTCATCTTTAACCATGATGGTACGCGCTAAGTAATAAAACGCGTCAACGTCTGCAAAAATAACCCCTTGCTTGAGCGCATTGATCAAATCAAGTAGCTCTCGCAAACTAACTGGTAAGCGGTATTCGCGAAGCTTAAAGAAAAACGCAATTAACATCTTAACGGCGGCTCATAAAAGCAAGTTTTTCGATTAAGCTAATGTCTTGCTCGTTCTTTAATAACGCCCCAAACATCGGCATTAAGCCACCTTTTTGGCTTTTATCATGCAGTGTTTTAGCGTCTATATCTTCAGCCATCAGTAGCTTTAACCAATCAAGCAATTCGCTGGTTGATGGCTTTTTCTTAATGCCGTTTACTTCACGTAGATTAAAGAACACCTCAAGTGCTTGGCGAACTAAATCTTGTTTAACGTGAGGGTGGTGTACATCGATAATCTGTGCCATTTCTTCGCTACTTGGAAAATCAATGTAATGGAAAAAACAACGACGTAAAAAGGCATCTGGCAAGAATTTAAAATTGGGTGGTAGTAAAGACAAAAAGTAAGACTGAAACTGATTAAGTGCAATAAATACGTGGGTTTCAGGTGAATCAAAATGGCTAATATTAGAAAATTTCCATTAAGTCTTATTTTTTAAATTTAAAGTCAAAAAAACTGTTTTTAAGTCTTAACTTTTCAACCCTATATGTTTCTGATTGTATATTTTACATGTTCACAATGCATTTTATTGTATACATAGGAGTGTATAGTCATCAAATCTTGTAGGGGTTACGGTTATTGAAAAATGAAATTTAAAGGGGCTGAAATCTACTTAGCAACTGAAGATCTTCAACTTGTGGTTTATGCTGCAATGACACTAGAGAGACCACTATTAATGAAGGTTAACCGTAAACTGTAAAAAAAACAAGGCTTACAGAGGAGTTAGCTAGTTCATTGGACACAGAGTTGATTCAATGGCATATAAAGCCAGCTACAAAGGCACTACAAGGTCTTTATGAGTATGATGCGGTTTCTCGCCTAAGAGACAGCCAACTTGGCAATTAAAGGTCAATAATTACATTACCTTGTTAAAGGGAAGCATTCGAATCAAATAAACAACCTGGTTTATTAGTTGATGAAATTGATAAAGCCTATATCGATTTCCCAAACGATCTATTGCTTGAATAAGATTTGTTTTTATGTTTACGAATTATAAATGGAAGTCGGATTAAGTGATTAAAAACAGCCAAGATAACTCATAACATTTTCATTGGGTCTAGCTATTCAGAGGTAAACACATAACTCAAACCATTTTATAAAATGGTATTAAAATTTATGCTTTGCGATTTATAGTTGAATATGTGTTAATGTAGGGGTTAACATTTGAATAGGCTCCATCAATCGATCCTTATAATTACAGTTACTATTTGTAGATATTAAATAACAAGAGCCAATTGGCTAATGCTGAGCAGTTAAGAAGTTGATCAGTGGACCGAACAGAATTATCATACACAATCTTGAGTTAGGCAGCTAACTACGGATTTTTTGTTAATATAGAACAAGCACTTCATTCTGCTTTCGAAGAAAGCGCTCATTACCATACGTTTGAAAAATTATCATAGATTTTATCTTCTCACCTTATTGAACCAGGCTTTCAACAAGCAGGAGTAGCCACAGTTAGAGAGCGTAGGTTACCTCTAGAAGCAATGAGTTGGTCTGTTATTGGCATGGCATTATTTCGTAAAAAGTCTGTCAGGAATATTGCGAATAAACTAAATATTATGCTGCCCGATAAAAATCAGTTAGTCGCCCCGAGTGCTATGGTTCAAGCTCATCAGTGATTAGGTGATGAGAGTGTTAAACAAGTTTTTCATAAAGCTGCTGATAATATGCACCATATAGAAGAGTTTGACACGTGGGCTGGGTTAAATTTACTAGCGGTTGATGGCGTTGTTTGGCGTGCGGCCTATTCAGATGAAAATCGTGAAGCATTCTCATCGGCTAGCAATCAATATGGTGATACAGGATTCTCACAAAATCGCATGGTTGGCATATGGAATTTACCAGCCACCAATTGATAGTAGTGAGTATGATAACTATAAGGCGAATGAAATGAAAATCGCTGAATGATTGATTGAGTGTACACCTAACCACTAGTTAACCATGTTTGATAAAGGATACTATTTACTGGGCTTGTTAAATCGATTGCACAATATCAGAGAAGAAAGGCACCGGCATATACCGGCAAGGCCTGACTTACAATATGAAGTAGTTTCTAAGGTTGGTAACAATGACCTGATAATTGAGCTCAAAACCACTAAGCATGCGCAATAGAACTTTTCCGATGTCCTCGAAGTTGTTAATGCAAGACTGGTTAGTAAAGCCATAAAGGGTAAAATTATCGAATATTAACCTCGATGGTTGATAGACTTCGCTTCCCAAGTAGCGAAATAGTTGATTTATACAGCCATCGCTGTGAAATAGAGTTAGGGTATCGAGAAATAAAGCAAACAATGCTAGATAGCACATACTATCTTCGTAGTAAGCGCCCAGATATGGTTAGACAGGAGATGTGGGGGATCCTCCTCGCATACAATTTAATTCGAAGGTTGATAACCTAGCTGCAAAAGTCGAAGGGATATGGCCTAACCAACTCAGTTTCTCAAGCAGCTCGATGGCAGTTACTCAATACTTCACTTCAATATCAATTATGAGTCCCAGTAATATTCCAACTCACTGGGAGCACCTGATAGGTACGCTGAGACTGTTTAAACTGCCACCTAAGAAAAATAACCGATATCCAAGAGCTATAAAGCCTAAACCATCGAAGTACCCACATAAAAAAGAAATGCCAGTCAGCTTAACTGACTGGCATTGGCCAATTGTCCCTTTTCGATTATTGGAAACACCTAGTATCACAGAGTATGTAGAAAACGGGAGTTTTTATGAAACATACTAATTAAAAACCTTTTGTCATATGTTGTAAAATCAATGAATTAAAACTGTTATTTACAATACTACTTCAATTTTGACTGATGAATAATTTTTCACCGGGGTAGTCGATGACAATATTTAAATACTTTAAAGCTGAGCCTCCTAATGCACCATAAACCGTGGTATTCATCATTGGGGATAAAAACTCCGTAAAATTTTGTTCTTTTCTTCGTGTAAACCAAACTGGACCAAATAACTTAGTACCGATCTGTATTTGAGGAACCTCTAACATATCTTCATTTGCTAGCTTATCGCCATTTTTTATATAGCTCCAATCAGGGTTCTCTTGCTTTAGCTTGTCGAAAACTGATGCAGCTAAAAAAGAAGTGGCAACTTTGTTCGAATCATTACTTAAACCTTTCTTAGCATCACTGCTGAGGTAAGCTGTAGCCCCGGTGTCTAATAGCATTGAAATTGTTTGATTTGAAATTTTTATATCTATGCTCGGAAATGCTGTAATATAGTTACCTTTACTATCCTTTAAAAAGCCCAACTTGATCTCTTCATAACCATTAATGTTAACACTCTTTAAGTGTGGGAGCACTGCAATTTCTTTCTTATCATAGCTAATATAAATGATTTTTTCTGCATGCCATCTAGCCCCTAAAAAACCACTATAGTAATTATCGCTACTAATCTCTTCTTTTGGAACTACGAATAACTTCCCTTGCATAAAGTTATTAACACCACCGATAGGTATCCCCCTACCTAATGTGTACCTTGGCATTTCAACCATAAGGTATTCACCATTTGAGTCATTGATAATGCTAGTACTCCATTTGTACTTGTTAACTAAATCCTCAGAAATAGCATTAAAACCACCACCTGTATCAGTAAAAAAAATAATTTCTTCACCTGTTTCTAATTCAGGTGTTAAATAAATTAAATTATCTATAAATCTTGAGGGAAGTATATCTACAGCACAGGCCCCTAAAGAGAAACATAAAAAAAATAGAGCAACCACGTTTTTCATCCTGAACCTCTTAATCTAATGTTAGTTTGTTAAGTATGGGTAAAAAAAAATTAATCAAGTTATTGCATTAAAGATAAATTTGTAATAAGTTGTCACTCATAAAGGAACTGTAGTAGAATATTATGAATTATAAGGGAATTATTTCATCTTCATTGAGTTTTGAAGAGAGATTAGAATTAATAAAAAAGAACGACATTCCTAAGAATGCACCTATAAGCTTACCTAAATTCTTATCAAATAAATCTAGCTTATCTGAATATTCAGAGTTATTAGGAATCACATCAACACAACTTAAATACATGTACTCTGATGAGTTTATAGAATCAATAAACTTAAGCTCTAGGGCTGAATTACTTGAATTTTTTAATTTCAATTATACCTATCAAACTGTATGTGAAGAATTTATTAATAAGCATCAAATTCCAATAGAAACTAGTTATTCTATATTTTTATTTTATGACATAATTTCAATCACTTTAGGAAATATAAAACAACAGTTAAAGCTTTATTGTAACAAAGGTTTCATTTCGGATGTCTACTTAGAAAATAGCTTTCTGCTCGGGGTTAACTCTTCTCTAAAAGATATTGCTTTTGAAACTATAAAGTTTGAAGCAAATCAAGCGATAGATGTAGACTGGATAGATAGTGAGCTTTCTTCTTATTTAAAACTATTATGCGATTCTGAATATAAAGAATACTTTTTTGAAAAGTATCCAGTTCTTTTGATTAAAGCAATAAAAAAAGTTGAGAGTTTTTCAAAGTTTTATTGCAACTTAATATGTAGGGCTGTTGACGATAATAGAGATATTAAAGAACTATTAGATAACTGTATTGATGAACTTGAAATAACTGGTTTAAAGTTTGGTGAGGGAGATAGTCATAACGGCTCATCATCCGTTACAATTGTTGAGTTTAATAAAAAAGAAAAAATTGTTTATAAACCTCGGAATGTAAGTGCCGAGTTTGCTTATCAGGAATTATTAAAATGGATTAGAAAAATTGATTCTAGTTTTGACTTTAAGACATGTAGTGTAATTGAACGTGGTCAATACGGTTGGATGGAATACATTGAGCATGTTGAGTTAAATGAAGACTTAGAGCTTAGGAAATATTATTTCAATTACGGTTATCAACTAGCCTTAGGGCATTTGCTAAGAGCAACAGATTTCCATCATGAAAATCTTATTGCTTGTGGTGAGTTCCCTGTTTTAGTTGACCTTGAAACAATAATTCAGCCACTAGAATATAATAATAATAGTTCAGATAATAGTATTATGGGGCTTAGTTATTTACATAAGTCTTCATATTACACAGCTTTAATAGACTTCGTTAAGTTTTTTGATGCTTTTCACGGACACTCATCCCTTCAGCCTGTATTTTTTACGGAAGATGATAAGTCACTGTTTTATAGTGATAAAAATAAAGGGTTCAGCTCAAATTTAGTCGAGAAGACGGTGCGCACCCACCTGCCCAATGAAAACATTGGTACTGAGGTACTTAGAAAATATAAGGACTCAATAATTAATGGGTTTAAAGAGTGTTATAATCTTTTACTGACACATAAAAGAGAACTTTTATCTTCAAAATTATTAGAATCTATCTTTGACACTTGTGAAGTTCGTGTAGTTCTAAGGTACACAAATACTTATACTCAATTAATAGATGCATTGAACTCACCATACGCACTTAGCCATTTCAAGTATCAGGATGAATATTCATTCAAACTTTTAAAAGCAATAAATGAGTTTCCGAATTATCGGGATATTGCTCTTCGTGAAATTACAGAGTGCTCGCATGGAGATGTCCCATATTTTTCTAATTCTGTATCATCTCAAGATCTAAAACCACACAATGGGGATGAATTTAAAAATATCTTGAAAGATAAAGCGTTAAAAGGGCTTCTTAGAGACTTTTTAAACTTCAATAGACAAGATATGTACAAAGAAATAGATGTCATTAAGTACGCCTTAAGCTTTCCTTTAAAGCAAGAAGTAAACGTAAATATTGAAGAGTCAAAATCAGCACCATGTTTAGCTTTAAAGTTATTTCATGCTATTCATGGAAGAGTTCTAAGTAATATGGAAGAGGCTTTAATTGTTGAACCAGTAACAAGTTTAGATCTCTCAACAAGAATGTCCCCACTTAAAAATGATTTGTATTCAGGTTATTCAGGTATTGCTCTTGCTATGGCTTATGCTGGTATCTTTTTCAATGTTCATTCCTTTACAGAGAAATCAAAAGATATTGTCAACCATATATTGAATACCATAGATGTAAGGTCATCTTATTTCACCGGCGCTTGTGAAGGGCTTGGAGGAATTATCTATATGCTATCTCATGTTGGAACACTTTGGGAAGATTCATATTTTTTAGATATTGCAAAAAGTCTTGCTGAAAAGTTGAATGCGTTAACTTTTCGGGACCGTAACTATGACCTCTTCTTTGGTTCATCAGGTGCTATTCTGTCACTCCTTTCATTGTACTCTACAACAAAAGATAAAGAAGTTCTTCAATTCGCAAAAAATTGTGGGGATCATTTACTTCTTCATAGTGAAGTGAAAGATGGTTTTTTGCAATGGAAAAATAATTCACCAGACGCAAAATATGCAACTACAGGCTTCGCACACGGAGTTGCTGGAATTCTCTATAGTTTACTTAAATTGTATGAGGTTACGGATGAAAATAAATACTTAGCAGCTGTTATAGATGGCGAGAAATATATAAAGAAATGTTACTCGAAAGATTCATTTAATTGGTTTGAGTCATATGACGATGTAGTACTAGGCAAATCAATAGAAGGACAAAACATATGGTGTCATGGAGCTCCTGGTATATCTTTATTTTATTTTGAACTCTATAGAATTACAGGTAGTTTGGAATATAAAGAATTTTTAGATTCATCTCAGCAGATAATTCTAGAATCAATACCGTATGATAATGACTCTTTATGCCATGGTACTTTAGGGAACGTTGAGTTATTAAAAATTCTAAATCAGGAAAATTGTTTATCAAAAATCGATTTTGATGAAATAAAAAAATTAATTTTTGAACACTTGAAAGAAAATTATCCAAGATGTGGTACTTTCGGGCAATTTCACTCAGTTTCTCTATATACAGGCTTCTCTGGAATCGCTTATCAAATATTAAGACTCTACGAAAATAATAATTTACCCTCATTATTAACTTTTGAAGTGCCAAGAGGTAATTAACGTGCTTGATAATAAATTATACAGAAAGAAAGCGTATGAATTTTATTTGAAAGGAGATGCTGGAGCTAATACTATAACGGAAAAAAGATTTCCTTATATAAAGTTAGCTATTTTATTTTTTTCTTCTATGTCGTTTGGTTTTTTTGTTTTGTTGAAAGAGTTAAAATACCCTGTTGAAGTTGATTTTCATTGTGAAAGTAAATTTCTGTCATTTAATGTGGAGGGGAGTGTTGAAGGCAGTGTTGTATATATTAAAAATGGAAATGAAAGACTTTATCTTAATTTGAGAGATAATAGAAACTTTAAAAAAAATAATGAAGTTGAATACTATTACCCCTTACCAGAAAAGTTGGGGAGTTGTGAAAGTTCAAGAGGAATTAAGTTATATAGCTATAATAACTTAGGAGCCATTCTGTGATTATTCAAAGTATTTTAAGAAATATAACTCCTTTTAATATAAGTAACTTCAAGAAAGTACCGTATGTTCAGCAGATGAAAGATTCTGATTGTGGACATGCTTCTCTTGCAATGATACTTCGCTACTATGGATTTAACACTTCGGTTACAGAAGTGTCAAAGGTATGTGAATCATATGGAAGTGGAGTTAGTGTTAAATCAATAGTCAAAGCTGCTTCTGATTATAATTTGGTATGTGAAGTATATAACGCCGAAATTGAACAAATTTTTTCTTTAGAATTCCCAATGATTATTCACTGGAACTTTAATCACTTTGTGGTTTTAGAAAAAATAAAGAATGATAAAGCTGTTATAGTTGATCCAGCCTTAGGCCGCAGAGAGGTTGATTTTGATGAATTTGATAAAGCTTTCACTGGTGTATGTATCACATTAAAGCCTACTGAAAATTTTACTAAGGAAAATAACTACAGTAACGTTGGCTTTAAGACCATCCTAAAATCAGTTTTTTTTAGGAAAGAAAATATTTTAACAATTTTATCTGTAGCATTTTTTGCCATTCTATTACAGGCCGCTGCTATTACCACACCATTACTTTTGCAGTATTCGGTTGACCATGTCATAAACGCAAAGCTTGATAGTGTTATCCCTAGTTTAATGTGGTCAATTTTGTTTTTTATTATAAGTATTTTTTCTATTTCTTATTTTAGGGCTGGCCTGATTGTTAGTGTTCAACAGAAAGTTGATAACCATTTAGTAACAGAGTTCATAAGAAGGCTTTTAGATCTACCTATAGATTATTTCCTACATAGATCTTCGGGTGATATTCAAAGTAGGCTTAACAGCAATACAGTAATTAGAGATGTTATGTCTACAAGTACTGTCACTTCAATTATAGATTCAGCTCTTGCGATAACTTATGCTTCAATGCTTTACTTTATTAGTCCTAAATTTCTAGTAGTTGTTCTAGGGTTGGCAATTCTGCAAATAGCAACATTTACTTTATTATCAAATTCTATAAAAGAAAAAATATCAAGTGAAGTTAAAGTTCAAGCTAAATACCAGTCTTACTTGGTAGAATTAATAAATGGAATAATGACAGTAAAAAGTACAGCAACAGAGAAAAAAGGAGAAGAAAAATTTTTATCACTTTTTAATTCTTATTTAGTCTCTGCAAAAAATAGAAATCTAGCGGAAGGTTTTGTTAGCAGTATTACAGGTACATTGAGGTTAGCATCACCTACAATTGTATTGTTATATAGTGTCCACCTGTATTTTAACGGAGAGTTAAGTCTGGGAGTTTTATTAGCAATAAACTCAATTGCTATGTTGTTTTTAACACCATTGTTAAACATGACAAATTTGATCAGACAAATTCAATTTGCAAGAGTGCATGGAGAAAGGCTTGGGGAGATTTGGTTACACAAAACTGAGTCTGAGTTAACTAATGGTGAAATGCAGCTCAGTAAATTTAGCTGCATGGAAGTAAAAAATATATCCCATTCTTATTTTAGAGATGGTGAATTAGTTTTAAAGGATATTTCCTTTTCTATAAGTAAGGGAGAAAAAGTTGCCATTGTTGGAGCAAGCGGATCTGGAAAAACAACTTTGATGAATCTACTTCTAGGATTCATAAAACCTCAAAGTGGAAGTATTTTAGTCAACGGGTCTGATATATCTACTTACGCTAAAGAGGATATTAGAAAATGTTTTGGAATTGTTCCGCAAAAGAGTTTTTTATTTAATATGAGTGTTAAAGACAATATATCTATAAGCAAACTAGACATGAATGAGCAAGATATTATAAAAGCTGCAAAGATTGCTTGTATTCATAGCGATATAGAAAAAATGCCTATGAAATATGAGTCAATAGTTGGAGAGGGAGGTGATTTGCTTTCTGGAGGGCAAAAACAGCGTTTATGTATTGCAAGAGCTCTAGTTAATAATCCAGATATACTTTTTTTAGATGAAGCAACTAGTAGCTTGGATAGCGAGTCAGAAAAAAATATTTCTAAAAATTTAGAATGTTTAAATAACGCTCAGCTTATTATAGCCCATAGAATGAGTACGGTTGTTAATTGCGATAAAATATTGGTTTTAAACAATGGTGAGCTAGTAAATATTGGGAAGCATTCTGAGCTTTTAGAAAAGTGTAATATCTATAGGAAAATGATTTCGAACCAAAATTTAACAATGAATTAAGGAGGTGAATAAAGCTGTTATATGATTTTTATCGTTTTGATTAGAACTAGCCCCGCTTACAATCTAGTTTATAAACGTTAAAAATTAAAATAGGGGAAAGATTTTAGTAATATGATATTTAACCTTAGGGTTTTAAGTTGCTAAATTTTACGGTCAATATTTTGACAATCATAAATATAAACATAAAGGAAATGTTATGAATAACAAATTTAAGAAGCAATCATCAGCAAGTAAACCAGTTAAGCTTAATGAAGCGTTATTTGAGAATGTTGTTGGTTCTCATTGTGGGATGTCTTGTAAGGTAAGTTGTAAAGTAACTTGTAATATTACTGGTGAAAACAAAATACCATAAAAAATTTAATATTTGCAAATATATTTAAAACAAAAGGATGTTGTTAATTATATAAAATTCATTTCGAAGTTATATTTCATCATTCTTTTACTTAATATGGATAATGAATATGAAAACAAATAAATTTAAAAAACTAAAACAAAGTTCAAAAAGTGAAGCTGTCAATCTTAAAGCTGAGCTTTTTGAAACTGTAGTAGGTGGCCATGGCGACAACTGTCAAAAGACTTGCGCTAGAAGCTGCTATCTCACATGCGAAGTAACTGAAAGTAAATTAATTCCATAAAAGGAGTTTCAAAATGAAAAAAAATAAATTCAAAATTAAGAGTAAAAATGATTTACCTGTTAAGTTAGACGATAAGTTATTTGATAGTGTAATTGGTGCACATGGTGATAATTGCCAAAAAACTTGTGCTAGAAGCTGTTATCTTACTTGCGAGATAACCGATTCAAAACTTCCTAAGTAATATTACTTAATTTAAATAGTTTATGCACTACTTGATGGTTTTCTTGATTGGGTAGTGCATTTTTCATATTGTTTTTATACTTAGGAGTTATGATGGATCGAGTCGTAAAATTAACTTCAAAAGAGAAATATAAAAAAAAAATAAAACTGACTTTGTTTTATTTTATAGTTTTCCTTGGCCTTCCAATAGTTGTTTTTGCATTATCACCTAGCACGGGTACTTACTCAATTAACATCGAAGATCTTGAACTATACACAGTAACTAATAAAAGTGTTGATAGTGCAATTTTACTTAGGGCAGAAGTGACGCCCAAAAAACGTTATTATATTGATGCTAGTACTGGAGGAGTTGTTAAAACGAAGTTTGTTGAAGAGGGTCAGTTAGTTAATAAAGGAGATAAAATAGTAGAATTAAAAAACAGTAGTTTACAATTAGGAGTTATTACCAGAGAGGCGCAAATTACAGAGCAATTAAATAACTTACAAAATACTAAACTTGCAATGGCGCAAGACTCTCTTAACTTACAAAATTTTGATGTGGAATATTCTTACAGAATAAAAATGCTTGAAAGAGATATTAAAAATAAAAAAAAGCTACTATCCAATAAGTTGATTTCTGAAGATGACTATTTAAAAACATCTGATGAGCTAGAATATTATAAGAAAAAGTTAAATCTTAATCGTCTTCGAATTGATGAAACTAAAAAGTTAAGGTTAGTTCAACTAGAGCAATTAGAGAAAAGTACAGAACGATTAAATAATAACTTAAATTTAACAATACAGAGCTTAGATGAGCTAGTGATTAGAGCTCCAGTTACTGGAATTTTAACTACATTTGAATTAAAAGTTGGGGAATCACTAAGTTCTAATGAGAGAGTTGCTCATTTAGATGATCTAACTGCATATAAGTTAGAGTCAAATGTTGATGAGTACTATTTTGGCGATCTAAAGCTTGGCTTAAATGCTAAGACAGAGTTTTTAGGTAAGGAATATAAATTAATACTATCAAAAATTTACCCTAAAATTGAAAATAATCAGGTTAAAGTTGAGTTTACTTTTGAAGATAACTCTTTATTTGAAAACCTTTACAAAGGGCAATCCCTGCCAGTTACACTTAGTTTCTCACAGCCTAAAACTTCATTAGCAATACCAAGAGGTGCTTATGAAAAATATACTGGAGGTAAGTGGCTGTTTGTAATAAATGAAAATGAGCAAGATATAGCTAAAAAAGTAGATGTAATTACAGGTGTCAAGAATAATGATTTTCTTGAAATAAAAAGCGGGATTTCTGCTGGTGATTTAGTAGTTATATCTAGTTATTCTCAATTAGTCGATTATGAGACTATAACAATAAATAGGTAGATTAGATTATGATAGTTATTAAAGGCGCATATAAAAAATTCATTGCAGGTGAAATAGAAACATCTGCCCTTAGTGATATTTCAATAACTATAAATAAAGGTGAGTTTATATCAGTATTAGGTTCTTCAGGTAGTGGAAAGTCTACTTTACTAAATGTTTTAGGTATGTTAGACACACTTAGCTCGGGAAGTTATTTTTTTGATGGAGAATGCGTTTCGACATTCTCTGACAAAAAACTTGCTCAGTTTAGAAGAGAGAAGCTAGGTTTTATTTTCCAAAGCTTTAATTTAATAGATGATCTAACTGTATTTGAAAATATTGAGCTTCCTTTAAAGTATAACTCAGTCCCTAAAGATGAAAGAACAAAGTTAGTAAATTCCGCACTAATAAGAATGGATATCTCCCACAGAGCCAATCACTACCCTCATCAACTATCAGGTGGACAACAACAACGGGTAGCGATTGCAAGGGCTTGTATAACCAATCCGAAAATTATTTTTGCTGATGAGCCTACTGGTAATTTGGATTCAGTAAATAGTAGAGAGGTAATGGAGGTTCTTAAAGAGTTAAATAATGAAGGAGCAACAATTGTTATGGTAACTCACTCAGAAAAACATGCTAAATCTACTTCTCGTGTAATTAGAATAAATGATGGTAAATTAGTTAGTAGTAACTATATGGTTGATCAAGCTATCTAAGGAGGTATTTAGTGAACTATATTTTATACATTTTGGGAAAAGCTAGAAAACATAAGTTAGCTTACTCATTGAACATTCTAGGGCTAATTATAAGTCTAATTTCATGTTTAATTATTTGGCTCTTTGTTGAATATGAATATAGCTTTGATAAATATCAACCTTCTTATTCTGATTCATATCGTGTAGTTAGAGACTTCGGTGGAGAAGGTGTGGCAGTTACACCATATAAACTAAATGAAATTTTTAAGAATGAATTTAATAAATTAATTACAGATGCTACGTCATTCTCTATTTCAAGTAGCTATTGGTCAATTTATGTTGATAATGAAAAGCTGTCAGATATAAATACCGTAGCTGCTGAAGAGAATATTGCCAAATTCTTTGATTTTGAGATACTTTATGGTGAAAGTTTCACGGCACTAAATAATTCAAATAGTGTTTTTATATCTGATAAAATAGCATTAAGAATATTTGGTCATAGCAATGCTGTTGGAAAAAAAATATTTCTTAACAATAGTGAATTAATGGTCATTTCTGGAGTTTTTAAATCCCCCCCATCTAACACTCATACAGACTTTGAAGTTATTTTTTCAATGAATAAGTTAAGAGAGCTGTTACCTTCTCTTTTTGAAAGGTATAACGCCAATTTCTTTTACACATACTTAAAAGTTAAAAGTAGCAACTCAATAAAAAGTTTAGAAAGCAAATCTACTGAAAGATACCAGTCAAGTACAGGAACTCAAGTTTCATTAAAACTTCAGCCAATCACCGATATTCATCTTAATTCTGATTATCAAGTAGAAATTAAGAAAGGGGGGTCTATATTAGCTGTAAAATTGGCAATAATATTAGGGTTGTCATTACTTATCTTATCGTGCTTTAACTTCGTAAATTTATATACTGCGCTATCAACTTATCGGTTAAGAGAAATAGGTATTCGAAGAGTTCTTGGTGCATCAAATGGAAGGATTTTTTTTGAAATAATTACAGAGTCAGTTGTTTATATATTTATTTCAATTATATTTTCATTATTATTTGTATATTTTATAATTCCAATTTCAACAAATTATTTTGATAAGTATTTGTATCAAAGCTTTACTTTTTTTGATGTTTTAAAGGTTTTATCATTTACTATAATTGTCGGCCTTATTACTGGTGCATACCCAGCTTATGCTCTATCAAATTTTTCGATAACTAGCATTATTAAAGGTGAACTAACCAAGAGCAAAGCTTCCGCTAATTTTAGGAAATCTCTAGTTGTAATTCAAAGTACAGTATGTATCGGGACTTCTATTATTGCATTACTATTCTCATCTCAAATGTCATTTTTAAAAAATATAGATATAGGCTTCGATAAGAATAACATAATTGTATTTCCTGAGCTCAAACTAAATAATTTAAATACTAGCTATGAATCCTTCAGAAATAGAGTTCTATCTGTAGACGGTGTAGAAAGTTTAAGTTTTGGTGAGCAGGTTCCTTCAATGGAATTTAATATGTTGCCTAGTGTCTACCTTTCACATCGCTCTGAATATATTCATGAGATAGGGATGGTTGGCGTCCACTATGATTTTTCAAAAGTACTTGATTTGAAAATAATTTCAGGTCGGACTTTTTCTGATAAATTCCAGGGTGATTACCATCATTTTAATAGTGAATTAGAGCGCTTTGAAGGTGGGGTACTAATTAGTAAATCAGCCGCACTGATAGCGGGCTGGAAGAACCCAACAGATGCTATCGGTCAATCTTGGGAATGGGGAGAAACGAAAGCTAAAGTTGTGGGTGTTTTCAAAGATATTAATTTTACAGGTATAAATGAATCCTCTAAACCAATGTTTCTTGCATTAGGTGCTTTTGATCTGAATAAAGAGTTTATGATACTAAAATTCAAAGATGCTAACTCTCTATCTAATGGGTACTCATCAATTCAAGAAGTGTTTAGAGATAGTTTTTATTTTAAAAATGTTAATCTCAAAACTCTAGACTCAATGCTCTTAAATGCTCTGGATGCAGAATATAAACAACTTCAAATATTGATGATTTTAAGTATCTTTATGATAGTCGTTTCTTCTTTAGGGCTTATAGGCTTAACATTTTTTTCTTGCGAGAGAGCAAAGTCGGATGTAGCCATGAGAAAAGTTCTTGGTGCAGAACCTATATCAATTGTGATGCTTGAGGCCAAAAAGTTTATTTTACCAACTATTTTAGCCTTATTTCTTGCGTGGCCGATTTCTTATTTCTTAGGTAACCTTTGGTTATCGAACTATAGTTCTCAAGTGAAATTTAGTATATTCACAATGTTAACCCCTACCGTAGCAATAGTTTTACTATTTTTTATGATTATAGGCTTAATTACATATAAGTACTCGGCTCAAAAACCGCTAGATTCAATTAAAAGGGACTAACTTTTTAATAAGAAACTCAACTATAATAGGTCAGCTAGATTCACTGACCTTTTCTTCATGAAAAGCTGCCTCTGCAATCAGTTCATACCAAACATTAAATAATGCTAGCTTATCATTCAAATATATATGACAAGACCAGAATTAACCAGTGGAATTGAAATTTACTTTTTATAATTTTAATCAATGTGTAAACTCATAGAAAAAATACTCAGTCGATCTTTAACTTTCCTTTATACAACTGCTTTCACCTATTAATAATTAGTTATAGTTTAATAAGAATAAGCACCACTTAAAAATGAAAATGATGGAGCTAACAGTCAGATTTAATCAAAAATTGACTGTAATGCTTAGCCATATAATTTTCAAATCGCTCCCGGTGTAAATTACTTAACCTGTCGGTACATAACTCGTAGTCAGCCTCTATTCCCAGGCCTTTTAATGTGGATGGGTCAATCTTAGACGTTAGTTTCAAAATGAATTTTGAGCCTTGTTTAACAAAAGTTAGTAAGTGCGCGTCAAAAAGTTTATCAATATGGGCACATAACAATATCCCGTTTGCACCATCAAGCCGCTGTTCATTACTGTTGCATTTCGACCAAGGAACTATATGCGATGCGATCAGCATTTCACGAATATTCGTAAGGGTCAGAGCACAACTTTCACCGTTACCCCAAGCGTCTATAACATTTTGCCTAAACTTACCTTGACCGATGCGAGCTAAAATCATACTTTCCCGCTCAGTCTTCTCAACTATTGTGTCGAATATGTTGGTTACGTCTTGAGCAACGTTCGAAGGCGCTTTTCTAGAAATTTGAACATCATGATTACCAACAGCGTAATAATCTCCATTTAAAACCTCAAGGGACATATCTGAGACAACTGCAATGTAATCTTTTATCTTTGCCCTTGTTGTTCCTGTTTTTTTGTCATATTCCTCTCCCAATATCATAGGGAATGTCTTTAACGCATAACCCTCATTTTCAACGAGTCTAATGTACTCTATAGCTTCTCCATAAGCTTTTTGCTTTCGCCCTGATTCATTTCGCTCCCAGTCAGTAGACATTATTAACGCCCTGTCAGGTTCGGTATGAACATCCCAGGCACCGAAAATAACTACCTTATCGGCATGATTTACAAAAGCCCATCCATAGCGATCGTTTCGATTCGTGGCTCCGTGAGATTCCATAAATTTTTTTCGAGACATCGTTTTCTCATTCATTATTTGGTTAACTATTGTGGGGTATTCATAGGTGCCAATCCATACTTCTTATATAATTTACCCTATACATCAGCAATTATTTTGTCACATTCTTTCACGACATATTCGGGAATTAAGTCAAACTGAGTAGGGTTTAACTGAAAAATAAACTCATTCTCAATATGGTAAGTTTCGTTAATGAACTTTCGAATTACTGAGTTTCTGATTCCATCAATGTCTGATAGGATTCTGGTTAACTGGAGCTTTTCGTAGCCATTAGTGCTTGCATGGTATAAGCCTTTTATATGTTCGCCATCATTAAACATGGCCACTAGAACATCATACTCACTGGCAAGAACAGTTATAATTCGCATATTTCATTTATACCTGCATTGAGAACATCTGCGTGCATCAATTGATTTTCACCTTCACCAGGCTCTATTCTGTTATCTACAGGCTGAAGACGCTTTTTAAATATATTAGAAAGCACCTGATATGCATCACCTAAGTATAGAATTAGTCGTTTGGAAATTCGATATCGGCTTTGTCGATTTCATCAATCAATAGCACTGGGCGTTTATTATGTTGCTCTCCATAGGTAAAGGCTTGCCATAATTTGCCTTTTACAATGTAGTTGCTGATATCGTGCACACGCTCATCACCTAACTGACTGTCGCGCAGGCGTGATACCGCATCATATTCATAAAGGCCTTGCTGCGCTTTAGTGGTTGATTTGATGTGCCATTGAATCAGCGTGGTGTCTAAGCTTTTCGCAAGCTCTTCCGCCAGCATGGTCTTGCCTGTGCCTGGCTCACCTTTTATAAGCAGGGGTTTTTCGAGCAAGATTGCTGCGTTAACCGCTTGTTTTAATGAGTTACTGGCAATGTAGTTATCGGTTGAATTAAAAAGCACGATGTCACCTTATCTGGTCTGAGCAGTGATTAATAACGTCATGATGCCACAGTTAGACGACGTCTGAAAGGTATGCAAAACGCGGTACAGTTTTCCCCTCTACAATGACTGTTTCTGTAAACATACTGAGCGGGCGTGCCCACATACCAAATTCTCCGTATAGCGCTTGGTAAATTACCAGTGGCTCATTGCTTTCGCTATGAGTAGCAACATATTCAACTTTATATTTTGGGCCTTTGTAATGTTGGTAAATACCAGGTTTGATTGTCATGTGTTTATCTCGCATCTTGGAGTCATTTGGGTATAATTGCAGTTTGCACATTATACGCTGAAACAAACTGCCTAAACTATGAATTATATTTCGTTAGATGAATACAAAAAAGCCTGGGTTTTCCGTCATAAAGATATGCCTATAAGCAACGAAGACGCAGCGCAAATTAAACCTATGAGTGCTGAACGCGCTGCGGTTTTATGGACCACTATGGTAAGCCGTGAGCATGACCACCCGGACTTTTTTGATAAAACAGATTGGTGTGGCAAAGAAGACAGCTTTTCAGAAACCATTAACTGGGAAAATGCGTGGGAAGCTGGTGATGAGCAGTTACCAGAAGAGATCCTTAACCACTTAGCGTGGGAAGCAAACACCACTGTGTATTTTTGTATGGCTCGCGACAATATTATTGAAACCAGCTTTGCGGTTTTTAAACGTTGTTGGCAAAACTTTATGTTTTTAGCTGATGGTAGTTTGTTATTAGGTAAAAAGCGTGATGCAGTGGTGCAGTTTTTAGAAACTGGCAACGCAAAATTGGGTAAAAAAGGCGCAGTAAAGTAGCGCTCAATAAACGCTCTATGCTATAAAACATTCAAGCATTTGTTTTATAAGAGCGCGCATTGTCTAAACCAACTTCACAGAGCGAACACTCGCAACAAGCCGAAATTTGGCAGACTGATGCCGATCGTGCTTTGTATGCGCAGTTATGCAACGCATTTTATGCTCGTGAGATCCCACGTTTGGTTGATGAACCAGATGCTGCAAGGCTAAAACGCTTATTAGCAAGCTTGCCCTACTACATAGAGCGTTTGGCTATGCGTATTGTGAGTGGTGATGCGCCATTGCAGCTAGATTCACAAAACGGTAGTTGGCTTGAAAAACAAAAAACAACGCCGCCAGTTTATAATAAAAAAGACTCAGAAGAGTTTTATAGTCACCATGCTAAGCGCGGGTTAATTGTTCCCGTGCTAATTAATGACGAACAATGTACTACGGTGCGCATAGACAGCTTAGATCAAGTAAGCGACAATAAGGTACATTGCAACGAGCTTGGTTGGTTTGATAATTCAGGTGAATCGTTAGAGCACACACATGTACACCTGTTAAAGCCTGCAAAAGCGGTGATGGCAGCTGCGTGCTGTGGCCATCAATGGCAATTTAATAAACGCACTACACCTAAGCGTTTGTCATTAAGAGAAATGCTACTTGCAAGCAATATAAATTGGCGTAATTTAAAACGCCCTTTGACTTAATTTAACCGCGAAGGAGTGTTCAATGCGGGTTTTTCAATTCGCCTTGTTATGTTTGGCTTTATTTATTCAGTATCGCTTATGGTTTGGCCATAATGGAGTGCAAGATTACACTCGTTTAAAACAGGCGGTTACCTCTCATCAAGACACTAATGCAAAATTATTAAAGCGCAACAAGGTCCTCAAAGCCGATATTCAAGATTTAAAACTCGGTCAAGAGGGAATCGAAGAGCGAGCGCGCAATGAATTAGGAATGATTAAACCTGGCGAAACCTTTATTCGTGTATTACCAGGTCAACAGCAAAATGAACACTAAGCAAATTATAACCGCCATTGTTCCCGCTGCGGGAGTAGGGAGTCGAATGCAGCATTCGGCGCCAAAACAGTATATTGAACTTGCGGGTAAGACTATTTTAGAACATACCCTGAGTAAGCTTGCCGAACTGAACGATTTACATACTATTAAAGTAGCAATCAGCGATGATGATGGCTATTTTGCTGATTTACCTCATATTGATAAGCGTATTGAACGCGTTTCAGGTGGCAAAGAGCGCGCTGATTCTGTGCTAAATGCCTTAGTATCACTTGCCGACAACCCGCCAGATTGGGTGCTTGTTCACGATGCAGCAAGACCATTAGTGTGTTTGGCTGATATTCAGCGTTTAATAACTGAATGTATAAAAGATAATGAAGGCGGTATTTTAGCGTCAAAAGTAAAAGACACCATCAAGCGCGGCCATTCGCACAGTGAGCAAACGGTGCCACGTGATGATTTATGGCTGGCTTTAACCCCTCAATTTTTCCCTTATCAGGCGCTGACAGATGCGCTATCACAAGCTCTTAAAAGTGGTGTGACTATCACCGATGAGGCATCGGCAATTGAATGGGCTAAGCAGCCTGTTAAGCTGGTTGTTGGTCGTAGTGATAATATTAAAATCACCACCCCAGAAGATTTAGATTTAGCAACATTTTTACTGCAAAAACAACAAAACGAGAGTACCTCATGATTCGAATTGGCCATGGCTTTGATGTACACAAATTTGGCGGCGAAGGACCGCTGGTAATTTGTGGTGAAAAAATAGATTATCCGCAAGGTTTCTTAGCTCATTCAGACGGTGATGTAGCAATCCACGCATTATGTGATGCCATTTTAGGTGCATTAGCAATGGGTGATATTGGCAAGCATTTCCCTGATACCGCCAGCGAATACGAAAATATTGATAGCCGAATTTTGCTACGCCACGTGGTTGGTCTTGCTAAAGAGCAAGGTTACGTACTTGGCAATGCCGATGTCACGATTGTTGCTCAAGCGCCAAAAATGTTGCCGCATATTCAAGCTATGCGTGAAAACTTATGCCAAGACCTTGAAGCTGATATTTCTCAAGTAAATGTGAAGGCAACAACCACAGAAAAGTTAGGGTTTGAAGGCCGTAAAGAAGGTATCTCTAGCCACGCTGTAGTGATTATGAGCAAACAAAACGCATGAGTGAGTTAAACTACTTATACGGTAAACCCCTTTCTAAGGCTGATTTTAAAACCCACGCCGAAGACTTCATGGTTGATGAAGATTTAGGTATTGAGTTTACAGGCTCTGGTGAGCATGTTTGCTTACAGGTTGTAAAAAAAGGCGAAAATACTCAGTTTGTTGCTAAACGCATTGCCGAAAAAGCTGGCGTATCCCCACGTGATGTAAGTTATGCGGGTTTAAAAGACCGCCATGGTGTGTGTACACAATGGTTTAGTGTGCCAGTACCGATTAAAAAGCACATTGAATTTAGTGAGTTAAATAACGAGCAGTTTTTTGTTGTATCGCAACAGCGTCATAATCGTAAGCTTCGAACCGGCTGCCATAAAGGCAATCGCTTTAGCATTACTTTACGAAATGTGACTGAGCCACTGGATATTTTGTGTCGTATTAATGCGGTGCGCGCAGGGGTGCCTAATTACTTTGGTGAGCAGCGCTTTGGTCATGGTGGCCACAACCTTGAAATGGCAAAGCGAATGTTTGCTGGAGAGCGTATCCGTGATAAAAAATTGCGTGGTTTAGTTATTTCAGCTGCACGCTCTTATGTCTTTAATGAAATAGTAAGCAAGCGTGTTGCCGAGCATGGCCTTGCTAAAACAATGCACCGCGAAGTGTTTATGCTTAGCGGAAGTAATGCGTTTTTTGAAGACAATATAAGTGATGACAATATAGCGCGTTTAGCGTCTGGCGATATTATGATGTCGGCCCCTATGGTTGGTAAAGGCGAAAAGGGTTTGACCAAGACCGAAAAAATGTGGCTCGAACCTTATCAATCTTGGATAGATGGGCTAAGCGAGTTAGGCCTTAAGAACGAACGTAGAATGTTACGTCTTATTCCAGACTCATTGGCAGTTGAAACCATTGACGAAAGCACTTTAAAGTTAAGTTTTGGTTTGCCAAAAGGTTGTTTTGCTACAGCCTTGTTAAGAGAGCTGGTGGAGTATCAAGACGCTAGCCCTAAAGAACAAAAACAAAAGGATGCGTAAATGAAAATCTTACTAAGCAATGATGATGGCGTGCATGCTAAAGGGATTGCGGTTTTGTATCATGCGTTAACGCAAATTGCTGATGTGACCTTAGTGGCTCCAGATCGCAATTGTAGTGGCGCAAGTAATTCATTAACGCTAATGAATCCATTGCGTGCAACCACGCTTGATAATGGCTTTATTTCGATTAATGGCACGCCGACTGACTGTGTGCATTTAGGGGTTAATGAATTAGTTGAACAGCAGCCAGATCTAGTTGTAGCCGGTATAAACCACGGTGCAAATTTAGGTGATGATACCTTGTATTCAGGTACTGTTGCAGCTGCTACCGAAGGACGCCATCTAGGACTACCTGCTATTGCTGTTTCGTTATGCTCTAAAGAAGGAAATCATTTTGAGACTGCTGCGGCCGTTGCTGTAAGCATTATTAAAGAGTTGGCTTCGCACCCATTACCGAAAGATCAAATCATCAACTTAAACGTGCCAGATATTCCGCTAACTGAGCTAAAAGGCGTAAAGGTAACCCGTTTAGGTTCGCGCCATAAAGCTGAAACCATGACTAAACAACAAGATCCATGGGGTCGTGATATTTATTGGTATGGGACTTTAGGTGCTGAAAGTGATGCTGGTGAAGGTACTGATTTTTACGCCATTAATAATGGTTTCGCATCAGTCACACCTCTCAGTGTTGATATGACGGCGAAAGAAAGCTTACAAGCCGTTGATAGCTGGTTAGCAAATATGGAGATTAATAGTGCTGACTAATTATAATCGCAGCGCACTCGCATTAGCTGAATTATTAAAACGCGAGGGTGTAGAAGATAGCACTGTGCTTGAAGCGATTGCCTCGACACCCAGACATATTTTCATCGATGATGTTTTACAGCACAAAGCTTATCAGAATACCGCATTGCCAATTGGTCAAGGACAAACGATTTCGCAGCCCTATATTGTGGCGCGCATGACAGAATTACTTCGCTTAGCTGGGGTACGTGACAAAGTGCTTGAAATTGGTACTGGGTCCGGCTATCAAACCGCAATACTGGCAAAAACCTTTACTAAAGTGTGCTCGGTGGAGCGTATCAAAGCACTGCAATGGCAAGCAAAGCGCCGTTTACACAAGCTTGATTTATACAATGTCACCATGAAACACGGAGACGGTTGGCAGGGCTGGCAGTCACAAGCACCTTTTGAAGGAATTATTGTTACAGCTGCAGCTGCCACTATGCCGCAAGGGCTACTTGCACAACTTGCTGATGGGGGCGTTATGATTGCTCCTATTGGTGAGCAAGATCAGCAATTAATGATGGTCGTTAGAAATGGCGACACATTTACAGAACATAAAGTTGCACCAGTACGATTTGTACCTTTGGTACCTGGTGATATTGAATAGGACGTTAAACTTTGAAGTTGTTTACTAAGTTATATGATATGGCGCTTATATGGGCTAAACACCGCCATGCAGAGCGCTATTTAGCAGGGATGAGCTTTGCTGAATCCGTTTTTTTTCCGGTGCCGCCGGATGTCATGCTAGCGCCTATGTCGCTAGCCCAACCAGATAAAGCGTGGCGCTTTGCCAGCTTTACCACCATAGCTTCTGTAATCGGTGGTATTTTAGGTTACTTACTTGGTTTTTGGTTATTTGAACCTGTGGTTGAACCACTCATCACACAAATGGGTTGGCAAGCTAAATTTGATACTGCATTAAGCTGGTTCGAAAACTATGGTGTATGGGTTGTTTTCTTAGCGGGCTTTTCACCTATACCTTATAAGGTTTTCACCATAGGTGCAGGCTTGATGCAAATGGCATTCTTGCCGTTTTTAATTGCCTCGACAATAGGCCGTGGTGCACGCTTCTTCTTAGTGTCGGCTTTAATGAAGTGGGGGGGTGTTAAAATGGAACAAAAATTACGTCAATATGTTGAAGCGCTTGGCTGGGGATTAGTTGTTTTAGTAGTGGTTGCGTACTTTTTACTGCGATAACCCGCAAAACCATTAAATTAGTACGATAAGGAGCATTTTACGATGAGCAGGCAGTTAACAGTCTATGTTACTTTGTTTCTTAGTATTTTGCTCTTTGGTTGTACTTCTCGCGAAGCACCGGCGCCTGTCAGTAGTTTAGATAATAAAGTTAAACCAGCCACTCGCAAAGTAAATATCTCTGGCTCAAAATATGTAGTCAAAAAGGGAGATACTTTGTACTCAATTGCCTTCAGCGCTCAGCAAGATTTTCGCACTCTTGCAAAAATAAACGATATTCCAGCACCTTATACTATCTTCCCGGGGCAGAGAGTGCTGCTTAAAAAATCGGCACAAAAACCAAAAAAGACGAAAAAATATACGAATTTGAGTAAAAAGTCTACTGTTTATACACAAAAAAATAACAAAAAATTAAAGAAAGAGCTTGATCAGCCAAAACAACGAGAGTATGTTCAGAAACAAGCCAACAAAATAATTAGTGATAAAAACAGTAATTCTAATGCAAAAGTTGTATGGAGCTGGCCTGCAAAAGGTAAAGTAACACAACGATTCTCTAATAAAGAGAATGGCTTTAAAGGATTACAAATTACTAATAAACAAGGGGCTTCTGTTTTAGCTGCTGCACATGGAACTGTGGTATACGCGGGCAACGCATTGAGGGGGTATGGTAATTTAATTATTCTGAAACATAATGATGATTACCTAAGTGCTTATGCGCACAATTCAAAGTTGCTTGTAAAGGAAAAACAGGAAGTAAAGGCGGGGCAGAAAATAGCAGAAATGGGCAGTTCAGACTCTTCGGTTACGGCTTTGAGATTTGAAATTCGTTATCGGGGTCAAGCAGTCAATCCTGCTAAGTATCTACCTTAGCCATTTAGGGTATTGATAAAGTGATTTAGCTCAATCACATATTTGCTCGGGAGGACGCTTATGGGTCACACAGCAAAACTTGAGAAAAAAACTGACACGATTGACGATAAATTTGAAGACACGGTAGTCGAAGAAGAATCTTCTGAATTATTAGAAGAAGTCGACAACGAAGATGAAATTTTTGCAAAAGAAGAAGTTGCCAAAAATCTAGATGCTACACAACTGTATCTAGGTGAGATTGGTTTTTCTCCGCTGCTAAGTGCAGAAGAAGAAGTCTATTTTGCTCGAAAAGCACTGAAAGGCTGCGAAGCCTCTCGCAAGCGAATGATCGAAAGTAATTTACGTTTAGTGGTAAAAATTGCCCGCCGCTACAACAACCGTGGCCTTGCGCTACTTGACCTTATCGAAGAAGGTAATTTAGGCCTTATCAGAGCCGTTGAGAAATTTGACCCTGAACGAGGATTCCGTTTTTCAACTTACGCTACTTGGTGGATACGTCAAACCATTGAACGTGCCATCATGAACCAAACACGTACGATTCGATTACCTATTCATGTGGTAAAAGAGCTTAATGTTTATTTAAGAACTGCCCGTGAATTGACGCAAAAACTTGATCATGAACCAACCGCAGAAGAAATTGCAGAGTGCTTAGATAAGCCGGTTGAAGATGTTACTAAGATGCTGCGTTTGAATGAAAAAATCACCTCTGTAGACACACCTATTGGTGGTGAAAATGACAAAGCGCTATTAGATATAATCGCCGATGAAAAAGACTATGGTCCTGAGGGCGAAGTACAAAACAACGACATTAATAAACACATTGTTGATTGGCTTGGGGAATTAAATCCAAAACAACGTGAAGTACTTGCTCGTCGTTTTGGTTTGCTAGGCTACGAGCCATCAACACTTGAAGATGTTGGTCGTGAAATTGGTTTAACACGTGAACGAGTTAGACAAATTCAAGTGGAAGCATTACGTCGCTTAAAAGATATTTTGCAACACGAAGGCTTAAGCACAGACAGCCTATTCGATCAATTCACCTAATTTGACAACAATGTATACCTGATCAAGGGTATTAGGCCTTTGGGTCTAGAACACACAAAAAAGCTGACGTAATGTCAGCTTTTTTTATATCAACTTTATACCTACAGTAAATCTTTTAATTGATACAGTAGTTGGTGAGCTTGCCTTGGCGTTAAGCTATCTGGGTCAAGCTGTTCTAAGGTTAATTCAAGCTCGGAAGGTTCATCATCAAAACTTAATGTTTGTTGTTGCTGCTCAATTGGGGCTGTAACAGGTTGGTGATTTTCGAGCATTTTAAGTTTCTGTTTTGCTTGTTGGATTACCGCCTTTGGCACACCTGCTAGGGCTGCAACTTGTAAGCCAAAGCTCTTGCTTGCAGCGCCTTCAAGAACGGTATGCATAAAGGCAATTGTGTCGTTATGCTCAATGGCATCTAGGTGCACATTCACCAGTCCTGTTTTTTGCTCGGCGAGTTCTGTCAACTCAAAATAGTGGGTCGCAAATAAGGTTTTGGCGGCAATTTTTGATGCTAAATAGTCAGCTGTTGCATAGGCAAGCGATAACCCATCATAGGTTGAGGTGCCGCGACCAATTTCATCCATCAGCACCAGTGATTGTGCTGTA
Source organism: Pseudoalteromonas sp. HF66 (assembly GCF_011806445.1). Taxonomy (NCBI): domain Bacteria; kingdom Pseudomonadati; phylum Pseudomonadota; class Gammaproteobacteria; order Alteromonadales; family Pseudoalteromonadaceae; genus Pseudoalteromonas; species Pseudoalteromonas sp. HF66. The sequence goes on from NZ_JAATOU010000011.1 coordinate 124,339, forward strand.
GCATTATTTAAAATCGTTGCAGTTTCTGTCATTTCAACCATGAAGGTTGAGCGCCCTGATGCTAAGTCATCACTTGCGCCAATACGCGTAAAGATACGGTCAATATTACCGATTTCTGCACTATCAGCAGGAACGTAACAGCCAATGTGGGCCATCAGAACAATAAGCGCAGTTTGACGCATGTAGGTTGATTTACCACCCATATTTGGACCTGTGATAATCAACATTTTACGGTCGTTATTAAGCTCTACTGGATTGGCAATAAACGGGTCTTTCATAACCTGCTCTACCACCGGGTGGCGACCTTGTTTAATACTTATGTTATCGTTATCGCACAGTATTGGCTTAGCATAATTAAGCGCCTGCGCTCGTTCTGCTAAATTGTTCAGTACATCTAAGTCTGCCAGTACGGCTGCCATTGTTTGTAGCTGCTCAATGTGCGGAGCAATAAACTCAAATAATTGCTCATATAGCTGTTTTTCAAGCGCGAGGGCTTTTGATTGGCTACCAAGTACTTTATCTTCGTGCTCTTTAAGCTCAGGGATGATATAGCGCTCATTATTTTTTAGCGTTTGGCGGCGAATATAATCCGCAGGAACTAAATGTGAATTAGCGCGGCTTACTTCAATAAAAAAGCCGTGGACCTTGTTATAGCCAATTTTTAAGGTGCTAATGCCTGTACGCTCACGCTCACGTTCTTCAAGCTTTTCAAGAATATCTGTTGCACCTTGGCTTAGCGCACGCCACTCATCAAGTTCGCTGTTATAACCTGGTGCAATTACACCCCCATCACGGATAAGCACCGGTGGGGTTTCGATTACAGCACGTTCTAGTAAATCTTGTAGTTCAGGTAACTGTTGCGACTTTGCAATAATTTGGCTAATACGCGGATCGTTAGCATCCATAAGTAATTCGTGTAGTGGCGCTAGAGCCTGCAGTGCACTTCGAAGGCGCGTTAAATCACGCGGCCTTGCTGTGCAAAGCGCTAAACGTGCAATAACACGTTCAATATCGCCAATTTGCTTTAACGATTCTTGTAGCTCACCACATAATTGAGCATTGATAATTGCGCTGATAGCGTTTAGTCGCGAATTGAGCTCTGTTTTGCTGCGCACTGGGGTATGAATACGGCGTTTTAATAAGCGAGAACCCATTGCAGTCGCTGTTTTATCAAGTACTTGTGCAAGTGTATTCTCGTAACCGCCCGATAAATTAACTGTTAGTTCAAGGTTTTTACGGGTCGCTGCATCTAAGATCACCGCGTGTTCATTTTGCTCAAGGGTAATAGCACGAATATGCGGTAAGGCAATGCGCTGAGTATCTTTTACGTATTGCATTAAGCAGCCTGCAGCAACTAAAGCCGCGTGTGCTTTGTCTACACCAAAACCTACTAAATCTTTGGTGCCAAATTGGTCGCATAGTAAATGCTGAGCAGTATCTAAATCAAACTCCCATTCTGGGCGGCGACGCACGCCTTTGATATGCTCAATTAGGTGAACATTTGCAAATGTTTCACTATAAAGCAGTTCAGCAGGGGCTAAACGCTGTAATGTTGAACTAAACGCTTCATCCGTATTAACTTCTAATACATTGAATCGGCCAGAGTTAATATCTAAATAAGCAATACCATAAGCGCCTTGTTTATTTTGCCAAATACTGGTTAGCAGGTTGTCTTGGCGTTCTTGTAACAGCGCTTCGTCAGAAATCGTGCCCGGCGTAACAATACGTACTACTTTACGTTCAACTGGGCCTTTGCTGGTAGCAGGATCACCAACTTGTTCACAAATAGCCACTGATTCACCCATTTGTACAAGGCGAGCTAAGTAGTTTTCGACTGCGTGATAGGGTACGCCTGCCATTGGTATTGGATCACCACCGGCTTTACCACGATGTGTTTGAGAAATATCAAGAAGTTGTGCTGCACGCTTGGCATCATCAAAGAAAAGTTCGTAAAAGTCGCCCATACGATAAAACAATAAAATGTCCCGATGCTCGGCTTTTATTTTTAGATACTGCTGCATCATAGGGGTTTGTTGTTTTATAGTGTGCGGTGCATAAAGATCAAACGACATGTATTTACCCAAAGGCTGAATATGAAATTACATCAAGAGATTAAAACACTTGCTGCGAAATTAGGATCTATTTTAACGGATAAACGCTTATGGATCACTACCGCAGAATCATGCACCGGTGGTGGCGTTAGTTATGCCTTAACTGATACCCCTGGTAGTTCTAACTATATTGATCGAGCGTTTGTCACTTATAGTAATCAAGCAAAACAAGAGCTAATTGGCGTAAATGAGCAAACTTTAAACAGTTTCGGTGCGGTTAGTGAACAAACAGTTGTTGAAATGGCATCGGGTGCTGCTAAAGCTGCAAACGCAGATATCGCAATAGCTATTTCAGGTATTGCAGGCCCCGGTGGTGGAACACTGGATAAGCCTGTGGGCTTAGTATGGTTTTGTATTCATTTTTCAGGTAAAAACTACCCAAGCCAGCAGGTTTTTTCTGGCGATAGAGCTGAAGTTAGGCTGCAAGCTATTGTTTATTCATTAAAAAGTATAATTGAACTGATAAAATCTGAAAATTAGCTTGATACTGTGATTTCATACAGTATACTGTCTGCATTAGCCGGATTTGGAGAACAGAATGAACGATAACAAACAAAAAGCCTTAGACGCTGCTTTATCACAAATTGAGCGTCAATTTGGTAAAGGCTCAATTATGAAACTGGGCGACAACAAAGCCCTAGATATTGAAGCAATCTCAACAGGTTCACTGGGTATCGATATCGCATTAGGTATTGGTGGTTTACCTACGGGTCGTATTGTTGAAGTGTATGGTCCTGAATCATCAGGTAAAACAACGCTTACTTTACAAGTTATCGCTGAAGCTCAAAAGCAAGGTAAAACCTGTGCATTCGTAGATGCTGAGCACGCTCTAGATCCTGTATACGCACAAAAATTGGGTGTAAACATCGATGACTTACTTGTTTCTCAGCCAGATACTGGTGAGCAAGCATTAGAAATCTGTGACATGTTAGTTCGTTCAAGTGCTGTTGATGTTGTGATTGTTGACTCGGTAGCAGCTTTAACACCTAAAGCTGAAATCGAAGGCGACATGGGTGACTCACACATGGGTCTTCAAGCTCGCTTAATGTCACAAGCATTACGTAAGCTTACAGGTAACATCAAGCGTTCAAACACGCTATGTATTTTCATCAACCAAATCCGTATGAAAATTGGTGTTATGTTTGGTAACCCTGAAACAACAACGGGTGGTAACGCACTTAAGTTCTACGCTTCAGTACGTATCGATATTCGTCGTATTGGTTCAGTGAAAGAAGGCGATGAGGTTGTAGGTAATGAAACCCGCGTTAAAGTAGTTAAGAATAAGGTTGCTCCGCCGTTTAAACAAGCTGAGTTCATCATTATGTATGGTGAAGGTATTTCTAAACAAGGCGAGTTAATAGACCTAGGTGTTAAGCATAAGATTGTTGAAAAATCAGGTGCTTGGTATAGCTACAATGGCAACAAAGTTGGTCAAGGTAAAGCAAACTCAATTAAGTTCTTAAAAGACAACCCTGAGATCGCAGATGAGATCGAAGGTAAGTTACGTGAGATGCTATTACTTCAAGCAACTGTGCAACCTGAAGATGGTGAAGATGCAGGCCTAATAGCTGAAGACGAGCTATAAGTACCGCTAAAAAAGTACAGTTAAGCGTGATTTGACCCGCACTTAACACAAAAAGACCGCTACATTGTTAGCGGTTTTTTTATGGGTGCTTGTAGCAGCGATTTTATATCGCGTTTAATTGCTTGATGCGTAATAACGCGGGATAAACCCGCAGCTGTTGGAGTAGGCAGTAGTTTGTCGCATTTTCAATTCAGTGACAATTTTAAGTTATTTTACACGTTCAATATATTCGCTACGACGCCATAAAATAGCAGCAAGAGTTGCCAGAGGGATTATCAAAAAAATCGCTATTGTTTCAAATAGCGCATTATCGTCATATATGAATGCCAAGCTGGTAGCCGGTATTGTCATCAGTGTGAAGATTCGATACATCAGTTCTGTGTCGGTTCGATATATTAGAGCTGTTTGGCAATCAGGGCAAGTGAATAGTTTACCATTAACCCTGTCTATTGGTGTACTCGCTTTGGCTATTGGAAACTTCCATCCACAATCTGGACATCTTCTAGAGCGTTTCGATTTTTTAGCATCCATTAATCTGTACCAAATAACTAAAATATTCATTTTTTAATACACTACAGAAAAATTTATAAGGTGCAATGAAGTGAAGGTTATTCGCTATGTTTTTTGCTCTTAGAGTAAAATGGGGTAATAAAAAAGCCGCATATGATGCGGCTTTTAATGTACTTAAAGCTTAAAACTTGTCGCTTTATAAAATTATAGCTGCCAGTTGAAAGACACTGAGTAGTTACGCGGTGCACCGTAATAGCCTTGCGCCCAGAAAAGACTGTGGATGTACTTTTCGTTGGTCACGTTATTAATGTTCAAGTTAACGCTCATATTGTCATTAATATCGTACGTTGCCATTAGGTTTAAAAGACCATACGCATCTTGCGTAGTAGTGATAAGTGCAGCATTTGTTGCCGCATCACGAACTTGTACGCGTTTTGTATCGTCTTGCCAGCGATAGTTTAAGCCAAAGGTTAAACCATCAATCTCAGGCACTTTATGAGTTACAGCAAGTTTGAACTGGTTTTCAGGTGTGTAGTCTTTTACTAACTCATCACCATCAATGTTTAGATTGCTGTAGCTGAAGCTTGCACTTAGTGTTTCGTTGATTTGACCACTAAGTTCTACTTCAATGCCATCGCTGTTAATGCCATCTGCGCCATAGTAGCGCGTGTCATCAGGTAATGAATCAGGGATAGCTACAGCAAGGCCAACTTGTTTAGCATCAAAGTAAGCAACTGTTACAAACAAGTCGTCATCAAGTAGCTGTGCTTTTACACCAATTTCGCTGCTTTTTCCTGTGATAGGGTCTAAGTAATCGCCATTAATGTCACGTTCTGTTTGCGGCACAAATGTTTCTGTGTAGCTTGCGTAAGTTGAAAAGCGCTCGTTGATATCATACACAGCACCGAAGTAAGGCACTGTTTGGTCACTGTCTTTATCTTTTGCGACGCCGTACGATTCGCCCTCAGTTTCCCAGTTTACCTGGCTCACGCCAGCTAAAACACTAAATGCGTCAGTGGCACGGATGCGCGTTGAAATATATGCAGAGCGTTGACGGCTAGTGATATCAGCACCTGTTAAACCATCAGTAAGTGTTGGAACTGGCGCAACACCATCCCAGCCACCTAGTTCAGGCATTGCTGGGAAACCATTACCGGTAGTGTAGTCATACAATGATTTATCTTTGTAATCCATATCTGCTTGGTTTACACCAAATGACAGGTCATGCTCCATACCAAATAAATTAAATTTACCTGTTGCGTAGATATCTAAAATGTCGTGCTTATCTTTGTGGTCATATTCACTCGCATAACCCGTTAAGCCAAGGCCAGTTTCTCTATCTGGTGTGCCGTAAACATAGAAAAGCTCCGAGTCTTGCTCATTTTCTAAGTGCGCGTAGCTTGCTTTTAAGAACCAAGTATTGGTGATTGCTTGCTCAATTGATAAGAACAGCTGCTCTGTCGTGTTATTCCAGTATGACCAGTCAGATGCTGTGCTGGTTGAAGCATCAAAGTTTGTTGCAGAACCATCGCTGTAATAAAGCGGTAAGGCACCCCAAAGTGGGCTGTCAGCATCTTTCTTTTGATTTACGTAGTTTGCAGTTACTACTGTACTATCAGTTAGCTGACCTTCGTAGGCTAGGTAATAAATTGTTTTATCTTGCTCGTAGCGGTCAAGGTATGACTCAGTTTTGTGCTTAGTGAATACAGCGCGTACAGCATGGTTTTCGTTAATAGCAGTTGAAGCGTCAAGCTCTAAACGCTTGTTGTCCCAAGAGCCATAGGATACAGACGCATTGACTTGTGTTTGGTAAGTAGGGCGCTTTAGAACCATGTTCACAGTTGCCGATGGGTTACCAGCACCTGTCATTAAACCATTGGCACCACGTACAATTTCAACACTATCGAAAATAGAAGTATCAAGAGTACCTTGGATTGAACCGTTGTCTTGTGGCATACCCATGCCATTAACTTGGAAGTTGGTGATCTCAAAACCGCGGGCTTTAAAATAAGTACGGTCAGTTTCGATTTGCTCAACAGTCACACCTGGCGTACTTTCTAACACTGCATTGATGTTATCAAGTGAGAAGTCATCCATTAAAGCACGTGAAACAACAGAGATTGACTGCGGTGTTTCTTTAATTGTTAGCCCTAATTTGGTTGCCGACTGTGCTTCTTCAGTGATGTAGTTTTTATGATGCTGGCCATAAACGGCAATTTTTTCAATTGCTTGTTCTTCTTTTTGTTGTTCTGCAAAAGCGTGGCCACTTAAAAGTGCTGAGGTCACAAGGCTTAATTGAGATAAGCGCAAAAATTTTGTTGATGACATGCAAAGTTCCAATTAGTTCAATGAATAGTGAAATTAATGCGTAATTTAATCTAAATGAAAATAATTTGCAATTAGGGTTTTTGTTTTAGTGAATAATTGTTTGTAAAAAAGTTTAAAGGGCATAGAAATATAAAAAGGAGATATAAAAAAAGCGGCCGAAGCCGCTTCAGGAAGTAAAACGAGTTTAAATCTTAAAACACATATTTTGCAGAGAATTGCAGACGATCCATATCGCCGTCTGCACCGCTTTCTAACTCACGCTCAGCATGTTTAAATTCAACACCAAATGTAAGCTTTTTAACAGGCGAATATAAAAGGTTGGCACTATAGCTTTGGCTCATTTCTGTAGGATCGCCAGTCACAGCAAGTAAATCTGTGTTGTTATCTGCTGAGAAGAATGAGTAAAGGAAAGTTGAGCGCCATTGGCTGTTCCAGTGTTGTTGGTAGGCAATAAAGCCTGATGTTGAATCAATTGCATCTAGATCATCACCGTCAAGAACAGCACCATTAGCTACATTTAGACCAATGTAGCGGCCTAAACCTGAACCCTGAGTAAGCATAAATTTAAGGTTATTTTGGCCAAAATTAACTTTACCTGAGGCACTGATACCAAACGATGATGTATCAGCATCAATACCATTTTGTTTATAAGTTAACTGGCGAGCAAGACCGGTAAATACTAATTCACCCCAATCAGCTTTATGTGCGTAACGTGCTGTAAAGTCTGGCATTGATGCATCATCGGTAGCTACGCGTGCTCCGCCAACAGTGACTGTACTCTCTGGGTTTTCGATAGAGAATGACCAATTACCTGTGGTGTAGCGTGCCTGTGCTTGACGGACGAACACAGTACCTTCAGCAGGACCAACGAAGTCGAGCGTTTCAGGTAATGCGCCTACGTTTTGGAAGTTTGACCAAGCTTGACCAAATAACCAACCATCATAAGTCACAAATGCTTGACGAATACGAGGCGCGTAAGAGTTACTAACACGTTCATTACCGCCTGGCGCTGAAGCAATAAAGTCGATTTCAATTTTAGTTTTAATGGTTTTACCATCGTCTAACTTTGTTGCTGTGCCTAGGTTAAAGCGAGATTGGCGTGCATGCATGTCAAACACAGCATCGCTGTCGCTGTCTGCGCCTACCGGTGTTGTACCCGGTACGTAAAAGTCACGGCCAATACTGCCGCCAGCTGGTACGCCTGCAGAGTAATCACTCCACATGGCATCAAGTTTTACATAGCCACCATAAGAAACGTCAGTGTTGCCAATGGTTGCGGCGTTAGCGGTACCTGCAAGTGCACATAAAACAGCTGAAGCTGTGAGTGTTTTTAATGCGGTTACTTTTGTTGTTGTCATAATGTGTATTCCTGTCGAAGCTACTTGTTGATTGCATTAATGTTGTTGTATCACTGTTGTTTAAGAAATGACTTCTCTCAATTATCTATTGGTCTATTAGACTAAGGTGGAATGGGTCGTTAAATCGCATCCAACCTAACATTGGACTAGATTATAGAAGGCAATTTCGAAGTTTTTTGTTAAATGGCAAGATATACAACTAAGGTCTAATACTTTCAGGGGCTTTGCTGAGTGATCCTTGAAGCAGGCCGTAGGCAAGTAATTAAAATGGAGACGACAACAATGTCAGAAAGTATCTATCCAGTACCAGCGCATATCAAGAATGCAGCACTAGTTGATAACGATAAATATAATACACTGTACAAGCAATCTATTGATGACCCTGAAGGATTTTGGCGAGAGCACGGTAAACGTCTTGATTGGTCAACTCCTTATAATAAAGTAAAGAACACCTCATTCGACAAAGGCCACATCAGCATTCGCTGGTATGAAGACGGCCAACTTAACGCATCTTATAACTGTATTGACCGCCACCTTGCCACTAAAGCCGATAAAACAGCCCTCATTTGGGAAGGCGACAACCCTGAACACAACGAAAATATTAGCTACCAACAGCTTCATGACGAAGTAGCTAAACTAGCCAATGGCCTTAAAAAATTAGGCGTATCAAAAGGTGACCGTGTCGCTATTTACATGCCAATGACACCACAGGCTATTTACGCTATGCAAGCTTGTGCACGTATTGGTGCGATTCACTCTGTGGTATTTGGTGGTTTCTCTCCATCAGCGATTGCTGACCGAATTAATGATTCAGGCGCTAAAGTGGTAATTACTTCAGACGAAGGTCGTCGTGCTGGCAATTGCGTACCACTTAAGGCAAATGTTGATGAAGCGGTATCACAAGATTCAGTTACCACGGTTGAGCACGTTATTGTGCATCAGTTAACCGGTGGTGAAGTTGAGTGGAATAGCCATGATATTTGGTGGCATGAACTTGTCGCTGACTTACCTGCTGAGTGTGAACCAGAGCCAATGAATGCAGAAGATCCGCTTTTCATTCTTTATACCTCAGGCTCAACGGGTCAACCAAAAGGTGTAGTTCATACAACCGGGGGTTATCTCGTTTATGCATCGATGACACATGAATACGTGTTTGATCTAAAAGAAGATGATATTTTCTGGTGTAGTGCTGATGTGGGCTGGATCACAGGTCACAGCTACATTGCTTATGGCCCATTAGTGAATGGCTGCACGCAAGTGGTATTTGAAGGTGTACCAACCTACCCAACAGCGGGCCGTATGGGTGAAGTGATTGATAAGCACAACGTGACTATCCTATATACAGCACCAACGGCTATTCGTGCTCTAATGGCAAAAGGTGATGAACCAACAGCTACCTCAACACGCAAAAGCTTACGCGTAATGGGGTCAGTGGGTGAGCCAATTAACCCAGAAGCTTGGGCGTGGTATTACGAGCATATTGGTAACGAAAATTGCCCAATCGTAGATACGTGGTGGCAAACAGAGACTGGTGGCATCATGATCACACCATTACCAGGTGCGACAGATATGAAACCAGGCTCAGCAACACGTCCGTTCTTTGGTATTGCCCCTGCACTATTTGATGCTGAAGGGAATACACTTGAAGGCGCGGTTGACGGCAACCTTGTTATTTTAGATAGCTGGCCATCACAAGCACGTACAGTTTATGGCGACCATGAACGCTTTGAACAAACCTATTTCTCAGCATACCCAGGCGTGTACTTCACAGGTGATGGTTGTCGTCGTGATGAAGATGGCTACTACTGGATCACAGGCCGTGTAGATGACGTACTTAACGTATCAGGTCACCGCCTAGGTACTGCAGAAATCGAAAGTGCATTGGTTGCTCACGAAGCAGTAGCAGAAGCTGCAGTAGTCGGTTACCCGCATGATATTAAAGGTCAGGGCATCTATGTTTACATCACACCAAATGAAGGTGTTGTAGTGAGCGATGAACTAACGAAAGAGGTACGTAACTGGGTTCGTAAAGAATTAAGCCCAATCGCTTCACCAGATATGATCCAATGGTCTCCGGGTCTACCAAAAACACGTTCTGGTAAGATCATGCGTCGAATTTTACGTAAAATTGCGGCAAACGAGCACCAACAGCTTGGTGATACGTCTACACTAGCCGATCCAAGTGTTGTTGATGAGCTAATCGAAAACCGATTAAATCGTTAAAATCGCGTTAAAAACTTGATTAGAAGTTGATTCTAAACGTAGTATATCGGCTGTCACTTAGAAATAGGTGTCAGCCGAATTTATTAGGAGTGAACCATGAGTCAGTTTTTAATAGCGGACGATCATCCGTTATTTCGTGAAGCGCTGAAAGGGGCATTGAGTGCTAAGTTCGCTGATTTAGAAGTGTTTGAATCGGAAAACTTTGAGACCACTTTGCAGGTGCTAAGCGAACAAGAAGATCTTGATATCTTACTACTAGACCTTCACATGCCAGGCAATGGCGATTTATACGGCCTTATTCGCATTCGCGAAGACTATCCAAGCTTACCAATAGCTGTTGTTTCTGGCAGCGAAGACATCAATGTAGTTTCTAAAGTAATGGGGTATGGTGCGATGGGATTTATTCCTAAGTCATCTTCATCAGATGATATTGCATTGGCAATCAACCACATTCTTGAAGGCGATGTTTGGCTTCCACTTGAACTTAAAGACAAAGTGGCTGCTGTTGATGGCGAAGACAAAGAAATTGCAGCGCAAGTGGCCTCACTTACGCCACAACAATATAAGGTTTTACAATACTTACATGAAGGCTTGTTAAACAAACAAATTGCTTACGAATTACATATTTCTGAAGCAACAGTTAAAGCACACATTACAGCAATTTTTAGAAAGCTAGGTGTGTATAATCGTACTCAAGCGGTATTAATTGCTTCTAAATTACAATTAGAGCCTATTGAGTCGGCATAAAAATTACTGATAACAAAAATAATAAAGAGGCCATACAGCCTCTTCATTTTATAGCTTAAGCGAACACCACTGTTCGATTACCATTAATAAACAGTTTATGCTCAGATGCTAGTTGCAGTGCTTTGCAGAACACCGTTTTCTCTACATCTTTACCCATTTTTGCCATCATCTCTGCGGTATCAGCATGACTGACATGCGTCACATCCTGTAAAATAATCGGTCCTTCATCAAGCTCGTTATTAACAAAGTGTGCGGTAGCACCGATAATTTTCACGCCGCGTTCAAATGCTTGATGGTAAGGCTTTGCACCAATAAAGGCGGGTAAAAATGAATGGTGGATATTAATAATTTTACCTTCAAAGCGCGCCACAAATTCGGGGCTTAAAATACGCATATATTTAGCTAGACCAATAATATCTGGCTGATAGCTGGCAATTAAATCACCTACTTGTTGATCATGCTCTGCACGGCTTAAACCTTCGTGCGACACCACATGAAATGGTACGCCAAAGCCTGCAGCTAGCGGAGCTAAATCTGCATAGTTGGCAATCACAGCCAGTACTTCGATATTTAATGCTTTTTCGAATTGCTTAAGTAATACACCGCCTAAACAATGGGCTTCTTTGGTGGCAAGCAATACTACTTTGGTTTTTTCGTTGCTATGCAGGGCAAGCTCTGCGCCATCAGGCAGTAGCTCAGCAAGGCTTGGTAAAAAATCATCTGAAATAACGCCGCTTAACTCTGTACGCATAAAAAAGCGTTTAGCGTCTTTATCTACAAATTCGTTATTACGTGTAATGTTTAAATTATGCTGATGACAAAGACCGGTGATCTTGGCAATTAGACCAACATCATCATCGCATTGTGTGGTTAAAATCGTGTTCATAGTCCTCATTCTAATCCCGTTTGTGTGAACACCATTATTTGCTAATTTTTTAGCGCTGCATAGCGCAAATTGAACTATCTAATAATTTATCTTATTTGATTGCTTAGGCGCCTAAAATGTAACCATTATTTACTTTTTGTGTAAAAGTAGGCTTCTTTCATTATAAATGTGATTTTCTGTCCATAATTATGATTAATTAAGTGCTTTTCTACATCATTTTCTACACTTTTTAACCTTAACGTAAGTAACTGTAAGTGAAGGTAATCGTTTGTAAAATATAGAATTTTATTGCTTTAGTTGAGTCAAAGTAGATTATTACAAACAATAAGGAATAAACTCCATGAAAAGTACTCTGCTTAAAACAATTGTTGTCACAAGTTTGCTTTCGGTGCTGGCTGCCTGTTCTAGTGACGACAGCAGCAATAGCAACAGCGGCTATGTTCAACTGTACAATGGCTCTTATAATAGCCCCTATACACGTTTATTTGTTGATGACACTGAACGTTCGGGCGCAGATTTTGGTGATGTATCAACCCGCCATAATTACAGCTCGGGTGAGTATGAGCTAAGTTTTAAGTATGTTGATGTCAACGATAGCTATATCACTATTGATGAAGAAGCCATTAAAATTAAAGACGATCAAACCCAGTTGCTAGTAATGAATGGTGATTTTGCTGAGCCAACGTTTACTGAGCTCAGTGTGCCATCTTCAAGCGAAGAGGATGAGTTTAATGTTGGCTTTTTTAATATCGTCGGCGAAGACAAGATTTACGATGTTTACATTGCCACTGATGACGGTTTATTTGATACCGCAGAGTTACTGATGACTTCGCAGTACCTGGTAGAGCCAGAACTATCTACGCTTGAGGAAGGTTATTACACTATTTATGTCACTGCCAGTGGTAGCACTGATGTGATTTTTGAATCACCAAAATTGTACTTTAATGATGAAGCAACTTACATGGCGATGATCCGCCCAAGTTATGCAACAGAAGAAGACGGCATTACCCTTGATGTAGTGACGGCAAGTAGCTCGGTGACTCAACTAAACCACCAAGACGCACAAGGCCAGTTGCGATTTATTAATACTATTGATGATTACACACAAACCCAATTTAAAGTAACAAGAGGAACAACGTCTACCAATACCGAAGTTGTAAGCAACGATAATTACTCTGAATACATGAGTATGTCACCAAATAGTTATAGCGTAGCCATGTTAGATGAGGCTGGCGACAAGATTGTTGATAACTTCTTAATGACATTAGAGCGTGAGCAAAGTGCGGTTGGTCTATTCTACAATGACAAAGATTACGGCCCTCGTATGATGACCATTGAAGAAAACCTAACACCTAGCAGCTATAGCCACACAGTTACTGTGGTTAATTTAATTGATAACTATGTAGGGCAACAGATTGATGAAGTCGATGTGTATTTCACTCTCAATGGTGAAACCGTTGATGATACTAGTAATGTCGTTGAAGGTTTAGATCAATACGACCAAAAAGAGCAGGTGGTTGATAACGAAGTTTATACAACCTATGTGGTGTTTGAAGATAACGGCCAACAGATTGTGCTATTACAACAGAGCGATATGGATTTTACTGAAGAAGGTAACTATATCTTGGTGATTGAACACGATGAAACTACTTATTCAGGTTATAAAATGACCTTAGAGCGTACGGTGACTGAACAGTCTTAACCGGCTTGAACGCAATATCGTTGTTTCTTTACTCTTGCTAAGTGTTTATTATATAAACAATTAAGGTTTTTGCTTTTTTGTTTAAAGCGTACACATGGAGTGAGTATGGACGACGGTATTGCGTTACTAATATTACTAGCATTAGTTGTTGTAGGTGGCTCAATTGCTGGCATTATTGCCTTTTTTCAACTGTCTAGTTTGAAGCGAGAAGTGGCTGCTCTTCGAATAAAACTTAACGCGCCATATATTCATAATTCACAAGCAAATACTGTAAATTCGTTTGATAGTTTAAACGAAGATCTGACCGACACTTCAAAACTAGAACCAAAGCCTGAAGCCATTAATAAGCCAAGTGAGGCAATGGCTAAAAAGCCACAGCAAACGAAACCCAAGCCTGCAACTTTTAATCCGCTAGTTAGCCAACTCGTTACACAAATTAAAGCCAATTGGCTAACTTGGGTAGGAGCGGTTGCTCTTGCCTTTGGTGGTATCTTTTTGGCCCGCTATTCACTTGAAGCCGGTTTATTATCCGAAACCATGCGACTCATACTTGGCGCTATTTTTGGTTTGAGCTTAATTGTCGCGGCTGAGGTTTTACATCGTAAAGGTATTATCTTTGATGGGTTTAGCAACTATATTCCCGCGGCGCTGGCAAGTGGCGGCTTTATTAGTTGTTTTGCATTGACCTTACTAGCCTACAGCCATTATGGCTTACTACAAGCCTTACCAGCATTTAGCATTTTAACCTTGGTCTCTTTGGCTGCAAGCTGGATGGCATTACGTTTTGGCCCCGTGCTGGCTGTAATTGGTATTATTGGCGCTTACAGTGTGCCTGTATGGGTAGATACTGGGAGTAATGACTTTGTTGCACTCCTTACTTATGTTGCTTTTGTCAGTGTATCAGCTTCGCTAGTCGCACATTACGTAAAACGGCATTGGTTGTGGTATCTGTTATGGGCGGGGCATTTAGGCTGGTATTGCTTGGTTGCAATGAGTGCAGCGAAAAACCTGCACTGGTTTATTAATCTTTATGCTCTATTTAGCATCGTATTGTTGATTGCAATTCCGCGCCTCGGACTGACTATTAAACAAATAGAATACCGCCCACATCGCTTTAAAACGCTATTGAAACAACTGCCTGACAACCCTCTGTTGTTAGCTGTTGTCATGCCACTTTATCTTTTACTCATAAGCAGTAACCAGCTACTAACCTGGCAGCTTAGTATGTTGTCGTTAGTGGCTTTACTGTTGTTTTTGGTATTAAAAAACAGTGTATGGGATCACTGGCTGATAATAGCTGTAGTGAGTGTGGTGTGCTTGCTTACAGGGCAATACAATGCAGTAGATTATTCTGAGCAGCTTTTTGTTTTTAGACAAAATTATGGAGCAGGGCTATTTTTTATTGCTTTGTTTGCTGGTTATGGGTTTTTGTTTGGTCGAAAATACCCTAAACGCTTAGGTTTTGCTTTACTCGCTTCACTTTCAAGTTTTGTGATTATTAGTTGCTTATATGTCATTACTCCCGATCATGCCTTGATGACGGCGTATCCGGTTTGGTGCTTTGTATTATTGGCACTATCTGCTTGGCTATTTAAGTTATCAATCAATAGTACAAATCCAATGCAGGTATTTAGTTACTGGCTTGGTGGTAATGCCAACATTAGTTTAGCGTTAACCATGCTATTAGAGGGTAGCAGCTTAACCTTAGCGCTTGCTGCGCAAGTGTTGTTAGTCAGTTTTTATGTCAATAAACATAAACTCAGTATTCCTACTTGGCCCCTTAAAGGCTTAGTTGGCGCTTTACTTGTTAGGTTAAGCTTTGCTCCTTGGTCAGCTGACTACAGTGATGCGCTGTTGCTCGGGATGCATTGGAGTTTAGTTGTGTACCCTGTATGTGCAGGCTTATTTTACATGGCAGCAAGGCACTGGCAGCAGCAAACTGTTCGCGTTTGGCTAGAAGGTGCCATGCTTCATTGTATCGCTTTATTTATTACCACAGAGACGAGCTATCAGTTGGTAGGGCACTATCCTGACTTTGCGGATTTGTCTGTGTATGAATATATTTTGCTGACTTGTAACTGGGGAATATTGGGATGTGTCTACCTAATGCGTTCACGATTTACTGAGCAATTAGGTAAACTTTATGAAGTTGCAGGTTTTGCTTTATTAACATTGAGTGGCTTGCTCGTACTGAAAAGCTTTACCGCTGTAAATCCGTTTTTTGAGCCGATAAATATAGGCAGTTGGCCGATTGTTAACTGGTTACTCTTACTCTGGTTAGTTCCTGCTAGTATTGCAATTTGGGCAAGCCAACTGACAAAATCTCAGCGCTATTTGCATAAGCTGTTTACAGTATTTTCAGGTGTGTTGAGTGTGTTATACATCAATGCGGAAATTCGCCACAACTGGCAAGGAGAATTTATAAATCTTGCTTTGCCGACCTCAGATGCAGAGCTTTACAGTTATTCTTTAGCTTGGCTTATCATCGGTGCTTTGGTAGTCGTGGTAGGGCAGTTAAAAACCATTACGGTATTACAAAAGTTCGGCCTAGGGATATTGGCGCTGGTGGTATTAAAAGTGTTCTTGGTTGATATGGCAAACTTAACCGGGTTACTGCGTGCTATTTCGTTTATCGGTTTAGGCTTATCGCTAGTTGCACTTAGTTGGTTGTTCCAAAAATTTAAGGCAAAGCCCTCAGCTTTGCCTTAAATCGATGTTGTTAAAAACTTTGGTTAAGCACTGTGGTTAAGCAGTGCCTTTAGTTTAGCGGGCTTAACAGGCTTACTAAGGTAATGAATTTGCTCTTTTTTGGTTTGCTGCTTTAGCGCTTCATCACGTACTGCTGTGATTAAAATTGCCGGTACTGGGCTTTGCCAGATTTCTCTTAGAGTTTTAATAAGCGTAATACCATCGCAATCATGGCCAAGCTGATAATCCATTAAAATCACATCTGGCGCACGGTGCTCTTTGGCATAGGCCATCACGGTCTCAACTTGATCAAATAGTTGATAATTTGCCTGCCATTTTTGTAATAGGCTTGCCATAGCATTAAGGTTTTCCGGGTCATCATCAACCGCAATAATGTTCATTGCGCTGCGATTCTCAACACCTTTCTTAGGAGTATCTTTTTGTTGGATAAATTGGCTTTCACCATAAGGCACTTCAATACTAAAGCGGCTACCTTTTCCTGGTGTTGAGCTTACATCTAAACGTAAAGAGAGTAAGTCAGCCATTCGTTTTACTACCCCTAAGCCAAGACCAACTCCTTTGTTATCACCGGCTTCAATACGATAAAAGTCATTGAAGATTTTTGCTTGCTCTACCTCACTAATACCAGGACCTGTATCCCATACTTCAATGCGTAAATGATGTTTACGTTTGCGACAAGCAATTAAAACTCGACCACTCTCGGTGTATTTAACTGCATTTGAAACCAAGTTTTGAATAATTCGGCGTAGGTAAGTGATATCACTGTGAACGATAATCCCCTGTGAACGTATTGTCAGTTTTAAACCTTTTTCGCTCGACATAATAGCGTATTCATTTTTCAGCGGGGCAAGTATGTCATCAATACTAAAGTGACGCGGGGTAGGGGTCATTGCCCCTTGCTCTAGCTTAGCGATTTCTAAAAGTGCCGACATTAAATGCACCGTCGAATCTAAACTAGCACCAAGCTTTTCAAAGTTGTTTAGGTTGTTACTCGAAAGGGTTTTATCATCTATAGCGGCAAGGTACAGGCGCGCCGCATTCAGCGGTTGTAAAATATCGTGGCTAGCTAAGGCCAGAAAGCGCGTTTTACTATCATTGGCTTGCTCTGCCTCTTTTTTAGCTAAAGTAAGTGCTTGCTCAGTTTGTACCCGGCTATCGATTTGTGCTTGTAAATCTTTATTGATAGTACGAATTTCTTGAGTACGCGCTTCAATGCGGTTTTCAAGATCCATGTTTACTTCTTCAAGTGCATTTTGTGTTTCGATATGCGTGGTGATATCAGAGAAACTTGTTACAAAGCCGCCATCTGGCAGTGGGTTACCTATCATTTCGAACACTTGGCCATTGCGGCGATGGCGAATAAAGTGATGGGGCGTGCCATTTTTAAGGTGCTGTACACGTTTTTCTACATGACGCTCAACTTCACCTGGGCCACATTCGCCGCGCTCGGCATTGTATCTGAGCACGTCTTCAATAGGTTGGCCGACTTCGAGAAAGTCATCTGGGTAGGCAAACATCTCTGCGTAGCGTTTATTCCATGCCACCAAATTCAGTTCTTTATCAACAACCGAAATACCATGACTGAGGTTTTCAAGAGAGGTAAATAGTAAGTTTTGGTTAAATTGCAGAGCTTGCGTGGTTTCATCAAAAAAGTTAACGACTTCTTCAAAGGCCATGCGTTTACCAGAAGCAACCGTGTGGATCAGCGCTTGTGCTGAAGATGCACCAAGCACACCGGTTAAGGCACGTTCACAATAAGCGATAAACTCAGGCTCTGGGTGTGCGTTGTTATCATCTAAGTTATTGGATAACGCAAAGTGAGCCAATACTTGTTGTGAGCGCTGCACACCTAAGAAGGTTTGTAGCAGCACTTTAAAGTCATAAACAGTGGCTTTAACGTTTTTATTTAAGCGTCTTGCGAATACTGCTTGCTCTTTAGGATTAACAAAAGCAGCTGCTTGAATTTTATCAATTAAACGTTCATCCGCTCCGAGCGAAAAACTAATGTAACAACCTATATTTGCAAATAAAGCGATTAGGGTGCCACGAGTAATAAGTGTTTGTTGCAGCTCTGCGTTTAGGCTATTACCCGCATCTAAAATAGGCAGCATTAAGAACAAGACCCAACAAATGAAGCCTGCTAATAATCCGGCATAAACTCCATAAGCATGACCTTTTCGCCAATATAAGCCACCAACAATGGCTGGGAGTAATTGTGATACCAAAGAAAAGGCGACTAAACCCATACTAGCGAGTGCTTTACCATGGCCAAACCATTGCTGGTAGAAATACGACAAAATCAAAATACCAGCAATTGTGAAGCGTCTTACTAAGAGAATTTGTGACTTATAGCTGCTGGTGATGAGGTTACGTTTAAACTTACGACGCAGCATTAACGGCAGCACCACATCATTTGAGATCATGGTGCTGAGTGTGAGTGTGGCTACTACAATCATCGCCGTCGCCGCTGATAGACCACCAATAAATACAAAGGTCGTTAAAAAGGCGTTCTCGTGCATTAGCGGCAGTGCTAACACAAAGCTATCAGGTGAAAAACCACTGCCAATGCCTGGGTGTATAGCTGCAGTGGCAATAGGAAAAATCATTGCTGCTGTAAGCAACAAATAAAGTGGGAATGCCCAGCGGGCAGTATAAAGGTGGCGTTTATCTTGGTTATCGACCACCGTAACGTGGAATTGCCTTGGTAAACAGATAATCGCTGCTGCCGCCATTAGTGATTGGCCAATAAAGTTAAAACTAAAAAAGTCGAAGTTCTGCCAGTGCTGCCAAATAGAGCCCGTTAGCTGCTCGGTTTGCACCGTACTTAAATTAAATAATGTGTATAAGGCAAGCCCAGCAACGGCCACTAAAGCCAGCAGTTTAATCATAGATTCAAAGGCAACAGCAAGCATCAGCCCTGAGCGATATTCGGTTACATCCACCTTACGAGTACCAAAGAATATCGCAAACATTGCCATGATGAGTGTTGCTGAAAGTGCCAGCATAGAGCCGGAGATACGATTGTCGTTTTGTAACAGCAAGAAGCTGCTGCTAAGTGCTTTTAATTGGAGTGCGATATACGGAATCGTCGCTAATAAAGCGATAATCGTCACCATAATGGCGGTGGTTTGCCGCTTACCATAGCGAGCTGAAATAAAGTCGGCGATGGTGGTGATATTTTGCTTTTTACTTACTAGTACTAATTTGCGTAAAAATCCTTGGCCGAAGAAAAATAACAGCGCAGGGCCAATTAATATAGGTAAGTAATTCCAACTGCTGGTGGCTGCTGTTCCGACCGAACCGTAATAAGTCCAAGATGTACAGTAAATTCCTAATGAAAAAGAATAAACAAATGGGTGGTGACTAATTCTTTTTGCAAGAGGAGTGGTTTTGTCTCCCCAATTTGCCAACCAAAACAACACGCCAATATAGGCGAGTGCAACAAATAAAAGCGCAGCTGTCATGTTTAAATTCAGTAATTATTGTAATAACACTACCTTACCAGAATTATGAGCGATTTCGATGGCAAGATTTTTTGCAATAATTATTAATAAAATACAAGTTATTGATATTTAATAAATAGTGTTGTTTTTTGTGTTGTTATTAGACTAATGTCGCAGATCATTCGTTTTTACTATTTTCGCTATTTCGTAAATTTATCTTTGTAGGTTAAGTCGTTGTTAAATATTGTTTTTTACTGTTTGTTAACAAATGGCGTTCTGCAGTTTACGTAAACGTAAACTAGCTGTTACGACTATGGTCTCAATTCCATAAATCAGAACCCTTGCTAACTTAGTTAATGACAACTAATACCACTCATTACTTTTTTGTAATGCATAAGGGGATAAAAAATGGCTTTTAAAGATGAAGAACAAGCAAAAGCTTATTGGGCGGAAAACCTCGCACTGCTATTTAAATTATTAGCAATTTGGTTTGTCGTGTCATTTGGCTTCGGCATTTTACTGGTAGACGTACTTAACGAGGTACGTTTCTTTGGGTTTAAACTCGGCTTCTGGTTCTCCCAGCAAGGCGCTATTTACACCTTTGTTGCTTTGATTTTTGTTTACGTTTTCAAAATGAATACGTTAGATAAAAAATACGGCGTAGACGAATAGGAGCTAAGCAATGGATGTTCAAACACTCACGTTTATTATCGTCGGTTTAAGCTTCGCGCTTTATATCGGCATCGCAATCTGGGCTCGTGCTGGGTCAACAAATGAATTCTATGTTGCAGGGGGGGGTGTACCGCCGCTGGCAAATGGTATGGCAACCGCTGCTGACTGGATGAGTGCGGCATCGTTTATCTCAATGGCGGGTATTATCTCGTTTGCGGGTTATGACGGTGGTGTATATCTAATGGGTTGGACAGGTGGTTATGTACTACTTGCACTTTGTTTAGCTCCTTACCTACGTAAGTTTGGTAAGTTCACGGTACCAGATTTCATTGGTGACCGTTACTACTCACAAGCTGCACGTGTTGTTGCAATTTTATGTGCCATCTTTATTTGTTTCACATACATCGCAGGTCAAATGCGTGGTGTAGGTGTGGTTTTCTCTCGCTTCTTAGAAGTAGATATTGAGACCGGTGTTTACATTGGTATGGTGATTGTATTCTTCTACGCTGTATTAGGCGGTATGAAGGGAATTACTTACACGCAAGTAGCTCAGTACTGTGTATTAGTATTTGCTTATCTTGTTCCAGCAATCTTCATTTCAATGATGATGACAGGTCACTTCTTCCCACAAACAGGTTTTGGTGCAACGCTTAGCGATGGCTCAGGACAGTTTGTACTCGATAAACTAGATGGACTCAGTACCGAGCTTGGCTTTGCGCAATACACTGAAGGCTCGAAGAGCATGATTGATGTATTCGCAATCACTGGCGCGTTAATGGTTGGTACTGCAGGTTTACCGCATGTAATCGTTCGTTTCTTCACTGTTCCTCGTGTTAAAGACACGCGTATATCAGCTGCTTGGACACTTGTTTTCATTGCAATTGTTTATACAACAGCACCTGCTGTAGCGTCATTCGCTCGTGTAAACATGATTGATACAATTAACGGTAAAGACGGTAGCGGTACAGAGTACGCTGAAGCACCAGCTTGGGTTAAAAATTGGGAAAGAACAGGCTTAATCACCTTTAACGATAAAAATGGTGACGGCAAAATGTTCTACTCAGCAGGTAAGATTGATGATCCAAACAGCGCAAACGAAGTTAAAGTTGACCGCGACATCATGGTACTTGCAAACCCTGAGATTGCAGACTTACCAGCATGGGTGATTGCATTAGTAGCAGCAGGTGGTATCGCAGCAGCGCTATCAACAACAGCAGGCTTACTATTAGTAATCTCAACCTCGGTATCGCATGATTTATTAAAACGTACTTTAAAACCAGATATTAGCGACAAACAAGAGCTACTTGCTGCGCGCTTAGCAGCGATGATAGCGATTGTAATTTCAGCTTACTTTGGTATTAATCCGCCAGGGTTCGTGGCCTCGGTTGTTGCCTTTGCCTTCGGCTTAGCAGCGGCGAGCTTCTTCCCTGCAATCATTATGGGTATCTTCTCTAAGAAGATGAATAAAGAAGGTGCGATTGCGGGTATGGTGACAGGTATTACATTCACAGCGGCTTATATTATCTACTTCAAGTTCGTAAGCCCTGAATTGAATGCACCGGCACACTGGTTATTTGGTATCTCACCTGAGGGTATCGGTCTAGTTGGTATGATTGTTAACTTTGTAGTTGCAGGTATCGTACTTAAACTAACAGCTGAAACACCGGTTGAAATCCAAGAAATGGTTGAAGGTATCCGTAACCCTAAAGGTTCGAGCGCAGCACACGCGCACTAATAAAACCATTTTATGAGAACACACTCTTGAAGTTCAAAAGCCCGACTTAAGTCGGGCTTTTTATTTATTTCAAACAGGGGTAGTGTAGATATTGTCTCTATTCTATAGCGAGAATGACCATGAATACCGAGCAACAGGAAGTCGCCCAATTTGTGATGCAACAAACGCCATTTAATCAGCTTGATAGCGCTGCATGCGAGTACTTTGTTAACCATCTCGATATTATTTATCTGACCCGAGAAAATCAAAACCAGTGGTTAAGTTCAGATAACTTAAGATTATTTTTAATTCGTTCTGGCGATTACGATTTAGTTGACCCAAAAGGAGATGTGATCACTAAGTTATCGAGTGGCGATTACTTTGGTTTTCCTTCACTGTTAACTGGCGAAGCGATTCAAAATAGCATTTCAGTGCAAAAGGAAGGCATTGTTTACATGTTAAACCAAGCGGCATTTGATTATTTACGCCGTGAGTACAAGGTATTTGAGCAGTACTTTGTTCGCGCCCATAAAAACCGTTTATTGTCGTCCCATTATAAGAGTCAAAACGAAAGTTGGTCCGAGAAAAAAATCTGCGAATTGATGAATCGTAAGGCCGTTACCTTGGCGCCAGATGCAAGTATCCGTCAAACTGCTAAAAAAATGAAACAACAGGGGGTTTCGTCGATTATGTTAACTGAACATGATCGCCTCGTTGGGGTTGTCACCGACAGAGACTTACGTAACCGCGTATTGGCAGATGAGGTTGACCCACAAGAGCCTGTTAGCAGTATCATGACTTGTAAGCCCAAGTTTATTTTTGAAAATAATCGCGTGTTTTCTGCTTTACACTTAATGCTTAAACACAATATTCACCATCTACCAGTGCTTGATGAATATCACAAACCACTTGGTATGCTCACCAGTACCGATTTGCTGCGGCAGCAAAAAAGCGACCCAGTGCAATTGATTGGGCGAATTTATAAAGCACATAGCGTGGTTGATTTAAAACGTTATTCGCAAGAGATACCCGGTTTATTAAAAGGCTTTTCGAACAATATTGATGACATCTCCTTAATTGGTAAGTTATTAAGTGGCTTAACCGATGCGCTGACTTCGCGCTTGATTCGTTTGTTTCAAGAAGATAATGGTGCTGCACCAACCAGCTTTAGCTTTATCTGTTTTGGCTCTCAAGCACGAGAAGAGCAGACACTCCATTCAGACCAAGATAATGGTCTGTTGCTACCAGATGATTTAACTGAAGAGCAACAAGCGTACTTTAAACGCATGGGCGAATATGTTTGTGAGCATTTAATCGAGTGCGGTATAAAGCGTTGTCCTGGCAATATTATGGCGAGCAACTCTGAGTGTCGAATGGGAATAAGCGCGTGGAGCAATAAATTTTATAAGTGGATCACCTCACCGACTCCAGAGGCGATGCTTAATTGTAAGATATTTTTTGACTTACGTTTTATTGAAGGCTCAACTACTTTGTATGAGCGCTTTTGTGAGCAGTTAAAGCGCATTTCTAAAAATGACTTATTCTATGCGGCCATGGCGAGCGACATTAAAAATACCCCTGTGCCTATTGGTTTGTTTAATCAATTTAAATTAGAGAAAGACGAAAAGCAGCATAAGTATCTCGACTTAAAAAAACGCGGTGTGGTGATAATCAACGACATAGTACGTTTATATTCTCTCAAAGCAGGTATTCAGCGCGCTAATACCCAAGAGCGTATTGATGCATTAATGAAGTTTTCACTACTTAATAAAGATGACCTTTATAACTTAAAAGATTGTTGGCGCTTTTTAACTCAGTTGCGTTTAGGTACACAAATTAACGAAGAGGGGTTGCCTAGCAACTGCATTAACCCAAATGCTTTGAATTCATTGGAACGACATCAATTAAAAGAAGCATTTTATTTGGTTAAACAGGCGCAGCAAGCCGCCGCATTTAAGTTTGCTCGCGGTAGTTTATAGGAGGCGTTATGGTTAAACGCTGGTTAAGTCGGTATTTAGCGCGCAAGCAACTTTTGGCAGCCGATGCTTATAAAGAGCGCTATGTAGTGATAGACATGGAATTAACAGGCCTTGACCCTCGCCAGCACGAAATTGTCTCGGTGGCGTGGGTGATGATAGAAGATCAGTGCATTAAGCTCAGCGGCGCAAAGCATTTAATAAATAAAGATGTGCAAAGTTTAGAGCAAAGCCCGATTTATCACGGTATTGCAAAACAAGACATAGATACAGGCGAAAGCTTAGCAATGATCCTTGGCAAGCTGCATGAGCATTTTGATGAGTGTATTTTAGTGTTTCATAACGCGGCGCTAGACTGGGGATTTTTAAAACAGGCATGCAGAACGCTTGGCTTAGATGCTAAAGCGCGTTTAATTCTTGATACCTTTGTTATAGAAAAAAAACGCCTGCACCAGCAAGGGCACGAAATAGGCCACGATGATTTAACTCTTAGTGAATGCCGCAAGCGATACAGCTTACCGCATTATAGTTCGCACCACGCCCTCACTGATGCCATGGCAACGGCCGAGTTATTCTTAGCCCAGTGTCATCAAATTAGTCGTGGTAAGGCATTGAAAGTAGGGGAGCTAGTGTGAATCAGTTAGAATTAAAAATTCCTCCTGTCGCGCTGCTGCTGATCATTGCGTTGATGATGTGGGGCATAGCAGACTTGTTTATGGGTTTTAGCTTCTCGTTTTTCGCATCATCTTTTGTAGCACTACTCATTGCATTTTTAGGTGTGGTGTTTGCTTTATTAGGTGTTTATCAATTTCGCATGCAAGGCACGACCGTTGATCCTCGAATTCCAGAACAGTCAGCGAGTCTTGTTACAAGTGGTGTTTATCAGTTTAGCCGTAACCCAATGTATGTTGGTATGTTATTAATGCTAGTTGGTTGGGGAATTTATCTTGGCAATATTGCGAGTTTTTTAATGCTGCCGGTATTTATTCTCTATATGAATCGATTTCAAATTATGCCAGAAGAAACGTTTATGGCAGAGAAGTTTGGATTAGCTTACCAGCAATACATAAAATCTGTTCGTCGTTGGCTATAAAGGAAAAAAGTAAGAGAATGAGGTCGCTGAAGCAGTTTGACTTATCTTGACCTCTTATAAAAACTTAAAAGGTCGATTACCAAAACAGCGCCATCTAAAACATGCTAAGCAACTTTTATTTCACCTGACCTCTTATAAAAATGTCTAAGGTCGATTACCAAAACTGCGCCATCTAAAACATGCTAAGCAACTTTTATTTCACCTGACCTCTTATAAAAATGTCTAAGGTCGATTACCAAAAC